>JAJFJS010000090.1 GCA_021773815.1 Gammaproteobacteria bacterium
AGTACCGCACATCCTGCTGGGCCATCGAAAAGTGGGTCTTGTCGAGTAATTTATGAAATTGTTTCTGGCCGATCGAAATTTCTCGATTCGCCTCGATGTCCTCGATAACCGGGAAATCGGCCGCCGGCAATGTTGCCAACACAACACGACTGCGTCCCGATCGGACGACCATGCGATCACCGTCAAGCTGCACCCTGACCGTCGCTTCATCCGGCAGTGCTCGACAAATATCGAGCAGCTTGCGCGCCGGCACCGTCACTTCACCATCGACCTTGATTTCATCGACGGCGCTCTCGGCAACCAGTTCAACTTCCAGGTCTGTTGCCGTCAACGACAAACATCCATCGCGGACCTGCAACAAAGCATTCGACAGGATTGGCATCGTCTGCCGCCGCTCTACGACACCGATAACAGCCTGCAGCGGTCTGAGCAGAGATTCCCTCGAGGTAGAGAAATTCATTCGTAACCCCTGTAATTAATTAATCTATATATATATAAGATTATAGTTATTATTAAGCACGAACCGAGGTTCTGGTAACTCTATTTTATCTTTTAAAATCAAACAATTAAACTGTTTTTTCCGGTGTGTATGAGGCCTCACCAACACTGTATCGCCTGTTGATAACCTGTGTCGAAAAACCAGCGTAGTGTTTGTCCACAAGATGTTACCGGTTCCTCATCGGTTCTTGCACACGTTACTCATAGGTTATCTCGTCATTGTCCTATACAGGTTTTGATAGTCCTCAGAGATCCGGTTGTCCGCTTCACGCAATGACTTGACCTTGCGACAGGCATGCAAAACAGTGGTGTGATCACGACCACCGAAGGCGTCACCAATTTCCGGCAGGCTATGGGTTGTTAATTCCTTGGCCAGGCTCATCGCAATCTGTCGGGGTCGCGTGATTGATCGGCGTCGGCTTTTCGACAGCAGATCGGAAATTCGAATCTTGAAATACTCGGCAACGGTTTTCTGAATGTTATCGATCGTCACGAGTTTTTCCTGCAACGCCAGTAGGTCTTTGAGCGCTTCTTTAGCAAATTCCAGCGTAATCGGGCGACCGGTAAAGGCCGACGTGGCGATCACCCGCCGCAACGCGCCTTCGAGTTCCCGGACATTCGACCGGATCCGCTGGGCAATGAAAAAAGCGACTTCCTCCGGTAATTCGATCCGTGCCGCGGCAGCCTTGCTCATCAGGATGGCGACGCTCGTTTCGAGCTCCGGGGGGTCGATGGCGACGGTCAGGCCCCAGCCGAACCGCGATTTGAGCCGCTCCTCGAGGCCGTCGACCTCTTTCGGATAGCGGTCGCAGGTCAGCACGATTTGCTGCTGACCCTCTATTAATGCATTGAAAGTATGAAAGAATTCTTCCTGAGAGCGCTCTTTTCCGGCGAAAAACTGAATATCGTCGATCAACAGCGCGTCGAGCGACCGGTAGGCCTGCTTGAACTGGTTGATCGTATTGTGTTGCAGCGCCTTGACCATGTCGCCGACAAATTTCTCGGAATGAACGTAGGCCACCTGGGCGGCCGGATTCTGCTCGACGATCAGGTTGCCGATGCTGTGCATCAAGTGGGTCTTGCCAAGGCCGACGCCACCGTAAATAAACAGCGGGTTGTAGGCCTGCCCGGCACTACTGGCAACCTGCGATGCCGCCGCGCGGGCCAACTGGTTGCTTTTACCCTCGACAAAGCGGTCAAACGTATAGTCGGGATTGAGTTTGCCGCCGATATAGGCGCCGGAAGGCGTTTTGGTCGGACCTGCCGGCTGCGCCCGGACCTCGTCGCGACCACCCCGGCTGCCCACCTCGATACTGACGATGACGGGCTTTTCGGCGCCATTAGTAGCGACCAGCGAGGTGATGGTCTCCATGCAGTTGCGGTTCACCCAATCAACGACGAACCGGTTGGGCGCCAGCAGCCGCAGTGTCAGGCTGTCCTCGACGGCCTGCAGGGGCCGGATCCACGTGTTGAAATGCTGCTCGGACAAATCGGAGCGAAGCTGACGGACGCAGCGATTCCAGACGGAGGCCTGCACGATAGAATTCCCGGGGGCTCTTGATTGTCAATTAGATCCAGACGCCAAAGTCTATACCGCTTCCCGAGAGTTATCCACAGGAGCAGTCGCTATTGACAGGGCTCCCGGGCGTGCGTACGCTTCGCGCTCTTTTTACGTCAGACCAGCGCCTGCCGGCTGGTAATCAGGCCCATGAAACGCACGTATCAACCCAGCAAGCTCAAACGCAAACGCGCACATGGTTTCCGGGCACGCATGGCCACTCGCGCCGGCCGCCTGATTCTCAAGCGTCGCCGCGCGAAAGGGCGGGCACAGCTCTCTCGCTAGGTCGGCAACCGCGACGTCGCGTATCAGCCGTCATCCGGACGGCGATTTCCCCGGCGCGGCGCTGTTCACCAGCTCGCGCTGTGGCCCAAAACGACTCAATTATCCCGATCGATGCATTGCTCATCGACGCGCCGGTGTTTCCGCGGCGCAATCGCCTGACGGAAGCGGCAGATTTCGACCGCGTGTTCAAATCGGCCCGGCGGTCCCGGGATGGGCACTTTACCGTGCTGTATCACACGAATGACCTCGGTTATCCGCGGCTGGGCCTGGCGATTGCGAAGAAACGCGTACGCCGCGCCGTCGACAGAAACCGGCTTAAACGGATCGTCCGGGAGAGTTTCCGTCTGGCAAAAAAACAGCTAACCGGCGTCGACATCGTTATCATGGCGGGCGGCCGGGCAGTTGCAGCGCGCAATGCCGAAATATTCGCGAGCCTGGAAGAACATTGGCGGGCCGTGGCCCGCGCGACCGACACTCGGGTGAATGAATCCCGGGCGAATAAAACGTAGTGACTGAGATTTATGGATAACATCCGACTGGTGCTGTGGGTAGGGTTCGGAACGCTCTGCTGGTTAACGCTGCAAGCCTGGCAGAAGGACTATGCGCCGACGCCGGTCAATGCGCCGACCGAATCGGTGGCTGCACCGACCGATGCATTGCCGGCCACCGATGACCTGCCGCAACTGCCCGCCAGCGCCGCCCCCGCCCGATCCCCGAACGGCGCAGCCGATGCATCGGCTGCGCTTCCAACGCCTCAGGCCGAGCCGACTCCGGACCTGGTGCGCGTGCGTACCGATGTGCTCGATGTCTGGATTAACCTCGCCGGCGGCGACCTGCAGTCGGCGGCGTTGCCGACGTACCCGGTTGCCAAGGACCGGCCGAACGAACCAGTGCGCCTGTTGTCGGGCGATCCGGAATCGATTTTCGTCTTCGATGCGGGTTTGCGCTCACTCGACGGCGCGCCGGAACCGAATCACCTGGCCGTTTTCACGACCGGTCGCATGGACTACGTATTGGCCCCCGGCAAGAATGAGCTCGTCGTCACGCTGAACTGGTCTGGCGCCGAAGGTGTGTCGGGAACCAAGCGCTATCGATTCCGCCGTGGCAGTTATGCAATCGACCTGGAACAGGCGATCGACAACGGCAGTGCGGCGCCGTATCGGGCCGTCAGTTATCTGCAAATCCGCCGCCGGCATTTGCCGCCGGAACGGTCGATGTTTAACGTCGATACATATTCGTTCGTCGGGCCGGTCGTTTATGACGGGGAAAAATACGAAAAACTCGATGCTGACGACCTGATTGAAGAACCGTTCGAGCAGGTCATCACCGGCGGCTGGATCGCGTCGATTCAGCACCACTTCCTGGCGGCCGCAATTCCGTCCGACGACCAGACGCGCAAATACGCCGGTTCGTATGACGGCCGGAATACGCTGCTGCGAGCCATCGACACCGAGGCAACCAGCATCGCACCGGGTGAACGCGCGACGTTTGCATCGACGCTGTTCGTCGGCCCGAAATTGCAGTCGCAGCTGGCCGAAGTGGCCGACGGTCTGACGCTGACCGTCGACTACGGCATGCTGACGATCCTGGCGCAACCGCTGTTCTGGTTGTTGCAGACGGTGTTCGATTTCATCGGCAACTGGGGCTGGACGATCATCATCGTCACGCTGATGATCAAGCTGGTCTTCTACAAGCTGACCGAGAAGAGCGGGCGATCGATGGCCAAGATGCGCAAGATCGCGCCGCGTCTCAAGGCCGTGCAGGAGCGGCACAAGGACGATCGCGAGGCGCTGAGCAAGGCGATGATGGACCTGTACAAGCGTGAAAAGGTGAATCCGGCGGCCGGCTGCTGGCCGATGCTGATCCAGATTCCGTTCTTCATCGCGTTCTACTGGGTGCTGCTCGAGAGCGTCGAAATGCGCCAGGCACCGTTCATGCTGTGGATCACCGACCTGTCCACGCGCGATCCGTTTTTCATCCTGCCGTTGCTGATGGGCGCGGCGATGTTCTTTCAGCAGCGACTCAATCCGCCGCCTCCCGATCCGATGCAGGCCAAGGTCATGCAGTTTCTGCCGGTGATCTTCACGGGCATGTTCGCGTTCTTCCCGGCCGGGCTCGTGCTGTACTGGCTGACGAACTCGGTGCTGTCCATGGCGCAACAGTGGCGGATTAACAAGCTGCTCGGAGCGGACTGACGCGGCACGGGCCGCGCGCTCGTCACGGCGACAGAATCGGTTGCAATGTCCGTCGCCCGGCCACAACCCAAAGACACGATCGTGGCCCGCGCCACGGCGGCCGGTCGTGGTGGCGTCGCCATCGTGCGCATCTCCGGCGCAGCTGTTGCCGGGATTGCGCAGCCACTGATCGGCAGTTTGCCGGAACCGCGTTATGCAGCGTTGCGGCCTTTTCTCGATGCCGACGGCGAGCCGATCGACACCGGCATCGCGCTTTGGTTCCCGGCGCCGCATTCATACACCGGCGAAGATGTACTCGAATTGCACGCGCACGGCGGCCCGGTCATCAGCGAACTGCTCGTGGCGCGCGTCGTTGCGCTTGGCGCCCGACGGGCCGAACCCGGCGAGTTCACGCGCCGTGCCTTCATCAACGACAAGCTTGATCTCAGCCAGGCCGAAGCCGTTGCCGACCTGATCGACAGCGGTTCGGCCACGGCCGCGCGCGCGGCGCAGCGGGCGTTGCAGGGCAAATTCTCCGCCGCGGTCTTCACGTTGAATGCAAAAGTCACGCAGTTGCGCATCCATGTCGAAGCGGCGATCGATTTTCCCGAAGAAGAAATCGACTTTCTGCAGGATGCGGCATTACTCGAACGGCTCGATGATGTGCGGGCAGAATTCGTCCGGCTCGAGGCCACGGTCCGGCACGGCCGGCTGCTGCGCGACGGCGTGCACATCGTGCTCGCCGGCCGGCCCAATGCCGGCAAGTCATCGCTGCTCAACGCGCTTGCCGGTTACGACGCGGCGATCGTGACCGATGTGCCGGGCACGACGCGCGATGTTGTCCGCGAAAACATCGAGATCGACGGCCTGCCCGTGCACATCATCGACACGGCCGGGCTGCGTGAAGGCGAGGGGGTTGTCGAGCAAGAAGGCATTCGCCGCGCGCGGCAACAGATCGCCGCCGCTGATCACGCGCTGATCGTCATCGATGCGGCCAACGACCCGCCGTCCACGGCCGCATCACTCGTCAACGAGCTGCCGGCCGGACTCCGCGTTAGCGGAGGGCATACCATCGTCCGGAACAAGATCGATCTGACCGGCGAGCGTGTGGGCATCGATGCCGATAATCCGGCCACGATTCATCTGTCCGCGCTGCACGGCGACGGCATCGACGAACTGCGAGCGCGCATCCAGGCGACGGTCGGCTACTCGGTCGACGCGGGTGAGACGATCACGGCCCGGCAGCGCCATGTCGAGACGCTGCGTCGCGCGCGTGAACACTTCGAAGCCGGCCGCTCATGTCTGCTCGACCAGGCGGCCGGCGAACTAATGGCCGAAGAACTGCTGCAGGTCCAGAATTGCCTTGCCGAGATCACCGGCGAATTCACCAGCGATGACCTGCTGGGTGAGATATTCGCGGCTTTCTGTATCGGCAAATAGCGAGCGCCCGGCAACCCGGGCCTGATCAGGATCCCCGTCGCTTGGGCATGAAATAGCCGATGCCCATATCGAGCGCATAGGCCAGTACGAAATTCAGCACTGTCACGAGTACGGCCATGATCACGCCGCCGATGATGACGTTGTCGCGGAATTCGCCGGCTGCTGCTGCGTCCCGGGCATAAAAGACCATCCAGCCGATCGCGACCAAGGTCGCGGTGACGGCCCAGACGCGGAACGCGAACCGCTCCAGTGCCGCCGCATCAGGCCCGCTCTTGAGCCGGTAGATCGGTGTCGCGATGAGCGCGCCGAGCATGAATGCGATGACAAAACCGAGCAGCGCCGGTGCCGCTTCCTGGATCTCATATTCGATGCCACGGAACGCCCAGCCCATATATACGGCCATGACGACGCTGAGGACACTTATTCTTATTGCTGTATTCATGATCGACCGCCCTTCACCTGATGGACACCTATGCGGTGAACATATTGGAATAGTTTGTGTCTATCAATACTATGCGGAGTCCCGATGACGCACAGCGGTAACATCCCGTGCTTCCACGGGGCGGTCGACGCATCGCGGCTGATACAATTTGTTACGACCTGTAAGGGATTCGGTAAGAGATCCCGGTTAGAATCGCGGAGCGCACAGGGGGACGAAAGCCCGGTTGGCCCAAGCAAGGGGCTGCGGTGCGACGAATTCACATTGTTGGGAAAAACCAGTGGCGGCGATGAGAGATGCGCTTGCATGGCGCGACGTCGCCCCGGAGTTTTTGCCGAATAACTGGTAATGCAGGAGAAGAACTTGATCGGAACAACCATTCGACTGGCGCTGATTGTACTTGTCAGTGCCGTATTGCTTACGGCCTGCGACAGCGGACCGGCTCCGGCCGAGCAGGGCAAAGTCAACATCGGCGTGTTGCTGATCGCGCACGGTTCGACGTCTTCCACATGGAACGGCATGATCAAGACCTTCGCCGATGAACTCCGGACCTCACTGGCGGGCAACGACGCAGTCGGCGATCTTCGCCTGGCTTTCATTGACGAGCCGAAGTCGAGTATTGCCGACGAACTGCGCGCCTTCGACAAGGCGAATTACGATGAGGTCATCATCGTGCCGCTATTTATCGCCGCTGAATCGACGCGGTCGAATAAATACCTGGCCTACCTGATCGGCATGCGCTCGGACGCGGGCCAGGTCAAGCAGCTCGAGAAAGAGGGTTACGATATTTATTATCCGCGCACCCGCGTCAGCGTCGCGCCGGCCCTGAACGAGGGCGGCGCGCTGAAGAAAAACGTATTGCGCCGCGTTCAGGAATTGCAGAAAGACGATGACGGCGAGGACATGGGCGTCCTGCTGGTCGGTTACGGCGATCAGGCCTACGGCCAGCAAATGCAGGAAACGATGGAGAACATCGGCCGTTATCTGAAGATCAAGACGGACATGGACACGGTGGCCTACGCATTTTGCGGTGATCTGGTCGACTATTCCGGTGAGCCGGTCGTCAAAGCGATCAACGAAGTGCTCGACCTCGAAGAAGAGGTGCTCGTCGTGCCGGTGTTGCTCGGCATCGATGAGAAGCTCCACGTCAACACGATCGAGGCGGCCGTGAATGCGGTGCCGACCGCATCGCGTATACGCTATGCGCCGACGGCCGTTTTGCCGGATCCGAAGATCAACGCCTGGGTCGAACAGCAGATCGTGGCCGCGGTAGTGCGGGTGAACGCCGCAGGCGGCGACATTGTCGGCAAGGTCATCCCGGCCAGCGAACTTTGATTCGCGGACGAGAATGACATGAAGCGCGGACAAATATGAATACCAACACTGCAAGCCTGCCGCTTCCGTGGAAGAAATTCGGGTTGACGCTGATTGCGGGCGCGGCATTCATGTACTTCTGGGTCAACGGCCCGCTCGCTGAGCGGGCGCCGGTGTTTGAATTTGAGGAACACGTGACCGGTTTTGGCGAACCGGTGCGCGTCGGTGACGAATTTATCCCGCCAAAGTTCGGCGTCGTCGGCAGTTCGGAACGCAATCCGTACCATCACGTCATGGCCGCGAAAGAAGAGCCCCGTCCATTGTTTGCCATCATCGGCGACTCGCGCACCAACCCGGGTCTCGCGGCGGAGGTCGCCGAACAGGTACTGGCGAACGGCGTGAGTCATGCGATGAATCCGGATGGCGTCACGCTCAGGACGGCACTCGATCTCTATTTCACGGAGGAGCGCAACGCCGACGGACAGGTCGTGCAGCTCTATTTCGAGAACACCGGCCTGAACAAATACATCAAGGGTTATGCCGGGCCGATCGATATCGGCATGGCGGTCGGCGCGGACGGCTTGATTCGTTCGGTCACGCACGTGCAGTCGATGGAAACGACAAGTTATCTGCGGGACATCGAGAATGCCGGTTTCTACGAGCAGTTCCAGGGCCTGCCGCTCGACGATCAGACTTACGAGGTCGATATCGTCAGCGGCGCTTCGCTGACGACCGAAGGCATCGCCCGCAGCGTCAGCGATCTCGTCAGCATCGCCCGCGAATCACCGCTGGAAATCTATATCGATACGCAGGCCGCCGGGTTCGAGACGATACCCGTTCTGCCGAGCACCTGGATGATCGACGCGGCGCTGATCTCGCTGTTGTTCGTCCTGACATTCTTCAAGTTTGCCCGGCGATCCACGAAACTGAGCCTGGCGTTCGGGCTCGTCACGATTGCCTACCTCGGGTTCTGGCATAACAACTCGTTTACGTACGCGACCTTCACGCAGCCGTTCCTGGGCATCACCTGGTCCTACATACTCGGGATCTACGCAGCGTTGGTGTTGCTGAGCGCAATCTGGGATGCGAATTCGTATTGTCGTTACATTTGTCCGTACGGCAACGTGCAGCGCGTGCTGATGCGATTGATTCCTTGGCACGGCAAGCTGAAGGTTTCCAATCGCATGCTGGATCTGTTGCGCTGGGCCATCACGATTACGCTGGTCATCGGTATCTTTACCGGGCTGCGCGACTGGGCGAGCTACGAGCTGTTCCCGGACCTGTTTGGTCTCGAGATCATGGACTCGCCGTGGTTCTGGCTGTCGCTGGGACTCGTGCTCGTGTCCGCGTATTACCCGATGCTGTGGTGCCGCATGCTGTGTCCCACCGGCGCAGTTCTCGACGGCATCGCGTTTGTGGCAAGATCGAAGTCAGGGAAACAGCGGCACAAGGCTGCGGGACGGCCGGGTCCGTCTGCGGTGGGACAGCCGGTCAGCGCATAATGCGCCAGACGGTCGCCTGAGTAACGCCGAATTGCGGCAGGAGGAGATGAAATGAATAAGTTTTGGTCACTATTGAGTATCACCGTGCTATCGGTGCTGATGCTCGCTGGCTGCGGCCAGTCGAAGGATTCGACACAGGTGGCGGCTGCCAAGGATGCCGGGCCGAAGATCGGCGTGTTGCTGATCAATCACGGCTCCGAGCAAAAGGCCTGGCGCGACATGCTCGTCGATGTCGAAAACAAGGTCAAAAAACAGCTGCTCGCGCTGCCGAACGTGCAGGGCGTGAAGACGGCGTTTAACGAATATACCGAGCCGTCACTCGCCACACAGATGAAGGCATTCGATGACGAGGGTTTCGATGAGGTCATCGCATTGCCGCTGTTCCTGACGGTCGGCGGCCACACCAACGCGGACTTGCCGAACGGGCTCGGGCTGAAGAACGACTCCGACCTGCTCGAATCGTTGCCGAAGGAGGGCGTGCCCGTGTATCGCCCGCGCGCTCGCGTCACGCTATTGCAGACCATCGACGCGACCGAGTTCCTGAAGACCAACATCCTGCGCCGGACCAAGGCGCTGATGCCCGAAGGTGCTGACGGCAGCAAGTATGGTGTGACGCTGGCAGCCTACGGCGATGCCGGCTTCAACCAGCAATGGGAAGAGCTGATGGCCGAACTCGGCAATCATCTGAAAGAGAACCTCGGCATCGATATGGTGAACTCCGCGTGGAGCGGCCACCTCGTCAACTATTCGATCGAGCCGACGAAAAAGGCGATCAACCAGGTGCTGGCCGAGAAAGAAAAGGATGTTCTGATTTCGGTCTACGTCGCTTACGACTATATGTTCCAGCGGGACATCATCGGCGAAGCCGGCCGTCTGTCGGTCCGGCCGGACGACGTGCTCTATAACGAGCCCGAAGCGATTCTGCCGGACGAGAACCTGAATGGCTGGGTCGTCAAGTCCATCGAGGAAAGCCTGTCGACCGGTCGTCTCGGATCAATGACCGCCGGGACGTAAGAATTCCCGGGAAGTAAATATCCTGATGGTCGACCCGTGTCGGATGACTCCGGTTATCTGACACGGGTTCGATCGTCTGCACTGCCGGCGCTCGCCGGCAGGCTGCACGCCAGCGCGGCGCAAATCCGTTCAACCAGCCGGTGAGATTCCGCGCTAGCTGCGCCGCGGCTCCAGCCTGACGATTTCTGCGTGGCGCGGCGCCGGTGTTGCGGCGCTGCAAATACGGCTGGTGCTGGCAAGCCGCGCTCGTCCGAGCGCATCATCGGCACGCGCCAGCAGATCCGCTGTCGATTCCCCGCGACGGTATTCGGCAATACCGCAATACAGTGTGACGCCATGCAATTCGCCGTCGCGTTCTTTGTTGCACGCTGCGAGTATGCGCTCGGCCGTTCGGCCGGCGCCGGCTAACCCGGTTTGCGGCAGAATCGCGACATATTCGGTGTCGCTGTATGGCCCGAAGCAATCATGGAAACCGGTCGCATTCAGGGAATCCATGTCGCGTAACTGATTGCGGATAAACACCTCGACCGCGCCGGCGGCCCGTAAACGATCCGGGTCATCGTCAGACCCGGGGGTCGGCGCGATATCGGCGTTAAACAGGCAGATGCAAAACGGCACGTTGGATCGATTCGTTCGGCCCTTTTCGCGGGACAGGATATCGAGAATGTAACGCCGCCGGACCGAGTGCGCGGTATTTCCCTGGTCCGCGCGGCTTAGCCGGGCCTGCAGTTCTGCATGCTCTGACTGCAGCCGGCGATGCAGCCGGTGGACGTACCCGCCGGTGACGGAGATAGCAAACATGATGGCGGCAAACACCAGGATCTTCGTCAGGTCGGCAACGGTGACGGCGGGCGGTTCCCCCGACAATGCCTGCACGAGGTTGACGACGGCATAGCTGACGACGGCGAACACGGCAATCTGGTTCAGCGTATTGCGCCCCACGCGCAGCACCGCGAACAACACAATGGATGCGTATATCCCGATGATCAGTTCGCCGGCGCCGGTGCTCATGAACGCGAATAGCGTGGCCCAGGCGATACCCACGACACACTGCGCGAGTGCGATGGTTGCCATCGGCGGTTGTTGCAGCGCGTTGCTGCGTGCCGTAAAGAAGAACAGGATGTTCGTCGCGCCAACGCCCAGCAGCATGATGCCGGCCGCGCGCTGGGCCATGAACAAAGTGCCGGCGGCTACGCTGAGCCAAGCCAGTGCAGACCAGCCGGCATACACCGTCAGGACGATGCAGAACTGCGCCATCGGCGTCGCCCCGTCGGGCGCAGGCCCGTTTTCGGACTCTGGTTCGGGAGCCGTCAATTCTTGGCGCGTTAGTGGCACGTCATGGGTGATGCGTTGAAAAAGACGGCCCATGATGTCAAGGCGTCCCGGCCGGTTCCGTGATTCAATCCGCAAAGAGGCCGGTCCCGGATTACGTTAAACTGCCCGCGTGGGGCGACGCGCGCGGCGTATCCGTGAAACGGTAGAATGACCGCCCGTTCAATCAGGGCCACGGATGTCGTGAACAATCATTTTGATGTCATCGTCGTCGGCGGCGGACACGCCGGCACGGAGGCCGCGGCCGCGGCCGCGCGCGCCGGCGCGCGCACTGTGCTGTTGTCGCAGAGCCTCGATGCGCTCGGGCAGATGAGCTGCAATCCGGCCATCGGCGGCATCGGCAAGGGTCACCTGGCCCGCGAGATCGATGCGCTCGGCGGGCTGATGGCTCGCGCAATCGATCGCGCTGGTATTCATTTTCGGATCCTGAATGCCAGCAAGGGCCCCGCTGTGCGGGCGACCCGCGCGCAGGCCGATCGCGTGTTATACCGACAGGCCATAAGGCACCTGCTCGACGAACAGCCCAATCTGTCGTTGTTTCAACAGAATGTCGATGACCTGCTGCTGGACGGCGATCGCATCACCGGCGTCGTCACGGGCCTCGGCATCCGTTTTTATGCGCCGGCCGTCGTACTGACCGTCGGCACGTTCCTGGGCGGACGCATCCACGTCGGCCAGTCGAATCACAGCGGCGGCCGTGCCGGTGACCCGGCATCCGTTCGGCTCGCCGACCGGTTGCGTGAGCTGCCGTTTCGCGTCGGCCGGTTGAAGACCGGTACGCCGCCCAGGATCGACGGTCGCACGATCAACTTCGATGTCATGGGCGTTCAGCATGGCGATACGCCCACGCCGGTATTCTCGTTTCTCGGCCGCCGGTCGGAACATCCGCGGCAACTACCGTGTTACCTGACCAAGACGACGGCCGCGACCCACGAGATCATTCGCGGGGCGCTCGATCGGTCGCCGTTGTATACCGGCGCCATCGACGGCGTCGGTCCGCGCTATTGCCCGTCGATCGAAGACAAGATTACGCGTTTTGCCGATCGCCAGTCGCACCAGGTGTTCGTCGAGCCCGAGGGGCTGGATGCGGCCGAGTACTACCCGAACGGTATCTCGACAAGCCTGCCGTTTGATGCGCAGGAGGCATTCGTCGCGACGATACCCGGCTTCGAGGCGGCGCGAATCACCCGGCCAGGTTATGCGATCGAGTATGACTACTTCGATCCGCGTGATCTTCGCCCAACGCTCGAGACGCGCGTGCTCGGCGGGTTGTTTTTCGCCGGACAGATCAACGGTACGACCGGTTACGAGGAGGCCGGTGCGCAGGGCCTGCTCGCCGGCATCAATGCGGCGCTGCTGGCGCGCGACGAAGCGCCGTGGACGCCGCAGCGCCACGAGGCCTATATCGGCGTACTCGTCGATGACCTGATCACGCGCGGCACGCAGGAACCGTACCGGATGTTCACGAGTCGTGCCGAGTATCGGCTGCTGCTGCGCGAGGACAATGCGGACCTGAGATTGACGGAAAAAGGCCGCGAACTCGGCCTCGTCGATTCGGTCCGCTGGCAGTTCTTCGCGACGAAACGCGAACGCATCGAACGGGAAACGGCACGCCTGGCCGCGACGATCGTCCACCCCGAGGCGCTCGATGACATCCATCGCAAGCAGCTCGGCGGGCCATTGCGGAGAGAGCAGACGGCGCTCGAGTTGCTGCGGCGACCGGAACTGGATTACCACGCGCTGACGAGCATTACCGCGGTCGGCACGCGCGAGCGCGACCCGGCAGAAATCGAAGAGATGACGGCACAGATCGAGGACCAGGTGCAGATCAACGCGCGGTACAGCGGCTACCTGGCGCGACAGGATCAGGAGATCCTGCGCGCCCGGCGTAATGAGACGACGACGCTGCCCGACGACCTCGACTACGATGGGGTGCGCGGGCTGTCGAATGAAATCCGGCAGAAACTCACGGCCACGCGTCCGGCGACCGTCGGTCAGGCATCGCGAATCTCCGGCATGACGCCGGCCGCGGTCTCATTGTTGCTGGTGCATTTGAAGAAGCAGGAGCTGAAACGTGCCTGATGGCTTTGCGTTGCCGTGCCGGCTCGGCATCGTCGCCACTGTCTTGCTGCTGACCGGCTGCGGCGGCGAATCCGATCCGCGGTCCGCTGTCGGCATCGGTGGTCAGACGGGTCAGGAACTGGCCGCGGACCAGACATTGCATGTCGGCAATTACGCCGAGCCGCAGACGCTCGACCCGCACCGCGCCGAAGGCGTTCCGGCCTCCAATATCCTGCGCGACTTGTATGAGGGTCTGACAAGCGAGGCGCCCGACGGCGCAGTCGTGCCCGGGGTCGCTGCGAGCTGGGAAGTCAGCGCGGACGGCCGCGTCTACACGTTCCGGCTGCGCGACGATGCGCGCTGGAGCAACGGCGATCCGGTCACGGCCGAAGATTTCGTCTATGGATTTCGCCGCACAGTGAATCCGGCCACGTTGTCGCACTATTCGAGCATCCTCGAGCCGATCGACAATGCGGCCGCGATCATCGCCGGTGAGCAGCCCCCGGAAACGCTGGGCGTGGAAGCCGTTGACGCACATACGCTGGTGATTCGGCTGACCGGGCCGACGCCGTACCTGCCCGGATTGCTCAATCATTCGACGACCTATCCGGTGCACCGGCGTTCCGTCGAAGAGCACGGCAACCGCTTCGCGCGCCCGGGTCAGTTGATCGGTAACGGGGCCTACCGGCTGGCCGAATGGAACGTGCAGTCGCACATCAAGCTCGTTCGCAATGAGCACTACTGGGACGATAAAGCGACGACAATCGACACTGTTTTTTATTATCCGATCGAGAATCAGGACACCGAGCTCAAGCGATTCCGGGCCGATGAGCTCGACATCACGAACGATATTCCGTACCAGCAACTCAACTGGATCCGTGAGAATCTTGGCAGCGACCTCGTCGTGTCTGCCTACCTGGGCAGCTATTACTTCGGCTACAACGTCACGCGCCCGCCGTTCAAGGGCAACGCGAAACTGCGCCGCGCGCTGTCGCTGGCCGTCGATCGCGACATCATCACGGAGCGGATCACCAATGCCGGGGAAATACCCGCTTACGGCTGGGTACCGCCGGTCACCGGTTATCCGCCCGCTGAACCCGAGTGGGCCGGCTGGACGCAGGCCGAGCGCAATGCCGAGGCTCGTCAGCTGTACGCCCAGGCGGGTTATTCGGCCGAGCGGCCGCTGACCGTCGAAATCCTCTATAACACGAGTGAGAACCATAAACGCACCAGCGTTGCCATCGCCTCGATGTGGAAAGAAACGCTCGGTGTCGAGACGAAACTCCTGAACCAGGAGTGGAAGGTGTTCCTCGATACGCGGCGGCGCAAGGAAACGACCGAGGTCTTTCGCGCCGGCTGGATCGGTGATTACAACGATGCGTTCTCGTTTTCCCAGCTCATGCATTCGGCAAACGAGATGAACCATGCCGGCTACGCGAGTCCCGCCTACGACGCGCTGATCGACAGCGCCGCGTCGGAACAGAACACAGATGTGCGCGCCGCGATCCTCGCGCGCGCCGAGGCGCAATTGCTCGAAGATATGCCGATTATTCCGGTGTATTTCTACGTGTCGAAGCACCTGGTCAAGCAATGGGTCGGCGGGCGCCGGCCCAATATCATGGATCACCACTACACGAAGAATTTCTATATTCTTGAACACTGACAGTGGCGTCCCGGGCGCCGGCTCGGGCCGGCCGTGATTCGGAAATCTATCGAGGCGCGTAGCCGGGGCGACGGAATGCAGAGAGTCTCTTTTTGCCGCTGATGCCATGCTGAAATTTGTCGTCCGCCGTCTGCTCAGCGCGATTCCGACGCTGCTGATCCTGATCGCGCTCGCGTTCTGCCTGATCCGCCTTGCGCCCGGCGGCCCGTTCGATGGTGAGAAGCAGTTGCCGCCCGAGATCGAGGCCAATTTGCGCGCCGCCTATCACCTGGATGAGCCGCTGTATCGGCAGTTCGGGCGCTACATGGCGAACCTCGCGCGCGGTGATTTCGGTCCGTCATTTCAGTACCGGGATTTCAGCGTCACGGAACTGATCCGCAGCGGTTTTCCGGTCTCGCTGAAACTCGGCGGGCTGGCGATGCTGCTTGCGCTGTTGATCGGCGTGACGGCAGGCTCGGTCGCGGCATTGCGCCAGAATTCGCTGATCGATCATGGGGTCATGACGACGGCGATGATCGGTATCTCGATTCCCAACTTCGTCGTCGCGCCGCTGCTGATCCTGGTGTTTGCGGTCGGGTTGCGCTGGTTGCCGGCCGGCGGGCTCGGTGACGGTTCGCCGCGGCACCTGGTGCTGCCGGTGATCGCGCTGGCATTGCCGCAAGTCGCCTACATCGCGCGGCTGACCCGCGGCAGCATGATCGAGGTGCTGCGCAGCCCGTTTATTCGCACGGCGCGGGCGCAGGGGCTGTCGATGCGCCGGATCATGGTCCTGCACGCACTCAAGCCGACGCTGCTGCCGGTCGTCTCCTACCTCGGGCCGGCGACGGCTGCGGTGGTGACCGGCTCGGTCGTTATCGAGCAAATCTTCGGCGTGCCGGGCCTCGGCCGGTATTTCGTGCAGGGGGCGTTGAATCGCGACTACACGCTCGTCATGGGCGTTGTCGTGTTCTACGGCACGTTGATCATCGTCTTTAATTTCCTGGTCGATCTCATTTACGGCTGGCTTGACCCGCGCGTGCGGCCGTGAATGCACCGGCACATCCCACGACCGGACGCAGCCTGTGGCGCGATGCCTGGACGGTGTTGCGGCGTAACCGGGCGGCGGTGACGGCGCTCGTCATCCTCGTCGTGCTGACCGTGGTCGTCGTCGTGGCGCCGTGGTTCAGCGGGCACAGCATCGATGCGACCGACTGGGATCACATATCCGTGCCGCCGTCATGGACAGGCGGACACTGGTTCGGTACCGACGGGCTGGGCCGCGACCTGTTCGTGCGCACGCTGCACGGCGGACGCGTCTCGCTGCTCGTCGGGATCGTCGCGACGCTGGTCAGCCTCGTGATCGGCGTCACTTACGGCGCGATTTCGGGATATGCCGGCGGACGCGTTGACCAGGTCATGATGCGGATTGTCGATATTCTGTATGCGCTGCCGTTCATGTTCCTCGTGATCCTGCTGATGGTTTTTTTCGGTCGCAGCATCGTGCTGATCTTCGTTGCGATCGGCGCCATCAACTGGCTGGATATGGCGCGCATCGTCCGTGGTCAGGCGCTGAGCCTGAAGAACCGGGAATTCATCGAGGCCGCGCGAGCCGGCGGCGTCTCGCCGGCACGAATCATCCGGCGCCATGTCGTGCCGAACCTGCTCGGCGTCGTGGTGATCTACATCACGCTGACGATTCCGCAGGTGATCCTCGTCGAGTCGTTCCTGAGTTTCCTGGGTCTCGGTGTGCAGGAGCCGATGACGTCCTGGGGCGCCCTCGTCAACGAAGGCGCACAGGAAATGGAAAATGCACCGTGGATGCTCATTTTCCCGGCGCTGTTTCTGACCATCACGCTGTTTTGCTTTAATTTCGTCGGCGACGGGTTGCGCGACGCGCTCGATCCGCGCGACCGGGGCGCTGCATCGTGACGGCGGTGGGGGAACCGTTGCTATCGGTCACCGCGCTCGACGTGACGTTCGACACCGCCGACGGTCCCGTGCATGCGGTCCGTGATCTGAGCTTTGACGTCGCCCACGCCGAAACGCTGGGCATCGTCGGCGAGTCGGGTTCCGGCAAGACCCAGACCGTCCTCGCGGCGCTCGGCCTGCTGGCCCCGAACGGCGCCGCCACCGGCCGGGCGCTGTTCGAGGGCCGTGACCTGCTGCTCCTGTCTGAGTCGCAACTGCGCGAGATTCGCGGTAACCGCATCGCGATGATCTTCCAGGATCCGATGACCTCGCTGAATCCCTACCTGACGATCGGTCGGCAGATGGCCGAGGTCCTGCGCCGACACCGCGGCCTCGACCGGCGCGCCGCGCTGCGTGAATGCGTGATGCTGCTCGATGCCGTGCAGATCGCCGATGCCCGGCGGCGCCTCGATCAGTATCCGCATGAACTTTCGGGCGGCATGCGCCAGCGCATCATGATCGCGGCAGCGTTGCTGTGCCGGCCCGCGCTGCTGATCGCCGACGAACCGACGACGGCGCTCGACGTGACGGTGCAGGCGCAGATCCTGATGCTGCTCGGCGAGTTGCGGGCGGAATTTTCCACGTCGATCATCCTGATCACGCACGATCTCGGTGTCGTGGCCGGCACCTGCGAGCGCGTTATGGTGATGCGCGACGGGGTCATGCAGGAGAGCGGCGCGATCGACGATGTCTTCTTCGGTTCCACGAACGACTATACGCGTGCGCTGCTCGCGGCCGTGCCGCGGCTGGACGGTGAGAACGCCGATGCGTTGCGGCCTGCGCCGGATGATGCGGCGCCGATACTTGCCGCCGCCAACATCAGCGTGGACTTTCGTCTGCCGGCCGATAGATGGTTCGGCCCGGCCCGTTACCTGCGGGCGGTCGATGACGTGTCCATCGACATTCGGCCCGGTGAAACCGTGGGTATCGTCGGGGAATCGGGCTGCGGCAAGTCGACGCTGGCGCGCGCGATCCTGCGGCTTGTCGACATGCATGAAGGTCGGGTCAGCCTGCTGGGCCGCGATCTGTCCGGACTCGACAAAGCGACGCTGCGCGGCGCGCGCCGGGATATGCAGATGATCTTTCAGGACCCGCTGGCGTCGCTGGATCCGCGCATGTCGATCGGGCGCATTGTCGGCGAGCCGCTCGAGACGTTCTTCCCGGCGCTGTCCGCCGCCGAACGCGCGGATCGCATCGCCGGGATGTTGCGGCGGGTCGGGCTCGATCCCGAGTGCGTGAACCGCTACCCGCACGAGTTTTCCGGCGGCCAGTGTCAGCGTATCGGCATCGCGCGCGCGCTGATCTGCAGGCCGCGGCTGGTGATCTGCGATGAACCGGTCAGCGCGCTGGATGTCACGATTCAGGCGCAGATCATCGCGCTGCTGATCGACCTGCAGCGCGAGTTGCAGCTGGCCGTCGTGTTCATCGCGCACGATCTGGCCGTCGTGCGGCGCATCAGTCACCGGGTTGTCGTGATGTACCTGGGCAATGCGGTCGAGGTTGCCGCGACCCGGACGCTTTTCGCGACGCCGCTGCATCCGTATACCCGCGCGCTGATCGCGGCGGCGCCGGTGCCTGATCCGCGCATCGAGCGGTCCCGCCGCCGCGCGTCGGTGCGGGGTGAGGTACCGTCGCCGCTGGAACGCCCGACCGGGTGCGCGTTCCAGACCCGCTGCGTGCATGCCGAGCGCCGCTGTGAGCTGCAGCAACCCGCGCTGGCCCGCCACGGCGCCTCGTCCGTGGCCTGTTTGCGGGTCGGTGAGATCTGATGTTGCCCGTGCCGTGGTCTGGCAAATCCCGGATCGGGCCACTACCATAGCGGGCCGCCGCCCATCAGACTGTGAGGAGCCAATGGAAAACGTGCGACCAATCTTGCTGACACTCCTGGTGCTGGCCGTTGCCGGCGCCTCATTGCCCGCCGCCGCCGCAGGCGATGCCGAGCGCGGCGCCGTGCTGGCAACAACCTGCATGGGTTGTCATGGCATTCCCGGCTACCGCAACGCCTATCCGTCCTACCGTGTGCCGAAGCTCGCCGGCCAGCATGCCGATTACCTGGCGATCGGGCTGAACGGCTATAAGAATGCGGGTCGCGCGCACGAGACGATGCAGGCACAGGCTGTCGACCTGTCGGCTCAGGACATCCAGGATGTCGCGACGTATTTTGCGTCCAGTGGTGAACTGGCAGCCGGCACGCCGCAGTCCGGCGAACGCGTTGCGCGGGGCAAGGAGAAGGCGGCCGTTTGCACGGCCTGCCACGGCGCGAACGGCGTCAGCACGATGCCGACCTGGCCGACGCTGGCCGGTCAGCACGAAGATTATCTGCGCCAGGCGCTCACGCAGTACCAGCTCGGCGAGCGCACGGATCCGGTCATGGCCGGCCAGGTCAACGACCTCAGCGAGGCAGATATTGCCGATCTCGCCGCCTACTTTGCCGCGCAGCCCGGCCTCGTGTCGATTGATTGAGCGCGGGTGACGCGATGCACTTGTCGTCCGGCCCGGCCTTGAACGCCGGCGCGGTCGGCCCGTGAGCGACCCGACCTTCAAAGCCTTTCGTATTCATTCTGCCGACGGCCGCAAGGTTGAACCGCGGCTGGAGACACTGACGCTGGATGACCTGAGCGCCGGCGATGTCGTCATCCGGGGCGCCTGGTCGAGCATCAATTACAAGGATGCGCTGGCCGCGACCGGGGTCGGACGAATCCTCAGGTCTTTCCCGCTCGTCGGTGGCGTCGATATCGCCGGCACTGTCGTATCGTCCTCGGATCCGCGCGTGGCCGTGGGCGACGAGGTAATCGTCAACGGCTGCGGCCTGAGCGAGACGCACGACGGCGGGTTCGCCGAGTTCGCGCGGGTCCGCGGTGAATGGACGACGCCGATCCCGGCGGGCCTCGATGCGCGGACTGCGATGGGCCTGGGCACGGCCGGCTTCACGGCGGCGCTGGCGATACACCGGATGGAACAGAATGGCCAGGCGCCGGGCAACGGGCCGGTGCTCGTCAACGGGGCGACCGGCGGCGTCGGCAGCGTGGCCATCGACATGCTTAGCCGGCGTGGCTACAGCGTGACGGCGCTGACCGGCAAGACCACGGCGACCGACTACCTGACCGGCCTCGGTGCGGATACGGTACTGCATACCGCAGCGCTGGATATGGGTACTCGCCCACTGGAGAAGGCGCTGTGGGCGGGGGCGATCGATAACCTCGGCGGCGACATCCTCGCGTGGCTGACGCGCACGATGCAGCCGCACGGCAATATCGCGAGCATCGGGATGGCCGCCGGTATCGAGCTGTCCACGACGGTGATGCCGTTCATTCTGCGTGGCGTGAACCTGCTCGGGATCAATTCCGTCGAAGCGCCGCGCGCCGTGCGCATCGCGGTATGGAATCGCATCGCCGACGACCTGCGGCCGGCGCACCTCGACGACATTGTCCGGCACGAGATTTCGCTCGACGACCTGGTTGAAGCCTTTCCGGCCTATATCGACGGCAGCGTTATCGGCCGAACGATCGTGCGCCTGCGCTGATTCCCCCGGACCGGGTTTTTCGGTAGCGTGTCGGCATGAGAGCGCTTCAGACAGAACCGGAACTTGAGGATCTGCTGCGCACGGGGCTCGCGGCGATGGAAATCGACGCGGCGCCGGACGTGGTGCGCCGCTGCTCGCGGCTGTTGCGGCTGTTGGAGAAGTGGAACCGCGCCTTCAACCTGACCGCCGTTCGCGATCCGTCCGAGATGGTGGCGCGCCATATTCTCGATTCGCTGAGCGCGCGACCGTTCCTGAGCGGCGCCTCCGTGCTCGATGTCGGCACCGGGGCAGGGTTTCCGGGGTTACCGCTGGCCATCGTCGAGCCACGGCGTCACTTTACGTTGCTCGATTCGGCCGGCAAGAAAATTCGCTTCCTGCGCCATGTGCTCGGCGAGCTCGCGCTTGATAATGTGGTCGTGGAGCAGGCGCGCGTAGAAGTATTCGAGCCGGCAGACCTATATGATGTGGTCGTCAGCCGGGCATTCGCCTCGACCAGCGACTTCGTGCGCCGGTGCGGGCGGCTGGTGGCAACCGGAGGGCGCCTGCTGGCGATGAAGGGCCGTTATCCGGACGGCGAATCGGGGGCGTTGCCGGGTGGCTGGGAGGTTACCGAGGCGACGCGCGTTACGGTGCCGGGCGTGGCCGGCGATCGACACATGGTCGTCATGCGGCGCCGTGACTGAAAACACCTGACCAGGCGGAACGACATGGGCGAAATCATCGCCGTGACCAATCAGAAAGGCGGCGTCGGCAAGACGACGACCTGCGTCAATCTCGCGGCGGCGCTGGCGACGATGAATCGCCGTGTGCTGGTCGTGGATTTTGACCCGCAGGGCAACGCCACGACGGGCTGCGGCATCGACAAGGAAGGGATCGAGCTGTCGTCGTGCGAGGTCATCCTCGGCGAGGCGACCGCGCTCGATGCGATTCAGTCGGCGCAGGACGGCGCGTTCTCGGTGTTGCCGGCGAACTCCGACCTGACGGTGGCCGAGGTGCGGCTGTTGCAGGAACTCGGCCGCGAGCAGAAGTTGCGCAATGCGCTCGAACCGGTTCGCGCCCTGTATGACTATGTGCTGATCGATTGCCCGCCGACGATCAACATGCTGACGCTCAACGCGCTGACGGCCGCCGACGGTGCACTGATCCCGATTCAGTGTGAGTACTACGCGCTCGAAGGCCTGTCGTCGCTGCTCGAAACGGTCAAGCAGGTGCGCAACACCGTCAACCACGCATTGCGAATCAAGGGACTGCTGCGGACGATGTTCGATCCGCGCAACAACCTCGCCCGCGAGGTTTCCGAGCAGTTGCTCAAACACTTCGGCGACAAGGTGTATTCGACCGTGATCCCGCGCAACGTGCGGCTCGCGGAGGCGCCGAGCTTCGGCCTGTCGATATTGCTGCATGACCGCGAATCGACCGGCGCGAAGGCGTATACGGCCCTGGCCGAAGAGATCTGTGCGCAGGAACCGGGCGCCCGCGAGGCCGGCGCCGCGTAGCGGGAATGACGGAATTCCACCGGCACGGGTGCCAGGAATTGGTGTCTGACACCATTTTCAGACGCAATTTTCAGACACCCTTAATATCACCTACTATTCCCTGTAAATCTGAAATAGGGCGTCAGACCCCGATTTTCGGGCTAGAATCCGATGCCATCTATGGCTGCCACCCCGGATGCGGAGTTGTCAATGAGCGCAAAAAGAACCGGGCTCGGACGTGGGCTGGACGCCCTGCTGGGTGATGTTGATATTTCGCCGGCGCCGGTGGCTGTCGGCGGACCCGCTCGATCAGCGCCGGACAGTGACCTGCGCATGATTCCGGTCGATCTGCTGCGGCGCGGGGCCTATCAGCCTCGCCAGGTCATGCGCCAGGAGGGGCTCGAAGAACTGGCCGACTCGATTCGCGCCCAGGGACTGGTGCAGCCGATCGTGGTTCGCCCGCTCAAGGGTCAGGATGCCGGTGGCACGCGGCAGTACGAGATCGTCGCCGGCGAACGCCGCTGGCGTGCCGCACAGCTGGCAGGGCTGGCCGAGATCCCGGCCGTCGTCAGGGATCTGCCCGATTCGGCGGCGATCGCCGTCGCGTTGATCGAGAACATCCAGCGCGAGAACCTGAGTCCGCTCGAAGAAGCCGGTTCCCTGCGGCGCCTGATCGATGAGTTCGAGCTGACGCATCAGCAGGCCGCCGACGCGATCGGCCGCTCGCGAACGGCCGTCAGCAACCTGCTGCGTCTGCTCGATTTGGGTGAAGAGGCCAAGGCTCTCGTGACGGCCGGCAAGCTGGAAATGGGCCATGCCCGTGCCCTGCTGTCGATCACGGCGCCGCGCGTCCAGGCCGAACTGGCGGCGCTGATCGCCCGCAAGGGCCTGTCTGTCCGGGCGACCGAGGCGCTGGTGCGCAAGACCCAGAGCGGCGGCAAGGAGCCCGCATCGCCCCGTGCCGGCGGAGATCCGAACATTCGCCGCCTGCAGACCGACCTGTCCGAACGCCTCGGCGCGCCGGTGACGATCCAGCATCGCGCCAAGGGCAACGGCCGGCTCGTCGTGACCTACCACAGCCTTGATGAGCTCGACGGTATTTTGTCGCATATCAAATAGGCGCATCCCGCGCCGGCGGCGGCCATCGGTAAGTACCTAAGCGCATGATCCGCTGCGCCCTTGAACCGGGTTGGGGCTATCCGTAGAATACGCGGGCTAACCGGCGGGTAGGCCGGATGTTGCCACGCGTCGCCGCGTAGACGGCGGCTGAAGTGGCTTTTTTTGTACCCACGATCCTGCACGCAAGGGGCCGACAAGGGTCTCGCGTCAGGGTATTGGCAGACAATCAATATGCTGCAATCGGCCGCGTTCAGACTTGCCGGCTGGCAGGTCCTTACGACCGGCGTCGTTGCAGCGGGCGCGTTTTGGCTCGGTGGTTCGTCCAGTGCGCTGTCCGCCGTGACGGGCGGAGGCATCGGGATCATCGCCGGGCTGTACCAGGCGTTGCGGATGTTCCGCGTGGACGCCGGCCGGGATCCGGCGGGGTTCATGCGCGGCGTTTATGTCGGCGAGGCGGTGAAGATCGTGCTGACCGTGGCGCTGATGATTGTCGCGATACGGGTACTTCGGGTTGCGATGTTGCCGTTTATGATCGGCTACATCGCGATTTACAGTGTGTACTGGATTGCCCTGAAGACGGGTTATCCGTGGATCGGGGAACCGGGCTAGAGACAACGAACCGGTTTCGGCCGGACCGGGGCTGCAAGAGATGGCATCAGAAGGCGCAAAGACTTCAGCTGAATATATTCAGCACCACCTGAAAAACCTGCAGGTTTGTCAGGACGAGTCCGGCAACTGGATCTGGAATCACTGTTCCGGAAATTTCTGGGCGATCAACGTCGATTCGATGATTTTTTCTGTCGGTCTGGGCCTGTTTCTCGCGTGGTTGTTCAGCCGGGCCGCCAAAAAGGCAACGACCGGCCGACCCGGCAAGATGCAGGCCTTCATCGAGATCGTGATTGATTTCGTCAACAGCAGCGTCAAGGGTACGTTTCACGGCACGAATGCGCTCATCGCGCCGCTCGCACTGACAATCGTGACCTGGGTATTCATGATGAATCTCATGGATCTGATCCCGGTCGACTGGCTGCCGTGGATTGCGCACGCTGCCGGCGTCGAGTATCTCAAGGTCGTGCCATCTACCGACCCGAATATTACCTTCGCAATGTCAATCTCGGTATTCATTCTGATCCTGTTCTATTCGTTCAAGAACAAGGGTGTGGGTGGCTTTATCGTCGGCGAACTGATGATGAATCCGCTGAATCCAAAAGATCTCGGCGTGCCGAAGATCTTGTGGCCGCTCGTTTGCGCTTTTAACTTCATTCTCGAGTCAGTCGCGCTGTTGGCCAAGCCGTTATCGCTGTCGCTGCGGTTATTCGGCAACATGTACGCTGGCGAGTTGATGTTTATTTTAATAGCGCTGCTTTTCGCTTCGTTTTTTGCAGGCGTAGCAGGCGCAGTCCTTGGTTTAGGCGGAATCGTTCTGCATATGTTGTGGGCGATTTTCCACATTCTGATCGTCACTCTGCAGGCCTATATCTTCATGATGCTGACGATCGTTTATCTGAGCCAGGCCCACGAGGCCCACTAGGCTGTGTTTTCTTTTCATGTCCAAAATGCTTTGTAGGAGCAAGTAATGGGAACTGTAATTGGATTAACCGCGATCGCTGTCGCACTGTTGATTGGTCTCGGCGCACTCGGCGTTGGTATCGGTATGGGCCTGCTGGGTGGCCGTTTCCTCGAAGGTTGCGCGCGCCAGCCGGAACTCGCCAACATGTTGCAGACGAAGATGTTTCTCGTCGTCGCGTTGCTCGACGCGGTCGCGATGATTGGCGTCGGTATTGCGCTGTTCTTTGCCTTCGCCAATCCGTTTGTCGCCCAGTTCCAAGCAGCTGCCGGCGGATAAGTCTGTTTTGCCCGTTGTGAATATTTGGGCGAATCGTAAATCAGGAGAAGCCAGGTGGATCTGAACGCCACACTAATCGGCCAGACGATAGCGATGATCGTGTTCGTCTGGTTCTGCATGAAGTTTGTATGGCCGCCGTTGATGGGCATGATCGAGGAACGTCAGATTGAAATTGCTGACGGACTCGCTGCTGCCGACAAAGGCGCGCGATCGCTGGAACTGGCCGAGGTCGAAAAGACGAAGATGCTCGATCAGGCGCGAGGACAGGCGCGGGAAATCATCGAGCAGGCGAACACGCGTGCCGGCGGCATCGTCAACGAGGCGCGGACGACGGCCGATCAGGAGCGGGAGCGGATTCTGGTCTCGGCCCGGGCCGAGGTCGAGCAGGAAGTGAACCGGGCCCGCGAGGAACTTCGCCGCCAGGTGGCGGAAATCGCCGTCGACGGTGCCAGGAAGATAATCGGCCGGGAAATCAACGCAGCCACCCACCGCGATCTGCTCGACAACCTGGCGCGGGAGATCTAGCCGGACATGGCTGAGAAATCGAGCATCGCTCGGCCCTATGCGGAAGCGGCATTTGCGCTGGCACGAGAGGCCGGTGAGCTGGCCGGCTGGTCGGATTCGCTGCATGCGGCCGGTCACGCCGTTCGCGATGAATCGCTGGCGCGCATGATCGATCGTCCGCGTGCGGATGTTGCGCTGATCGTGGACGTCATCGTCGATGTCTGTCGGCAGGCTTCGTCGTCGGCAGTCAGCGAAGACCGTCTGCGCAACCTGCTGCGCCTGTTGGCCGAGAACGGTCGCCTGGCCGCTCTGCCGGAAATCGCCGCGTTCTTCGATCTTCTCAAGTCGGACGTCGAAAACCGCGTCGATGTCGTGTTGACGGCCGCGGCAGCCGTGGATGAAGCACAACAGGCAAAAATTATCGAAGCGCTGAAGAAGCGCTTCGGTCGCGATATTAATCTGCACTTCGAGCTGGACGAAACACTGATCGGCGGCGCCCGCCTGCAGGCGGGCGACCTCGTGATCGATGGTTCGATACGCACCGGTCTGGAAAAACTGTCCAGCACTCTGACGAACTAGAGGAAATACAAGATGGCGATCAAAGCCTCTGAAATCAGCGAACTCATCAAAGCGCGCATCAAGGATTTCGATAGCGCCGCCGAGGCGCGCGACGTCGGCACCGTAATTGCGGTCACTGACGGCATCACGCGTATTCACGGCCTGGGCTCTGCCCAGTACGGTGAGATGCTCGAATTCCCGGGCGACACGTTTGGCCTCGCGCTGAATCTCGAGCAGGATTCGGTCGGCGCGGTCGTGCTGGGCGACTACAAGCACATCTCGGAAGGCGACGAGGTCAAGACGACGGGTCGCATTCTCGAAGTGCCGGTCGGGCGCGAGTTGCTTGGTCGTGTGGTGAACTCGCTCGGTGAGGCGATCGACGGCAAGGGCGCGATCAAAACGGCCCAGGTCTCGCCGATCGAAAAGGTCGCCCCGGGCGTTATCGAGCGTCAGTCGGTCGATCAGCCGGTGCAGACCGGCCTCAAGGCGATTGATGCGATGGTGCCGATCGGTCGTGGCCAGCGCGAGCTGATCATCGGCGATCGTCAGACCGGCAAGACGGCGGTGGCGATCGACGCAATCATCAACCAGAAAGGCACGGGCATAAAATGTGTCTATGTCGCGATCGGTCAGAAGGCATCGACGATCGCGAACGTCGTGCGTAAGCTCGAAGAGCATGGCGCGATGGAACATACGATCGTCGTCGCTGCGCCGGCGTCGGACTCGGCCGCCATGCAGTACATCGCACCGTACTCGGGTTGCTCGATGGGCGAGTTCTTTCGAGATCGCGGCGAAGACGCCCTGATCATTTATGACGATCTGACCAAGCAGGCCTGGGCCTACCGCCAGGTGTCGTTGCTGCTGCGTCGTCCGCCGGGTCGCGAGGCCTATCCGGGTGACGTGTTCTATCTGCATTCGCGTTTGCTCGAACGTGCCGCGCGCATCAATGCCAAGGAAGTCGAGCGACTGACCAACGGTGAGGTCAAGGGCAAAACCGGCTCGCTGACGGCGCTGCCGATCATCGAGACGCAGGCCGGAGACGTCTCCGCATTCGTGCCGACGAACGTGATCTCGATTACCGATGGTCAGATCTTCCTGGAAACCGATTTGTTCAACGCCGGTATCCGGCCCGCGATCAACGCCGGTCTGTCGGTGTCGCGAGTCGGTGGCGCGGCGCAGACGAAAATCATCAAGAAGCTCGGCGGCGGTGTCCGCCTCGCGCTCGCCCAGTTTCGCGAGCTGGCAGCGTTCGCGCAGTTTGCGTCGGATCTGGACGAGGCCACCCGCAAGCAGCTGTCGCGCGGCCAGCGCGTTACCGAACTGATGAAACAACCGCAGTACACACCGCTGTCGGTCGGCGACATGGCCGTCTCGCTATTTGCGGCGAACGAGGGCTATCTTGACGACGTCGATGCGAACAAGATCGTCCAGTTCGAGGCCGCGATGCACTCGTACATCAACGACAAGTTTGCCGATCTGATCAAGGGAATCAACGATACCGGTGATTACAACGACGAAATCATCGCCGGCCTGAAGGCCGCAATCGAAGATTTCAAGGCAAACGGCGCTTATTAAGGGTTGCTCGGCAAGAGCGGGAACCGGGGTTAACGAAGAACTGTATACATGGCGAACCTGAAAGAAATCCGGACGAAGATCGGCAGCGTCAAGAACACGCAAAAGATCACCAAGGCGATGGAAATGGTCGCGGCCAGCAAGATGCGCCGTACCCAGCGGCGCATGGAAGAGACGCGCCCCTATGCCGACAAGATTCGCACGGTCATCGGGCACCTGTACAAGGCGAACCCGGAATATCGCCACCCGTTTCTCGACGAACGCGAGGCGAAGCGGGTCGGCTTTATTGTCGTGACGACGGATCGAGGCCTGTGCGGTGGCCTGAACGTCAATACGTTCCGGAAGCTGCTCAAGAACATGAAAGTCTGGCGCGACAAGGGTGTTGAGGTCGATCTGTGCCTGATCGGCGCCAAGGGCGTGCAATTTTTTCGCCGACTCGACGTCAACGTCGTCGGCGCCGCGACGCACATCGGCGAGGATCCGAAGGTTTCGGATCTCGTGGGTTCGATCAAGATCATGCTCGACGCGTATATCAACGGCAAGATCGACAGGCTGTTTTTGGTGCACAGCGACTTCGTCAATACGATGACGCAGCAGCCGCATATCCATACACTGATTCCGGTCGAGGCCGTCGATGCGGCCGATCTGCCGCGTCACTGGGATTATATTTACGAGCCCGATGCCGTCGAACTGCTCGACAGCGTGTTGATGCGCTATATCGAATCGCAGGTTTACCGGGCCACTGTCGAAAACGTCGCGTGTGAAATGGCGGCGAAGATGGTTGCCATGAAGAGTGCGACGGACAATGCGGGCAAGCTAATCGACCAGCTCCAGCTCGATTACAACAAGGCCCGTCAGGCCGCCATTACACAGGAAATATCGGAAATCGTCGGCGGCGCCGCCGCGGTATAGAGGAAGGTTTGATATGAGTTCCGGAAAAGTTAGCCAGGTCATCGGCGCCGTCGTTGACGTGAAGTTCCCGCAGGACCAGTTGCCAAAAATCTATGAGGCGCTGCGAATCGAGGACCGCGATTTGACGCTCGAAGTCCAGCAGCAGCTCGGTGACGGTGTCGTGCGTGCCATCGCGATGGGCTCCAGTGAGGGCCTCGCGCGAGGCCTGACGGTCACGGGTACCGGCGAGCCGATCAAGGTACCGGTGGGCGTCAAGACGCTCGGTCGCATCATGGACGTGCTTGGCACGCCGATCGATCAGAAGGGTCCCATCGGCGAAGAAAAGCGTATGCCGATTCACCGCTTGGCCCCGAGTTACGAGGATCAGGCGTCCTCGACGGAGCTGCTCGAAACGGGCATCAAGGTCGTCGACCTGATCATGCCGATCGCCAAGGGCGGCAAGATCGGTCTGTTCGGCGGCGCGGGCGTCGGTAAGACCGTGACGCTGATGGAGCTCATCAACAACATCGCCAAGGCGCACGGTGGTTATTCCGTGTTCGCGGGCGTCGGCGAGCGTACCCGCGAGGGCAACGACTTCTACTACGAGATGAAGGAGTCCGGCGTTCTCGACAAGGTGTCGCTCGTCTACGGCCAGATGAACGAGCCGCCGGGCAACCGCCTGCGCGTGGCGCTGACCGGCCTGACGATTGCGGAAGATTTCCGCGACGAGGGCCGCGACGTGCTGATGTTCATCGACAACATCTATCGCTACACGCTGGCCGGCACCGAGGTATCGGCGCTGCTCGGGCGTATGCCGTCGGCCGTGGGCTATCAGCCGACGCTGGCCGAGGAGATGGGTGTCCTGCAGGAGCGCATTACGTCGACGAAAACCGGGTCCATCACGTCGTTCCAGGCCGTCTACGTGCCCGCGGATGACCTGACCGATCCGTCGCCGGCGACGACGTTCGCCCACCTCGACGCAACGCTCGTGCTGTCACGGCAGATCGCCGAGCTCGGCATCTACCCGGCGGTCGACCCGCTTGATTCCACGAGCCGGCTGCTCGACCCGAACGCGATCAGTCTCGAGCACTATGAGACGGCGCGCGGCGTCCAGGCGGTTCTGCAGCGCTACAAGGAACTGCAGGACATCATCGCGATTCTGGGTATGGACGAACTGTCCGAGGAAGACAAGCTCGTCGTGCAGCGCGCCCGCAAGGTGCAGCGCTTCCTGTCGCAGCCGTTTACGGTGGCCGAGACGTTTACCGGCGCGCCCGGCAAATACGTCAGCCTCCAGGACACGATTCGCGGCTTCAAGGGCATCGTCGCCGGAGAATACGACGACCTGCCGGAACAGGCTTTCTACATGGTCGGCGGCATCGAAGAAGCCGTGGAGAAAGCCAAGACCATGTAACGGGTCGAGGATGTCTTGATGAGCACTATTCACGTCGAAATCGTCAGCGCCGAAGGCGAAATCTATTCAGGCGATGCCGAGATGGTCATCGCACCGGCGAAGATGGGCGACGTCGGCATCACGCCGCGCCATGCGCCGTTGATGACGACGCTGCGTCCCGGTGAGATCCGGATTCAAGATCCTAACGAGGCCGACGAGATTTTTATCTATGTGACCGGCGGGGTGCTGGAGGTGCAGCCGCATCTGGTGACGGTGCTCGCCGATTCGGCGACGCACGGTGACCAGCTCAGCGAGCAGGCCGCGCTCGATGCGCAGAAGCAAGCCGAGGAAGCGCTGGCCGGCGCCACGGATAGAAAAGACATCGAGCATGCACAGATGCAGCTCGTCGAGGCCGCGGCGCGCTACCGGGCCGCGCAGAAACTCAAAGGCCGGCGCAGCACCTGACGCGGTGAGCGCTACCGGTTGATCGGCCGCGGGTTCGGGATCGGACCAGTGCAAGCCATTGATATATAGTTGATTCAGGCGGTCGTCGCCGCGAATTGTCTGCTTGAACCGGCCTTTTGCCAATGGTTTGGCCGAATTCAACCAACCGCAGCACGGCGCGGACCGCAGGCCGGTACCCCGTTTTCGTCTGCCCGGCGCCGCCGCCGGACGGGTTTTCGCCATGGCTGCGCAAGGTCCATGCCGTTGGATTCCGCCACCGGTTGTGACGCCGGGACTGCTAATTTTCATGGCGAGCGGGTAAAGTTCATCCGATGTATATCACGACTCACTTGTTAACCGCATGGACGTAAGTGTCGTCATCCTGGCTGCCGGACAGGGCAAGCGGATGTGTTCCGATCTGCCCAAGGTCCTTCAGCCGCTGGCGGGTCGGCCGCTGCTCGGGCACGTCATCAGTACGGTCCGGGCGTTGCAGCCGGTGCGTATCTGCGTCGTCTACGGCCATGGCGGCGAGCGCGTTACGGAGGCTTTCGCCGACGAGGATATCGTCTGGGCCCTGCAGGCCGAACAGTCCGGCACCGGCCACGCGGTCATGCAGGCAATGCCGCATATCGGCGCAGACGACATCGTGCTGATCGTGTGCGGTGATGTGCCGCTGGTTCGCGCCGAGACGCTCGCGCCGCTGATCGAGGTTGCGCAGAGCGACAAGCTTGCGGTCCTGACGACCGAACTCGACGATCCGCACGGTTACGGACGTATCGTGCACGACATCGACAGCCACGTCGTGGCGATCGTCGAGGAACGTGATGCGACCGACGATCAGAGATCCATCGCCGAGATCAATACCGGGCTCATGGCCTGCCGCGCGCGGCAGTTGTCGCAATGGCTGGAGCGTATCCGGCCCGACAATGTGCAGGGCGAGTACTACCTGACCGACATCGTCGGCTGTGCGATCGAAGACGGCGTTGCCGTCGTGCCGGTCGGCGCCGACTGCCCGACCGAAGTGCTCGGCATCAACGACAAGCGGCAACTCGCCGAAGCGGAACGCAATTATCAGGCCGCCGTCGCTGATGGCCTGCTTGAGCAGGGCGTCACGCTGATCGACCCGCGCCGCATCGACGTGCGCGGCACGTTACGGTGCGGTCGGGATGTCGTGATCGACGTCAACACGATTTTTGAAGGCGATGTTGAACTAGCCGACGGCGTACAGGTCGGGGCGAATACGTGCATCCGTGATTCGACGATTGGCGCCGGCACGACGATACTGGCCAACTGTATTCTCGATCAGGCGATCATCGGCGCCGCCTGTGAGATCGGTCCGTTCTCGCGCACCCGGCCGGGTGTCGAACTGGCCGATCGCGCCAAGCTCGGTAATTTCGTCGAGATCAAAAAGAGCCGCATCGGCCCCGGCAGCAAGGTCAACCACCTGACCTATATCGGCGATACGACGATCGGCGCCGACGTGAACGTCGGCGCCGGCACGATTACCTGTAATTACGACGGCGCGAACAAGCACCCGACGGTGATCGGCGACGGGGCGTTCATCGGCTCGGGCGTCGAACTCATCGCGCCGGTGACGATCGGCGCGGGGGCGACGATCGGCGCCGGGGCGACCATCTCCCGGGATGCGCCGGCCGACGAACTGACGGTCGAGCGGGGCCGGCAAAAGGTCATCAAGGGCTGGCAGCGCCCGGTCAAGAACAAACCCAGGGACTGAGTTCCCGAAATGGGATCGCTTCACGTGCAGACGCCGGCAAAACCCGGATAATCGGGGCTCGGCGGATATCTGGGGTCTGAACAGCGTATGTGTGGAATCGTCGGTGCGGTCGCGGAACGAAATGTCATCCCGATATTGCTCGAGGGGCTGCGGCGCCTCGAGTATCGCGGCTATGATTCCGCGGGCGTAGCTGCTCTGGCCGACGGCCGCCTTGACCGCCGGCGGCGCCTCGGCAAGGTTGCCGAACTCGAACAGGCGCTGGACGACGAACCGCTGTCCAGCCCGCTCGGCATTGCACACACACGCTGGGCCACCCATGGCAAGCCGAGCGAGGGCAATGCCCATCCGCACATGTCCGGCGACGACCTGGCGATCGTGCATAACGGCATCATCGAGAATCACGAAGGCCTGCGCGCGCGCCTGGCCGAGCTTGGCTATAGCTGCGTGACGGAGACCGACAGCGAGGTTGTCGCGCACCTCGTGCATCATCACCTGAAAACGCAACCGGATCTCATCGACGCGGTCCGCGCGACGGTGGCCGAACTCGACGGGGCCTATGCGCTGGTTGTGTTGTCGCTCAACCATCCCGACCGGCTCGTGCTCGCGCGCCGGGCCATGCCGGTCGTCATCGGTCTCGGCATCGAAGAAAATTTTATCGCTTCGGACATCGCCGCGCTGCTGCCCGTGACGCGGCGGTTTATTTTCCTCGAAGAGGGCGACGTTGCCGATGTGCGCAAGGACACGGTGCAGATCGTCGATGCGAACGGCGCCGTCGTGAACCGGAAGGTCACGGAAAGCAAGCTGGCGGCCGATGCTGCCGACAAGGGCGGTTATCGGCATTACATGCTCAAGGAGATTCACGAGCAGCCGGACGGCATCGTGCAGACGCTCGAGGAGCGGATCAGCGGCGGCCGTTTGCTGGATGCGGCGTTCGGTCCCGGTTCGGCGGAGGTGTTCAAGCGCACGAAGAATGTTCATATCATCGCCTGCGGCACGAGCTACCATGCGGGCTCGGTCGCGCGATACTTTATCGAACAGATCTGTCGTCTGCCGTGCCAGGCCGAGATCGCCAGCGAATACCGGTACCGCAGCCCTGTTGTGCCCCCGGACACGCTGTTTGTGACGATCTCCCAGTCAGGAGAAACGGCCGATACGCTGGCGGCGCTGCATCTTGCCAAGGACGCCGGTTACCTGGCGACGCTGGCGGTCTGCAACGTACCGGAGAGCGCGCTGGTCAGAGAGTCGGATCTCGTGATGCTGACCCGGGCCGGCCCGGAGATCGGCGTGGCGTCAACCAAAGCGTTCACGACACAACTGACGGCGCTGGCCCTGCTCGTGATCGCACTGGAAATGCATCACGGCAACGATCCGGAGCGGATCCAGGGGCTCGTCACGCGCCTGACGGAAGTGCCGCGCCTGGTCGACCAGACGCTGGCGCTGGATGCGGCGATGTCCGATCTGGCGGAACTATTTGCCGACAAGCATCATGCGCTGTTCCTCGGCCGCGGCGTTCTGCACCCGATCGCGATGGAAGGGGCGCTGAAGCTCAAGGAAATTTCCTATATCCATGCCGAGGCCTACCCGGCCGGTGAACTCAAGCACGGGCCGCTGGCGCTCGTCGACAACGACATGCCGGTCATCGCGGTCGCGCCGAACAACGATCTGCTCGAAAAGCTCAAGTCGAACCTGATGGAAGTGCGCGCCCGTGGCGGGCAACTGATCGTCTTCGCCGATCCGGATGCCGGCATGGTATCGAGCGACGGCATCACGATCATCGAGATGCCCCAGCATGTCAGCTACTTCCAGGCGCCGATCGTCTACACGGTGCCGCTGCAACTGCTGTCCTATCACGTCGCGGTGCTCAAGGGCACGGACGTGGACCAGCCGCGCAACCTGGCCAAGTCGGTGACCGTCGAATAACGACGCGGCGCCGGGCCACCGGCGCAGAAAGAACCTGCCGGTGGCCAGGGTCCTGACCCCGGGTTTTCTTCAGCGTATTGATTCTGTGTGTTGTTCTTGAATGCTTGAGGGTCAGAGCCGCGACGATCGGCTCGGTCAGGTGCCGGGCGGCGACGCGGTGGCCAGCGCGCTGGCGGGTGCGTTGAGGTCGGCGAGACGGCGGCTGACCAGCGCCGTGACCGACTGTAGCGGATTCTTCAGCACCGTAAAGCACGGCGGGTTGCGGCGCAGGGCGCGCCAGTTACCGGTGGCGATGACCCGGTCCAGGTAACGCAGATTCTGTTCGATGAACTCAAAGTACGGATTGCGTCCGTCGTACAGCGCCTCGATGTAGCGGTAGACGCAGTTGAATTTCACCTCCAGCCGATGCATCGCCATGTTCCGACAGAACCCGGGCGTCTTCTTCAGCAGATCGATGCCCGACGCATAGGCCGCGGGGTTCGTTGGTCCGCCGACCGTCGTCACCGGAATGCCGGCGAGCACGAATTCGGAGTACAGGCGATCGCGGCATTTCTCCAGATAGCAGCGGTCGGCCATCTGGGTCATCAGGTCGGCGGTACCGAGCAGATGACCCATCATCATGTCTTGCGGATCGTCGACTTCAATGTCGTCGATGTTGATCTCGTAACCGGTGAAATGCACGATGCGCGTGACGACCCCGGTCCAGTGGTCGAGCCCGAGACGCGGCATGATTTCCCGCAGCAGGTCCGCGCTGCGCGATACGTGCCAGGCAGTGAATTGTGCGCCGTTTTGCCAGCGCGGTTCGTCGTCACGGCGGAGATAACCGGCGTCATGTAATAACGCGGTGACGATGCCGGCCATCACACGTTCGACGTCGAACCGGTCCGCCTCCGCGCAGCTCCGCTGATAGCCGGCCAGTAGTCGCGCCAGCGCCAGCGTCACGTCCAGGGAATGCTGCTTGTCGTGATAGACGGTGTCGCAGCCACGATAGCCGGGAAACTGCCCTTCGAATAGCCGGTCGAAATCGTGAAAAGCCAGCCACAGCACATCGAACGATGCCGTCGGCAGCATCGCGGCGAACAGTCGTTGCACTGCATTGCGCACGTCGGCCGTCGTGCTGACCCGCACGGTGTTCGTGACGTCATAGTCGTTGCGGCGGTCCGACGGTTGCGAACGGCTGCCGGGAAGAAATTGCGGGTTGTCCGACATGCCGGCGATTATCTCATATTCACTGCAACCGGCCGGGGAGCCCGTCGGCAGCGGCGTCAGTCGAACTCGGCGTACACCGGCGCGTGATCGGACGGACGTTCCAGTGCGCGCGGCCCGGGGTCGACGCCGCTGGCCGTGCAGCGGCCGGCTATCGCGGTCGAGGCCAGGATCAGGTCGATGCGCAGGCCGCGTTTGCGGCGAAAACCCGCGGCGCGGTAGTCCCACCAGCTGAAGGTATCGTCGGGTTGCTCGAATAGCCGGAACGAGTCGACGAAACCGGCGGCCTCGATGGCCTGCAGGCGCGCGCGTTCGTCGTCACTGCACAGGATCTTGCCGCGCCATTCCTCGGGATCGTGTACGTCGCGGTCGGCCGGCGCAATATTGAAGTCGCCGACGACGACTGTCTCCGGATGTGTGGCCGCTTCTTCGGCCAGCCAGGTGCGCAACGCATCGAGCCAGCCGAGTTTATAGACATATTTGTCGGCGCCCACGGCCTGACCGTTCGGCACGTAGAGGTTAACGACCCGCACGCCGTCATAGTCCGCGGCGATGACCCGTCGCTGTTCGTCCGGAAAATTTGGCAACCCCGTCATCACGTTGGCCGGCGTCTGCAACGATATGAGCGCGACGCCGTTATAGGTTTTCTGTCCGTACGCGACGGATTCGTAGCCGATCTCTTTGAAGGCATCCGCCGGAAACGCCTCGGTCGGCATCTTGAGTTCCTGCAGGCCGAGTACGTCCGGTCGTTGTGTCTCCAGCCAGTCGAGCACGTGCGGCAGACGCACACGCAGCGAGTTGACATTCCAGCTCGCGATCTTCATTCGGCTTCGGCGTGAATGCCGGACTGGGCGAGCAACGGCTCGATGCTCGGCGGGCGGCCGCGAAACGCGGTGAAGGCGTCGCCGATTTTCCGCGTGCCGCCGATCTCGAGGATCTCCCGGCGAAAGCGTCCGGCGGTGTCCGGGTCGAATATGCCCTGTTCCTCGAAGGCCGACCAGGCGTCTGCGGCGAGCACCTCGGCCCACTTGTAGCTGTAATACCCGGCCGCATAGCCGCCGGCAAAGATATGCGAAAACCCGTGGGCAAACCGGTTGAATGCCGGTGGCTCGATCACCGCGACCTGGCGCCGGACCTCGTCGAGCAGCGCATCGATATCGGTATTACCGTGCGGATCGAATTCTGCATGCAGCCGCAGGTCGAAAATGGCGAACTCGAGCTGCCGGAGCATTTGCAGGCCCGCCTGGAAGATGCGCGAGGCCTGCAGTTTGTCCAGCAACGCATCCGGCAGCGCGGCGCCGGTCTCATAATGCCCGGATAAGCGCCGCAGCACGTCCGGCTGCCACGCGAAATTTTCCATGAACTGGCTCGGCAACTCGACGGCGTCCCATGGCACGCCGTTGATGCCGGCCACGCTCGGATAGTCGACCTGCGTGAGCAGGTGATGCAGCGTGTGGCCGAATTCGTGGAATAACGTCACGACATCGCTGTGCGTCAGCAGGCTCGGCGTCGAGGCCGTCGGCGGAGCAAAATTGCACACCAGGTGCGCGACCGGACGGGTCAACCGGCCGTGCACTTTTTTGCGGCTCAGGCACTCATCCATCCAGGCGCCGGATCTTTTCTGCGGCCGTGCGAACAGGTCGACATAGAAACCGCCGATGACCTCCCCGGCGGCGCTACACAATTCGTAATAGCGTACGTCCTCGTGCCACGTGTCGACATTTTCGAGGCGCCGGATTGTGAGTCCGTACAGATTGCCGACCACGTCGAACATGCCGTCCAGCACGCGCTCCAGCGGCAGGAAGGGGCGCAGTTGTTCGTCGGAAACGGCGTAGCGCGATTCGCGCAGTTGCTCCGACCAGAACGCGATATCCCAGGCCTCGAGCGGTTGGCCGGCAAAAGCCTCGAGTTTGGCCAGTTCACGGGTCGCGGCCGCGCGGGATTGCGCCGCGAGGTCGTTCAAAAAGCCGAGCACTTCATCGACCGAGTCGGCCATCTTGGAAGCCAGCGAGTAATCGGAGAAATGCGCGAAACCGATGAGACCGGCGACTGCCTGGCGCAGCTCGAGTATTCGGCGCATCGTCGCGGTGTTGTCGAAGGCGCCGTCACCATCGGCCTGATCGGACGCACGAGTGACCCAGGCGCGGTAGAGCCGGTGGCGCAGGTCGCGATCCTGTGCGTGGGTCACGACGCCGACATAGGTGGGCTGGTCCAGGTGGAACAGCCAGCCTTCCCGTCCGACCGCGGCGGCGTTATGTGCCGCCTGCTCGCGGACCTGTGCCGGCAGGCCGGCAAGCTTTGCGGCGTCGGTTTCGTGCCAGGTCCAGGCGGCCATCGAGTCGAGCACATTCTGCTCGAAGCGGGCGCCGAGCTGTGCCAGTTCCTCGATCGCAGCCTTGAAGCGCTGTTTCTTGTCGTCGGGTAGGTCCACGCCGGCGAGCCGGAAGTTGCGCAGCGCGTGTTCGACGACGCTCGCGGCGTGGTCGGCCGGACGATCGGCCAGCGTGTCACCGACCCTGCGATAGAGACGCCACAAGCGGACATCCTGCGCCAGTTCGGTCTGGTACCGTGACAATGCCGGCAGAGCCTGATTGTAGGCGGCCCGCAGTTCGGGCGAGTTCAGGACGCCGTGCAGGTGACTGACCGGTCCCCAGACGCGACTCAATCGGTCGCCGAGTTCCTCGATCGGCAGAATCGCCGCCGCGAAATCGGCATCGTCCGCCACTTCGGTGAGCAGCGCCTCAAGCCGTTCACGATTCTCCGTGAGCGTTCGGGACAGCGCCGGCTCGACATGCTCGGGCCGGATCGTGCTGAACTCGGGAAGCAGGCCGGTGGCCAGCAGCGGGTTGGTCTCCATTGCGTCGGGCGGGTCTCTTGCGGCGTCGATGCGGGAAGAGCGGCATGCTATCACAGCGCTGCATCGTGACTTACACTGCCCCAACGCGCCGGCGCGGCCCGGGTCGATGTTGCCCTGATCGATATCGCCCCATTGATTGCGCCCGGGGCGGCCCCATCGCAACGGAGGCCGGAGGCTCCGGTCACGCTGCGGCGCCAATGCAGGAACCCACGACCATGTCCGAGCCATCAGTTTTCGATCTTGTCGTCATCGGCGGCGGCAGCGGCGGACTGGCCGCCGCTCAGCGCGCGGCCGAGTACGGCGCCCGGGTTGCGGTCATCGAGTCCGGGCGGCTCGGCGGCACGTGCGTCAATGTCGGCTGCGTGCCGAAGAAAATCATGTGGAACGCGGCCGCTGCAGCGCACGCCGTCGCGGACGCGGCCGGCTACGGATTCGATGTTACCGCCAACGGCCACGACTGGGCCGGGCTCAAGGCGCGTCGGGACCAGTATGTCGCACGATTGAACGAGATCTATGCACGCAACCTGGCGAACCGGGACATCGAATCGATTGCCGGTTTCGGCGTACTGGAAGATGCCCGCCACGTGCGCGTCGGCGAGCGGCTGTTACAGGCCGACCGGATCCTGATCGCAGTGGGCGGAGAACCGGTTGTGCCGCCGCTGCCCGGCGCCGAGGCGGGTATTACCTCGGACGGTTTCTTCGCGCTCGAAGCGCTGCCGCGCCGGGTCGCGGTCGCGGGCAGCGGCTATATCGCGGTCGAACTGGCCGGCATGCTGCGGGCGCTGGGCGCCGATGTCGAATTGTTTGCCCGCTACGACAGCGTGCTGCGATCCTTCGATACGCTGCTGCAGGCGGCGGTCGTCGACGCGCTGCGGGCGGACGGCGTCACGCTGCACCCGTTTGCGGTCCCGGCTGGCCTTGAGCGGAGCGATGACGGTCTGATGATGAACACGCAGGCCGCCGGTCAATTCGGTCCGTACGACAGCGTGATCTGGGCCGTCGGCAGACGCCCGTTGACCGACGGTCTCGGTCTCGAGTCGGCCGGAGTCGCGCGTGATGAGGGTGGTTTCATTCCAACGGATGCCTTCCAGGAAACCAACGTGCCGGGCATCTTCGCCGTCGGCGACGTCACGGGTCGCGCGGCGCTGACGCCGGTCGCGATCGCCGCGGGCCGACGGCTCGCCGACCGTCTCTGGGGCGGCATGGAGGGCCGGCATCTCGATTACGACAATATCGCCAGCGTGGTCTTTACGCACCCGCCCGTGGGGACCTGCGGGCTGACCGAAGCCGGCGCCCGTGAACAATACGGCGATGCTGTCGAGGTGTTCACATCGGAGTTTGTGCCGATGGTCAACAGCTTTTCCGAACACCGGACGGCCGCGCGCATGAAGCTCGTGACGACGGGCGCGGAACGGCGCGTCGTCGGCGTGCACCTGTTCGGTCCCGGCGCCGACGAGATGCTGCAGGGCTTTGCGGTCGCGATGCGCATGGGGGCGACCAAGCAGGATTTTGACGACACGGTGGCGATCCATCCGACCAGCGCCGAGGAACTGGTCACGATGCGGTGAGCGTGCGCGGCAGGTAGCGATTCCCGGTTCGAGGCGTTTTCTTTTTTCACGGCTTCGGCGGTCATCGAACGGAAAGAATTCCGGAAACGCCGGGCTGATCAGTTGCGATTCCTGATTGCGAAAAACAGTGCTTCACGAGCGTGATCCCGGGAAATAAAAACCGAGTCTCGTATTACGCGCACCTGATCCACCGTAATCCATTGTTGCCGGATTCGCATTTTGTGGCTAGAAAGCATGAAGCTAAAAGGGGTTATTTAATTAAGTCCATTCCATATGGAAATAAAAGGGGTCGAGCTGATTATTTACGGCTCATCCTTATAACTAATTCGCGAAATGCAATCCGACCCCATTAATTCTTTAACTGCGCCTAAGAAGCAGTAAAATATTGGCCCTGATTTCAAAAACCAAGTGATTACCATGACAGTTGACCTAAATAGTCGCTACGGCTTAAGTCCTACGCATAGTGAAGTGGTAGAGGCGGGAAAAATTATTGAGCCATGCAATGCCTTAGACATGGGCTGTTCCAATGGACGTAACACCTTATACCTGAGCCAGCTTGGCTTTAACGTAATCGCAGTAGACAACAATCCCAACGCCATTGACATGCTGCAGAAAATTGTAAGCGAAGAGGGAATGGCCAACATTAAGGCGCAGGTGTACGACATCAATAATGCCGAGCTTGGTGTGGATTATGGCTTTATTGCCTGCACTGTAACCCTAATGTTTCTCGACCCAGCTCGTATTGATGCTGTTATTGCCGATATGCAAGAGCACACTCTGCCCGGCGGTTATAACCTGATTGTTTGCGCTATGAGCACTGAAGATCACCCATGCCCAGTCCGTTTCCCTTTTACCCTAAGAGCCGGGCAGTTGCGTGAGGCCTACGAGGGGTGGGAGCCGATTAAGTACAATGAAGATTTAGGTACTATGCACAAGGGCGCGCAATTGCAGTTTGCGACCATGTTGGCGCGGAAACCTGGCTAGTTAAAAGTGTGGCCCTGCTGCGCAGGGCCGGGACGGCCGTACCGGTGGCCCCTTTCGTGGGCGTTAGGTTTCACCCATAGACAATGCCATCGCTTCAGCCAAAAAATTTCGCAATAAACCAAGCTTACGCAACAGTTATTCACCGATGGCCGTGGCCAGCGAGACCGGGCCGCCGTCGGGAGCCCAGAACGGCGGCATGCGCAGGGCTATGGCCGACGCGCACATCGCCGCGGCGGTCAGCAGTACAAAAATACCGACGTTGCCGTAGATGATGAAGAACGCGAGGCTGGAGAACAGGAACGGCTGATGCGCGAGCAGGACCTTGCCGGTGTTCGTCGCCCGGATGTTATGCGGCGGCGAGACGTGCAGGTCCCACCAGCCGAGCTGGTAGTTCATGTTGTAGACCGACAG
>JAJFJS010000010.1 GCA_021773815.1 Gammaproteobacteria bacterium
ATCAGATGAAACTTGTATTGGATAATGTAAGAAAAACTGTACATGAGATTGATCGTCTTACGTGGGAGGAAAACAGGGTAACTGGTGAGGAAAATCATATCTGGAATGTCTCTACAAGCGATCTAATGGGAGACTATAAACTTTTTGAGCAAAAGGCATTAGGATTTCTTGATGAAGCTAGAAAGCGTCCTACGCTTCAACCTGATGTGAGATTAGGGTACATCGGTGTGCCGCCAATCTGTAGTAACCTGTACTCTTTTCTGGGGGAGTTGAATGTGCATGTTGTTTTCAACGAAGTACAGAGACAGTTTAGTATGTCGTACAAAACAGATACCTTAATAGATCAGTATACTTCTTATACATATCCTTATGAAATGCGCTACCATATCGATGATATAAAAAAGCAGATTGCTGAGAGGGAAATTGATGGCATTATTCACTATGTTCAAAACTTCTGTCACAGACACATATATGACAGTCTTGTTCGCAAGCATGTTGATATTCCGGTACTAACGCTTGATTGTGACCGTCCCGGACGATTAAGCGGTTCTATGAGGACGAGGATAGAAGCGTTTGTTGAAATGCTTAAGAATATCACAAAATCTCCATGATCAGAGGGACATTTTTGCATTATTGATGGCCACATTTTTTCTTTTTCGTGACCAAGTCACTGCTTAAGAAAATCAATCTGCCCCCTTTTCTCTTTTTCCAGTCTGGAATTGCTATCATTTTTTCCTATTGCTTTTAGTATGTAACCTGACTAATATAATCTTGGTATTCGTAATGTCTACTAGATTTAATACCACACAGATCTAAACTCATCAGATGATGGATATGCTTTCATAAGTAAGTTTATTTTTACAAGGATGCAGATGAAAGAACTATCTTGCCAAATATAGTTGTGTAAGTAGTAAACAAAGTTTGGGTATTTACTAAACCCATATTATGTTAGGTAATTGAATGTGTATGTATTTCAACATGGATGTGAAATATTATGACAGAAGAGTCCAGAGAAAAAGTTTATGAAGATTCAATAACTAATTGGCCTGAAGAAGAGAGGCCAAGAGAAAGGTTGTTAAAGTCTGGCGCGCATTCTTTAACAAATGCCGAGTTACTTGCAATATTATTACGAGTTGGTGTTAAAGGGAAAAGCGCGGTGGATCTGGCCAGGCAAATAATCAGGGAGGCGAAGGGTTTAAGAGGCTTGGATAAACTGGAGCCAGAAGATTTGTACCGCATAAAGGGATTAAGTCATGCGAAAATCGCGCAAATAAAAGCATCTGTTGAGTTGGGAAAAAGGATAATTGAGGAGTCAAAAAAGGTAGAAGGAATTGCCTCATCATCCAGGAAAGCATATGATCTGCTTTTCCCAAGGATGCGGGACCTGAAAAAAGAAGTTTTCAAGGTGATATTTCTCAATAGCCAAAACCAGGTCATAGATATCGTTACGGCCCACGAGGGCACGGTAACGATGAGCAATGTGTATGTAAGAGAGATAATCAATCTGGCAAATAAGTTTGGCGCTGCAGCCATGATATTCGCGCATAACCATCCATCCGGTGAACCAAAACCAAGTAGTGAAGACGAAGGGATTACTGAAGAACTTGTCTTTGCCGGCAGGATTATGAACATAAAGGTATTAGATCATGTTATAATCGGTGAGGAAAAATATTTCAGTTTTGCGGATGAAGGTTTGATAAAATGCTATAATACAAGTTTTGATATGAAGAAATGAAGTAGGGCTCAATGGAAAATTATGAAACATCTACAGAAGAGGTATACACATAAATCTAAGAAAGAGGATAGAGGGAGAAATTATGAAAAAAATTGCCTGTTTGTTGTTAGTTTTTCTTTTGTTTTCTCTAGTTGCAGTTGCGGATGTTGAATCTGAAGCCGAAAAATTACTGAAAATGTCAGTTAATAAAGTATTTACGGTGCTGTCTGATAAAGAGTTGTCAATAGATCAGAAAAAAAGCAAAGTTATTGAGATTACCAATCCAGTCTTTAGTTTTTCTTTAATGGCTAAATTATCTTTAGGGAAAGCACATTGGTCCCAATTCAATGCTAAGCAGAGGACCGAGTTTACAGATCTCTTTACTGAGATGTTTCAGAATTTTTATGTTGATAAATTGGATCTTTTCAGTGATGAAAAAGTTATTTTTCAGCCAGCGACCATTGTGAAAAAAAAGAAAGTCCAGATACAAACAGTCTTAATATCCAAGGGAACGGAGTATTCAATGCTATACAAGATGTTCAAAACCAAAAATGGCTGGAAGATTTATGATTTTGAAGTTGAAGGCGTTAGTATACTTCATACATACAGGTCTCAGTACCACCATATCCTTAAAAGCGTTGATATTGAAGGTTTGTTGGCAAAAATGAGAGAAAAAACAAAAAATTAAAAACTATGATAGTGATCTTTTTCTACTTATAGCTATTCCACTTACACACCAACTGCATGGTATCCCGCGTCAACGTGAAGAATTTCTCCGGTAATTCCACTTGCTAATTCACTGCATAAAAAAGTGGCGGTATCACCTACTTCACTCGTCGTTATGTTTCTCTTCAAAGGCGCTTTTTCTTTCATGCCTTCATACATGTCCGAGAAATTTTTTAAGCCTCTTGCGGCCAAGGTCCTCATTGGACCGGCAGAAATTGCATTGGCACGAATATTCTTTGGACCTAAATCAACTGCTAAATACCGAATGCTTGATTCAAGAG
>JAJFJS010000091.1 GCA_021773815.1 Gammaproteobacteria bacterium
GGCTATCGCCGGCGCCATGGCGAATACCGGGCACGGACCGCCGGCGAGCCGGGTTCCGGGCGAATACCGGGCACGGACCGCAGGTGGGGCGGATTCCGGCAAATAACGGGTTCGACCCCGAGATAGAGAATAGGCCCCGACCCGGCTGGGAAGGGAAAACGATCGCGGTATCGACAGCTGCATGGCAGCGGGTACCGATTGGCGGGCAGGGCTTGCGAGCCGGTCCCGCCGACGCATAATTCGATTGAGGTAAAAAAATGGCTACAAATCAAAATATTAGGATCCGGCTCAAGGCCTTCGATCATCGGCTGATCGATAATTCGGCCCGTGAGATCGTCGAAACGGCCAAGCGCACTGGCGCCCAGGTCCGCGGCCCGGTGCCGCTGCCCACCAAGCAGGAGCGTTTTACGCTGCTGATATCGCCGCATGTGAACAAGGATGCGCGGGACCAGTACGAGCTGCGGACCCATAAGCGACTCATGGATATTCTGGATCCCACGGACAAGACTGTGGATGCCCTGATGAAGCTGGAGCTGCCGGCCGGGGTCGATGTGCAGATTAAATTGAACTGAGCGAATTTGTTGCTATAATTGCCTGCTCACTTGGGCCCGGTGCAGGATAACCTGCGTCGGGCTTAGTGCTGCCAGCGATGAGCCTCAGGGGTGATCTGCAGGTTTGGTTGGCGGGGGATGCGGGGCTGATATCGGTCCTGCACAGGAATCTGACGGGTCAGGCTTCAAACTCCGGGTATATAGACCACTATAAATCGCTCGGGACCGAAGGCTGACCTGTTTTTCATAGGAATTGCGTGTGCCCCACTTCCGGGGCATGTCCGGATGTAAGGAAATCGACATGGCCATCGGGCTCGTGGGTCGAAAAACTGGGATGAGTCGCGTCTTCACGGACGAAGGCGTGTCCGTGCCTGTGACTATTATTCAGGCGCTGCCGAATCGGGTGATGCGTATCAAGACCGACGACACGGACGGCTATTCGGCGTTGCAGGTGACAACCGGCAGCGTGAAACCGCAGCGTCTGAACCGGGCTGATGCCGGCCAGTTCGCGGCCGTGGCGACCGAGCCCGGCGAAGGGTTGTTCGAGTTTCGTGCCGACAGCGATGCGCTGGCCGGCATCGAGCCCGGTGCCGAACTGACAGTTGAGCGTTTCACGGTCGGCGAAAAAGTGGATGTGGTCGGCACGTCCATCGGCAAAGGTTTTGCGGGCACCGTCAAGCGACATCATTTCCATATGCAGGACGCTACGCACGGCAACTCGCTGTCGCACCGCGCGCCCGGATCTATCGGTCAGAACCAGACGCCCGGTCGTGTGTTCAAGGGTAAGAAGATGGCCGGTCATATGGGCAACGTGCAGCGCACCGCGCAGGGTCTGGAGGTCGTGCAGGTAGATGCCGAACGCCACCTGATCGTGGTCAAGGGCGCTGTTCCCGGGCATAAAGGCGGTCGCCTGATCGTCAGTCCGACGATCAAGCAACGGCGCAGCGCAGCTTAGTCAATCGATTGGGTGTAATGATGAAGATTGCGATTACAGGCGGTTCGGGCAGCATCGAGGTATCTGATGATACGTTCGGCGCGGCCTTCAACGAGCCGCTGATTCACCAGGTCGTGACGGCTTTCCGCGCGGCCGGCCGGAGCGGCACGAAGCGGCAAAAGACTCGCGCGGATGCACGTGGCGGCGGCGCGAAGCCCTGGCGCCAAAAGGGCACGGGCCGCGCGCGGGCCGGTACCTCCCGCAGCCCGATCTGGGTCGGCGGCGGCCGCACATTTGCGGCACGGCCCCGTGATTACTCGCAGAAAGTTAATCGCAAGATGTATCGCGCCGCGATGCGCTCGATGGTGTCCGAACTGATTCGTCAGGATCGTCTCATCGTCGTCGATTCAATCGAGATGTCGGCGCCGAAGACTCGCGATCTCGTGGCGAAACTGGCCGAATTCAAGCTTGATAACGTGCTGATTTTCGTCGATCGATATGACGAGAATCTGTGCCTGTCGGCGCGCAACCTGCCGTGGGTCGATGTGCTCGACCTGCGCGAAATCAATCCGGTCAGCCTTGCGCGTTACGATCGGATCCTTGCCACGGCAGCAGCCGTCAAGGCTCTCGCGGAGCGACTGTCATGAGTGCGTCCCATAACAAGGAGCGCCTGATGACGGTGTTGCTCGGTCCGCACGTGTCGGAAAAGAGCACGACCGTCGGTGAGAAGCATAACCAGATCGTCTTCAGGGTCCGACGCGATTCAACGAAGCATGAGATCCGCGGCGCCGTGGAAATGATGTTCGAGGTCAGCGTCAAGGAAGTGCGGGTCGTGAACTGTCGCGGCAAGATCAAGCGCTTCGGCCAGGAATGGGGTCAGCGTAATGCCTGGAAGAAGGCTTACGTCACACTCGCCGATGGCGACAACATCGATTTCGTCGGCGCCGACTAGACCAGGGGACGGGAATAATGCCACTACAAAAGCTTAGACCTACCTCGCCCGGTCGTCGGTTCACGGTCAAGGTCAATTCGCCGCAGCTTCACAAGGGTAAGCCGCACGAGCCCCTGCTCGAGACAAAATCGAAGACGGGCGGCCGCAATAACCACGGTCGAATTACGACGCGCCATCGCGGTGGCGGCCACAAGCGTCATTACCGTATCGTCGATTTCCGGCGTGATAAGGACGATATCCGCGGCAAGGTCGAGCGCATCGAATATGACCCGAATCGCAGCGCACACCTCGCGTTGATCCTGTATGTCGACGGTGAGCGCCGCTACATACTGGCGGCGAAGAACCTGCGTGCCGGTGACGAAGTCATGTCAGGCCGGCAGGCGCCGATCAAGCCGGGCAACGCGCTGCCTTTGCGCAACATCCCGGTTGGTACGCTGATTCACTGTGTCGAGCTCAAGCCCGGCAAGGGTGCGCAGATGGTGCGCGCAGCCGGTGGCAGCGCACAGATCGTCGCGCGCGAAGGCGTCTACGCGTCGCTGCGGATGCGCTCCGGCGAGATGCGCAAGGTGCATGTCGAGTGTCGCGCGACGGTCGGCGAAGTAGGGAACAACGAGAACAACCTGCGCAAGCTCGGCAAGGCCGGAGCGTCGCGCTGGCGCGGTGTCCGACCGACTGTTCGTGGCGTCGCGATGAACCCGATCGACCACCCGCACGGTGGTGGCGAGGGGCGCACGTCGGGTGGCCGTCACCCGGTGTCGCCGTGGGGCACGCCGACCAAGGGCAAGAAAACGCGTAATAACAAACGCACCGACAACATGATTATTCGCCGTCGGGGCCGTAAGTAGCCACGGCTGCAAAGCAGGAACCAGAGGAACGATAAGTGCCACGCTCCATTAAGAAAGGACCTTTTATCGACGACCATCTTGCGAAGAAGATTCGTGAGGCAGTGGCGGCGAATAATCGCCGGCCGATCAAGACCTGGTCGCGTCGCTCGATGATTATTCCGGACATGGTGGGATTGACGATTGCCGTGCATAACGGCCGTGATCACGTGCCGGTCCTGATTTCAGAGAATATGGTTGGCCACAAGCTGGGCGAGTTCGCGGCGACGCGCACGTTCAGGGGCCATTCGGGCGACCGCAAGACCAAATAAGCGACAGCATTCAGGAACGTTTCGATGCAGGTTTCAGCAAAACTCAAGTACGCGCGCATCTCGCCGCAAAAGTGCCGCCTTGTTGCAGACGCCGTCCGTGGCCAGTCCGTCGGCACGGCGCTGCAGACGCTCGCGCTGATGCAGAAAAAGGGTGCCCGGATCGTCAAGAAGGTCCTCGAATCCGCAGTCGCAAATGCCGAGCACAACCACGGTGCCGATATCGACGAGTTGCGGGTATCGATCATACATGTCGACGAAGCGCCGACCCTTCGGCGCTTCAGGGCGCGAGCCAAAGGCCGGTCGAGCCGGATTATCAAGCGTAACAGCCACATTACCGTGCAGGTTGCGGACGAATAGGATCAGGGTATGGGCCAGAAAGTACATCCAATCGGCATTCGCCTCGGCATTTCCAAAGACTGGACGTCGAAGTGGTATGCGGATACGCAGGCGTTTCCGCAGTTTATTGCGACCGATCACAAGATCCGCACCTTCATCAAGGCGCGGCTCAAGGATGCCTCGGTCAGTCGGATCACGATCGAGCGTCCTGCCCGCAAAGCGCATATCACGATTCATACCGCGCGGCCCGGTATCGTTATCGGTAAGAAAGGCGAGGATATCGAGAATCTGCGCCGGGCAGTGGCCAAGCTTTTGTCGATGAGCCTGGCGGATGTTCGCATCAACATCGCCGAGATCCGCAAGCCGGAACTGGATGCGCAACTCGTCGCCGAAGGAATTGCTCAGCAACTCGAGCGTCGCGTCATGTTTCGCCGCGCAATGAAGCGTGCGGTGACGAATACGATGCGCCTCGGTGCTCAGGGGATCAAGGTCAAGGTCGGCGGTCGGCTGAACGGCGCCGAAATTGCCCGCTCGGAATGGTATCGCGAGGGTCGTGTTCCGCTGCATACGTTCCGGGCCGACATCGACTATGGATTCGCCGAGGCGAAGACGACTTACGGAATTATCGGCGTCAAGGTCTGGATCTTCCGGGGTGAGGTTTTTGACCTCGCAGAATCCGGGGGGGCGAAGTCCGACAAGGCGCAGGCTCGTCAAGGATAAGAAACGATGCTACAGCCGAAACGGACAAAATTCAGGAAGCAGCACAAGGGTCGCAATCGTGGCCTGGCCCAGCGTGGCAATACGGTTGCTTTCGGTGAGTTTGGCCTGAAATCGACGGGTCGCGGCCGTATTACGGCCCGCCAGATCGAGGCCGCCCGACGCGCGATGACTCGCTACGTCAAACGTGGCGGCAAGATATGGATTCGGATTTTTCCGGACAAGCCGATCACCAAAAAACCTCTCGAGGTTCGCCAGGGCAAGGGCAAGGGCAACGTCGAATACTGGGTTGCCCAGATTCAGCCCGGCCGGGTTCTGTACGAGATGGAAGGCGTCGGTGAGGATGTGGCGCGCGAGGCGTTTCGCCTGGCGGCGGCCAAGTTGCCGGTTTCAACTACCTTTGTTTCGCGGGCGGGTGTCTGAATGGACGTGAAAGAGTTACGGCAGAAGAGCGACCAGGAGCTCAAAGACGAGCTGCTTGAGCTGCGCCGCGAGCAATTCAATCTGCGCATGCAGCAGGCTACCGGCCAGCTCGTGCGCCCGCACGAGTACCGGCGCGTGCGCCGTGATATTGCGCGCACCAAGACGGTGATGCGTGAGCAGCAGAAACAACAGAGCCCGGAAAAGGTTGAGGCCGGATCATGACAGAAGCGACGAACAACGAAGCACAGGCGGCATCGGCCCGTACCGTGACCGGCCGGGTGGTCAGTAACAAGATGGATAAAACCATCTCGGTGCTCGTTTCCAGAGTGGTTAAGCATCCTGTCTACGGCAAGTACCTGCGGCGCTCGACAAAAGTCCTGGCGCACGACGAGGAAAATGCCTGTCGGGAAGGTGATGTGGTATCGATCGCCGAATGCCGTCCGTACTCCAAGCGGAAAGCGTGGCGGTTGGTCGGTATTGTGGAACGCGCCGAGGCGCAGTGAGCAGGAACAGGCGCGGTAATCGATCATGATTCAGATGCAGTCAATTCTCAGCGCGGCGGATAACAGCGGGGCCCGTCGCGTCATGTGTATCAAGGTGCTCGGCGGCTCCAAGCGCCGCTATGCCGGTATCGGCGACGTCATCAAGGTTAGCGTCAAGGACGCTATTCCGCGGGGGCGCGTCAAGAAGGGCGAGGTTTACAACGCGGTCGTCGTGAGGACGCGAAAAGGCGTTCGCCGTAACGACGGTTCGCTGATTCGCTTCGACGGAAATGCGGCCGTCTTATTGAATGCGCGTCTCGAACCGATCGGCACGCGTATTTTCGGCCCGGTGACCCGCGAATTGCGGACCGGGCGCTTCATGAAGATTATTTCGCTGGCGCCGGAAGTCCTGTAGGGCATTCGCGGCGAGCCAGTAAACATCGAGTCGATAGACATGCAGAAGATCAAAAAGGGCGATGAGGTCATCGTAACCAGCGGTCGCGACAAGGGTCGTCGCGGCACCGTGCTCAACGTTCAGACGAACGGCCGGGTGCTGGTCGAAGGCGTCAACATGGTCAAGAAGCACCAGAAGCCGAACCCGAATGCCGGTGTCCCGGGTGGCATCATCGAAAAGGAAATGCCGCTGGATCGATCCAACGTCATGCTGTTCAACCCGATTACCGAGAAAGCAGACCGGATCGGAATCAAGCGACTCGAAGACGGCCGCAAGGTGCGTTTCTTCAAGTCCAATAACGAGGTCGTCGACGTCTGATTGGACGTCGTGTGGATAGAGCAATGTCGAGACTTCAAGAGCAATACAAGACGACGATCGTGCCGCAGCTGATTGAAAAGCTGCAGCTGAAGAACGTCATGGAAGTGCCGAAAATCACGAAGATCACGCTGAACATGGGCGTGGGCGAAGCGGTTGCGGACCGGAAGGTCATCGAGAAAGCGATGCACGATATGGAGCTGATCGCCGGTCAGAAGCCGCTGCAGCGCCCGGCCCGTAAGTCCGTGGCCGCCTTCAAGCTGCGTGACGGCATGCCGATTGGCTGCAAGGTCACACTGCGCCGCGAGAGGATGTACGAGTTTCTCGATCGCCTGATTACGATCGCGATTCCGCGTATCCGGGATTTTCGCGGTCTGAGTCCAAAATCAATGGACGGTCGCGGTAACTACAGCATGGGTGTGCAGGAACAGATCATCTTTCCCGAAATCGATTATGACCATATCGATGTTTTGCGCGGCATGGATATCACGATTACGACCAATGCAGGTAACGACGAGCGCGGCAGAGCGCTTCTCGAAGCATTTAATTTTCCGTTCAAGAAATAGAGCGACAGGAACTTCGAATGGCCAAAAAATCGATGTTGGAACGTGAGCGTAAGCGGGAAAAGACCGTTAAGCGCTATGCGAAGAAAAGGGCCGGGCTGAAGAAAATCATCGCGAGCCCGACGAGTTCTGATGGTGAGCGTGCCGCAGCGATGGCTGGCTTACAGAAATTGCCGCGCAACGCGAGCCCGAGCCGGCTGCGGAACCGCTGTGCGATGACCGGTCGTCCGAAAGGTTTTTACCGCAAGTTTGGCCTGGGTCGGAACAAGCTTAGAGAAGAAACAATGCAGGGCAATATCCCTGGGTTGCGCAAGGCGAGTTGGTAATCGGCGTTCCGTCGATTTTGTGTAGCGAGAGGTTTAAGTAATGAGCATGACAGATCCTATTGCCGATATGCTGACGCGTATCCGTAATGGCCAGAATGTCGGCTTCGAGAGCGTGACCATGCCGTCGTCGCATCGCAAGGAAGCGATTGCCCGGGTCCTCCAGGCAGAGGGCTATATCGGTGAATTTCGGGTCGAGCCGGCCGCGGGCAACAAGGCGAATCTCATCATTGACCTGCGCTACTTTGAGGGCAAGCCGGTCATCAGCGAGATCAAGCGTGTCAGCCGTCCCGGGTTGCGTATTTACCGGAAGAAAGACGAGTTGCCCAAAGTACTGGGAGGTCTCGGTGTTGCGATTATTTCAACGTCCAGAGGCGTCATGACCGATCGTGCTGCACGCGGCCAGGGCTGCGGCGGCGAAGTGCTCTGCGTCGTTTCGTAAGAAGAATTAGCCATGTCCAGAGTTGCAAAGATGCCTTTACCGCTGCCGAACGGGGTCGACTTCAGTCAAGCCGCCGGCGTGTTAAAGATCAAAGGGCCGAAAGGCGAGCTGACGATGATTCTCCACTCCGAGATTGAGATTGCCGTTGACGACGGTATTGCCAACGTCAAAGCGCGGTCCGGGTCCAACTTCGCCACGGCGATTGCGGGCACGACGCGTGCATTGATCAATAACATGCTGACAGGCGTTACCGAAGGGTTCGAGCGCAAGCTGGAACTGGTCGGTGTCGGTTATCGCGCTAAGGCGCAGGGCAAGACGCTGGATCTTACGCTCGGCTTCTCGCACCCGGTCGCCTATACGGTGCCCGATGGTATCGAGGTCGAGACGCCGAGCCAGACGGAAATCATTATCAGGGGCACGGACAAGCAGAAGGTAGGCCAGGTGGCCGCCGAAATCCGACGCTACCGGCCACCGGAGCCCTACAAGGGCAAGGGTGTGCGTTACTCCGGTGAGCGCGTTGTCCTCAAGGAAGCGAAGAAGAAATAGCGGTATCCGATCAGAAATTGGAGCCAGAGCAAAGTTATGAAGAAAGTGCAAAGCAGAATTCGGCGGGCACGGCGCACGCGCGCGAAGATTCGCGAGCTAGGCGTCTATCGTTTGTCTGTGCATCGGACGCCTCGGCATATCTATGCCCAGGTTATCGCGCCGGATTGCGGCACCGTTATTGCGGCGGCGTCGACGGTTGCAAAGGATATCCGCGGCGGCGTCAAGTACACGGGCAATGTTGATGCGGCAATTGCGGTAGGCAAGGCGATCGCGGAAAAGGCGAAGTCCGCCGGCATCACGCAGGTTGCGTTCGATCGGTCGGGTTTTCGTTATCACGGGCGGGTAAAGGCACTGGCGGACGCCGCTCGCGAAAACGGACTGAAGTTCTAAGCAGGATGATTAAGCATGGCTAGGGTTGAGCGAAATCAAAGTTCAGACGATCTGATCGAGAAACTCGTGACTGTCAATCGCGTCGCGAAGGTCGTTAAGGGTGGCCGGCAATTCGGTTTCACGGCATTGACGGTCGTCGGTGACGGCAAGGGCAGTGTCGGCTTCGGTTACGGCAAGGCCCGTGAAGTTCCGGTAGCCATCCAGAAGGCGATGCAGGTTGCCCGCAAGAATCTGCGTCGGGTCGTCGTGAATGAAGAGACGCTGCATTACGCGATGGTTGGTCGGCACGGTGCGACCAAGGTCTATATGCAGCCGGCCTCGGGCGGTACCGGCATCATCGCCGGCGGTGCGATGCGCGCCGTGTTCGAGTGCGCGGGAATTCGCAACGTACTGGCCAAGAGTTACGGGTCGCGCAATCCCATCAACGTGGTGCGTGCGACGATTAACGCGCTATACGGCGTTATTTCGCCCGAGCATATTGCGGCCAAGCGCGGCAAATCGGTCGCGGATATCGTGAGCTGAAACCATGGCAACGGCAAAGAAAATCAAGGTTACGCTGGTCAAGAGCAAGTACGGTCGCCTGAAGGCGCATCGCGCCTGCGTGGCCGGACTGGGCCTGCGACGCATGCACCATACCGTCGAAGTGATCGACACCCCCGAGAATCGCGGCATGATCAACAAGGTCGCGTACCTGCTCCGGGTCGAGGAGGCTTGAATGAAGCTCAATACGCTCAAACCCGGTAGCCGGAAGCCTGCCAAGAGACTGGGTCGTGGCCATGCCGCGGGTCAGGGCAAGACCTGTGGTCGCGGCCATAAAGGTCAGCACGCACGGTCCGGCGGCTACCACAAGGTCGGTTTCGAAGGCGGACAGATGCCGCTGCAGCGTCGCCTGCCGAAAGTTGGCTTCCGGTCCCGTACCGAGGCGAACAATGCCGAAGTGAGACTGCATGAATTGAATGTTCCGCAGGACGACGTGATCGACCTGTTGAGCCTGAAGAGCGCCGGCATCGTCGGTCATCGCATCAAGCGTGCGAAGGTTATCGCGTCCGGCGTAATCGGCAAGGCGGTCAAGCTCCGGGGTCTGGCGGTGACGCCGGGTGCCCGCAAGGCCATCGAGGCCGCCGGCGGATCAATAGAAGACTGAATTTAGAGGACCGATGCATTACGCCCGACCGGGCATGTGCGTCGAATTGAGGAAGAAACGTGGCACGAGACAAGCTGGTAAATCCTGCAGCGGCACTGGGCGAAGCATCCCGGTTTTCCGATCTGCGCCAGCGCCTGTTTTTCCTGATCGGCGCGCTGATCGTCTATCGCATCGGTACCTTCATTCCGGTGCCGGGCATCGATCCTGTCGCGCTCGAACAATTTTTCGAGCAGCAGGACGGCACGATCCTGAGCATGTTCAACATGTTTTCGGGCGGTGCTCTGAGCCGGCTGAGTATTTTCGCGCTGGGCATCATGCCGTACATCTCCGCGTCGATCATCATGCAAATGGCCGGCGTCGTGGTTCCGTCGCTCGCTGCGATGAAGAAGGAAGGCGAGAGCGGTCGCCGGAAGATTACGCAGTACACACGCTACGGCACCGTCTTCCTGGCCGGTTTTCAGTCAATCGGCGCGTCGGTTGCGCTGCAGAATCAGGGCGTCGTCATCAATCCGGGCTTCAATTTCGTCTTCACGGCCGCCGTTACGCTGGTGACCGGCACGATGTTCCTGATGTGGCTCGGCGAACAGATCACCGAACGCGGTATCGGTAACGGTATCTCGATGATCATCCTGGCGAGCATTATTTCCGGCCTGCCGTCGGCCATCGGCGGCACGCTGCAACTGGTCGAAACCGGCGAGATGCCCGCCGCTCTGGCGCTGATTCTGATCGTTCTGGTTCTGGCTGTGACTGCGACCGTCGTATTTATCGAGCGGGCCCAGCGGCGCATTACGGTGCACTATGCCAAGCGCCAGCAGGGACGGCGATTAATGCAGGGCCAGTCGACGCACCTGCCGTTCAAGCTGAATATGGCCGGCGTCATTCCACCGATTTTCGCGTCCAGTATTATTTTGTTCCCGTCGACTATCGCTCAGTGGTTTGGCACAACCGAGGGATGGGGCTGGCTGCAGACGCTTGGCGCGCAGCTGTCTCCGGGGCAGCCGATTTACATCATGATCTATGCGTCCCTGATCATGTTTTTCTGCTTTTTCTATACGGCGCTCGTGTTTAATTCTCACGAGACGGCCGATAACCTGAAGCGCTCGGGTGCATTCATTCCTGGTATACGGCCCGGTTATCAGACCGCCGACTATATTGACAAGGTGTTGACGCGCCTGACGTTCTGGGGCGGCCTGTACATCATGACCGTATGTCTGCTGCCGGAGTTCATGATTCTGTACTGGCGCGTACCGTTCTATTTTGGCGGAACGTCGCTGTTGATCATCGTCGTCGTGACCATGGATTTCATGGCACAACTACAGTCACACATGATGTCCCATCAGTACGAGGGCATGTTGAAGAAGGCCAATCTGCGGGGCTACGGCCGCGCCGGACAGGTCAGGTAAGGAGTTCGAGATGAAAGTTCGGGCATCAGTCAAAAAGATCTGCAGAAACTGCAAGATCATTCGCCGCAATCGGGTCGTTCGCGTGATCTGTACGGATCCGCGGCATAAACAGCGGCAAGGCTAAGGAGAGAGCTCGATGGCGCGTATCGCTGGAATTAATATTCCTTTGCAAAAGCATCTGGTCATTGCGTTGACGTCAATTTTTGGCGTCGGTCGTTCGCGGTCTGTCAAGATTTGCGAAGCCGCCGGCGTGCCGGCGGATTCGAAGGTCAAGGATTTGACGGAGCCGGAGGTCGAGCGCCTGCGGACCGAAGTAGCGAAATTTTCAGTCGAGGGTGACCTGCGGCGCGAGGTATCGATGAACGTCAAGCGCTTGATGGATCTTGGCGCCTATCGCGGCATCCGTCACCGCCGAGGGCTGCCGTTGCGCGGCCAGCGTACCCGGACGAATGCGCGGACCAGGAAGGGCCCGCGGCGCCCGGTTCGAAAATAGACACGATAAAGGGCCGTAACGGCACAGATTTACCGAAAACAGGTTAGAGAATGGCAGACCAGAAAGTACGCAAGAAGGTGAAAAAGCATGTCGTCGACGGCATCGCGCATATTCACGCTTCGTTCAACAACACGATCGTGACGATCACGGATCGGCAGGGCAACACCATCTCGTGGGCGACGGCAGGTGGATGCGGATTTCGCGGCTCGCGAAAGAGTACGCCATTCGCCGCGCAGGTCGCCGCCGAACGGGCCGGAAAAGCGGCGCAGGAGGTCGGTATGAAGAACCTGGAAGTTCGGGTGCGTGGGCCAGGCCCGGGGCGGGAATCGGCGGTTCGTTCGCTGAACTCGGCCGGGTTCAGGATTTCGAATATTGAAGACGTGACGCCGATACCGCACAACGGTTGCAGGCCGCCGAAGAAGCGACGGGTCTGAGGAAGGAACAATGGCTAGGTATTTAGGTCCAAAATGCAAACTCTCTCGTCGTGAGGGAACCGACCTCTTTTTAAAGAGTGGCATCAAGCCGCTTGAGGCGAAATGCAAACTCGATGTCGTGCCGGGGACGACTGCCAGCAGCCGGCGCGCACGGCTCAGCGACTACGGTACGCAGTTGCGGGAAAAGCAGAAGCTGCGGCGCATGTATGGCGTGCTCGAGAAGCAGTTCCGCAATTACTACAAGCGTGCCGCACGACTCAAAGGGTCTACCGGTGCGAATCTGCTGCAGTTGCTCGAAGGGCGTCTCGACAACACGGTTTACCGGATGGGTTTTGCGTCGACCCGCGCCGAAGCGCGACAGCTGGTCAGCCACAAGGCGATCGTCGTCAACGGGCAGGTTACGAATATTCCGTCGTACCAGGTATCGGCCGGTGACACGATCGAGATCCGGGAAGCGGCAAAGAACCAGTCAAGAATTAAGAGCGCGTTGGACATAGCCTCACAGGTCGGCTTGCCGGACTGGGTCGAGGTGGACGAGAAAAAGCTGTCCGGCGTATTGAGAGCGTTGCCGGAGCGAGAAGATATCTTGCCGGACATCAATGAGAACCTCGTTGTTGAGCTCTACTCCAAGTAACCAGGAGGCATTAGCCAAAATGCAGGAAATGACTACAGAGTTTTTGAAACCTCGCAGCGTCAAGGTTCAGCAGACGACCGATACGAAAGCCAGGATCGTCATCGAGCCTTTCGAACGTGGATTTGGCCATACGCTGGGTAACGCGTTGCGCCGTGTTCTTCTTTCGAGCATGCCGGGCGCGGCGATCGTCGAGGTGGATATCGACTCGGTACTCCATGAGTACACGAGCCTCGAAGGCGTGCAGGAAGACATCGTCGAGATTCTGCTGAATCTCAAGGCGGTTGCGCTGCGCATGCATGGCCGGGCTCACGCCGAACTGACTTTATTCAAGTCCGGTCCGGGGCCCGTCACTGCCGGCGATATTGCGCGTGATCACGATGTCGAAGTCGTGAATCCCGATCATGTCATCGCCAACCTGACGAGCAGCGGAACGCTCAAGATGGTCCTGACGGTCGAACGCGGCCGCGGTTACCGTCCGGCGGCGCAGCGGCTCGACCTGGAGGAAACGACGGGTACGATCGGCCGTCTGCAGCTCGATGCGTCGTTCAGTCCCGTCAATCGTGTCAGTTACACGGTCGAGGCGGCGCGCGTTGAACAGCGTACGAACCTCGACAAGCTGATCATTGACATCGAGACCAACGGTACGATCGATCCGGAGGAAGCGATCCGGCGTGCCGGTTCCATTCTCAAGGATCAGCTCGACGTGTTCGTCGACCTGTCCGGCAAGGACGAAGGCGCCGCTGCGGCAGCCGAGTCCCAGATCGATCCGAACCTGATGCGCCCGGTCGATGAGCTGGAGCTGACGGTCCGTTCGGCGAATTGCCTGAAGGCCGAAAATATCAACTACATTGGCGACCTGATTCAGCGGACCGAGGTCGAGCTGTTGCGGACTCCGAATCTCGGCAAGAAATCGCTTACCGAAATCAAGGAAGTCCTCGAGAGCCACGGCCTTGCGCTCGGCATGCGCGTCGAGAACTGGCCGCCGCCGAGCCTCATGCCTGACGACGAGCAGGCCGCCTAAACAGCGGAAAATTTGCGGGAACCAACACCATGCGACACAGAAAATCAGGCCGCACGCTCGGCAGAAAGAGCGCACATCGCAAAGCGATGTACAAGAATATGGCGGCATCGCTGATTCAGCACGAGACGATTCGCACGACCTTGCCGAAGGCCAAGGAACTGCGGCGCGTTATCGAGCCGCTGATCACGCTGGCGAAGACCGACGGCGTCTCGCGGCGTCGCCTGGCGTTCGACCGCCTGCGTGACGAACGTTCCGTCGGCAAGCTGTTCAATGAGCTGGGACCGCGATTTAAGGATCGCCCCGGCGGCTATTTGCGGATCCTCAAAATCGGCTTCCGAGCCGGCGATTCGGCGCCGATGGCCCTCGTGCAACTGCTCGATCAGCCTGAAAAGACGGCCGCTGAATAGGTACCGCTGAAGAAATACGAAAAAAGCCGGGCATCGCCCGGCTTTTTTTTCATGGGGCGTATGTGGGGAGTCCCTGGCGTGATCCGGCTGCCTTTGCGGTCTTTCCCTGGCCGGTCGAGGCGCCGTTATATCCCTCGGAAACGCCGCTTGAATCAGTCGAGGTTGTCGCATTCCCTCAGCTCGGGCGGCTGAAGGTTTCCGAGAGATATAACGGCGCCTCGACCTTGGACATATCGTGGTGCGGAGGCTGTTTTGCGTTGCCGGTCCCGGTTGTTCCCCCGAGATTTCCCCCGAATTGGACCCGGTCGTTGTCTGAGAATTG
>JAJFJS010000092.1 GCA_021773815.1 Gammaproteobacteria bacterium
CTCACGCAACAACCGCAGAATATCTTCGTCCGAATATCGCTTCCGAGCCATTAAACCATCCTCCCCAACTTGGTAGAGTTTTACAAAAATAATGGCTCAATTTTAAGGGGGAAGGACAATCAATCGCAAGGTTTCTTACAAACCCTAAGTCCGCAGTTGTTTGGGAAGCAGACATGCGCATGTGCTCTACTGTTGGTAGAGCGCGAGGATCGGTTCGCTTTTTGCAACTTTTTTCGCGTTACCTAGCTTTAGTGTCTTGGCAGCAACTCGAACCACGTCGAATGCGTCATTCAAAGTGGTCGTGCCGTCGGAGCACGGTTGCATGAAGCCGCGACGTTTAACTTTGCACCCGTCGCCGACAAAATCCCGGAGCATAGTGTCAACACGGTTGAAGAACTCGTGAAAACAACGGTCTCTGTCGCAATCGGCGATGGAAAAGTAAACCCAAGGCTTTTTGGCTGATCTATAGGCGGAGAATTTCTGGCACTGTGTAATATCTACAACAGTGCGGCCAGACCATTGAAAAACCTCGGTTGCACGCCAGTGCCTTGGTTAATAGCACTATTTTTCGTGATGCAATGCCATGGCTTTCGAAACTTCCCTGATTGTGTGACGAATTAGTGACCTGCATTTGCTGTGGAAAAACTAACGTGACTTAGGGCTTTTTTGTTTTTTGAGTAATGCCTGGAGTTACTGATGTTTGTATTGCGTATGAGTGCCGCAATTTTCGCGGGCATCCTAAGTGTGCTGGTATTTTCCAGCCTTGCTGTAGCGCAGGACCCAGATTGGACCCGCCCGTATATCGGTGCGCAGATCGGCTACACAAACAATGACATAGAGGCCGCAGGTGAATTCGCCGCGCTTTTGGAAGGCATGAATGACCTCGATGGTGTCATTGGCGGCATTCAAGGCGGAGCCAATCTCATTCAACAAGGCGGTTTCATTTTCGGCATTGTGGGCGACTTTAATTGGACCAACGCCAACGATGACGAATCGTCATCAAACACATCAGCCGTATCAGCGACCGAGACACAGACGGAAACCATCCCCAATATGGACGGCAAGTGTGAAGTCTACAAAGACGGCTACAATGAATGTTATGACGACTGCAACGATGATTGTGGTGGTGAAACGACAGTTACGACAACCACCACAACAACGACGACCACAACGACGAACTTGAGCGGCTCCGCGGATATCGATTGGAAATCCAGCATTCGCGCGAAGGCCGGTTTCCTGTTGCAGCCAGGTTTACTGGTTTACACGACCGGCGGCATCGCCTTCGCCAAGGTAAACATTCGTGCATCCAAATCAGAATCTGTATCAGAAACTATTGTCTCGACCGCCACCGCGGACCCCACTTTGTCCAACACGGTTACGAGCGCATCTGCTTCGGGCGGTAAAATATTGACGGGATTTGTTATCGGTGGAGGATTCGAAATTATGGTGAGTCCGAACATCAGCGCCTTTGCACAAGCTCTGTATTACAAATTTGAAGAACGTAACTTTCAGTTACTTGGTTCGACCTTTGATGTCGAATTGGAAGAAACGACTGTCATGGCGGGCGTGAGCTTCTATTTCAATTAACGCTTGCAATGCCTGCTTAGTGAGCGTCCGCGAAGCTAGTCAATTCACTCAGCCTGACAATACCTCCAAGGCAACAATTCGTCGATACTATTGTTCTTGTGGTCGGCGATGCGACTGAAAACATCGGTCAACCATGCCGGCGGATCGACGCCATTGAGCTTGGCCGTTTCGATCAGCGTGTAGGTAATAGCTGCCGATCTGCCGCCGTTTCCTGAACCCATAAAAAGGTAATTCTTCCGCCCGTGAGCTATGCTTCTCATGCCGCGTTCAGCGGCATCAAGCTGAACGGAAAAACTGCTCTGGTCACGGGTATCGATATCTCCCACTTCAAAGATGGCATCATGGTAGAAGAGTGGGAGTGTCACGACCTGGCATGTTTCTTACGGAAAATTGGGGCACCTCCCGGTTAGACCAGTTTCCCGCAGTGCCCTCCGACAGCGCATCAACTTCCGCGCCGGGTCATGTGCAGTCTTTCACTTTCGTCCCTCTTGGTCCGACATTCGTTCAATAACCGACCTGGCCTTGTGGGCTGTGATTCCTTCAAGCTACATGTTCGACAATGTCCGCTTTTGTATAAAGGCGGCCGGTGCGGGCCTGCCGCTTCGTAGAACAACCCGGAGAATCTCACTGCCGCTGTTGCTCATTCAGTTCTCTAATGCTTGACCAAGTCGGTCTCCCTAGACACAAACGTTTGCATGACACATGACGCCCGCCGTTACGCCCCAGCTGCCGCTCGCAATCGCGACGTCATTCTAAAGACGTTGAGACAGCACTTTCCTGAGCGTGGCCATGTTCTTGAGATCGCGAGCGGGAGTGGCGAACATATAACGTATTTCGCAATAGCCCATCCCGGATTGACGTTTCAGCCAAGCGACCCTGATCCTGATTGCTGCGCCAGCATTGATGCCTGGAACCATCACCATGGTCTGACAAATGTGGCGCCTGCCATTATGCTCGATACAACACAGAACTTCAGCCCATCAATCGGGTTCGATATCGTTATCTGCATCAACATGATCCATATCGCGCCATGGTCAGCGACGGTCGGGCTCATGCGCAACACAGCGACCCTGTTGCCTACTGGCGGGTTGCTATTTCTATATGGGCCGTTTCGCCGGCATGCCGCCCATACAGCTCCTACCAACGAAGCATTCGATTCCGATCTAAGAGTCCAGAATCCGGAATGGGGCATCCGCGATCTGGAAGCCGTCACAACACTGGCGAAGGATCACGGATTTTCCATGCTGACGATAGAAGCTATGCCGGCCAACAATTTTTCCGTAGTGTTGAAACGTAGCTGAAGTTTGCCACACAAAGCCATTGCTCCGATTTTTCATCCGCGGAGACAGCATGTCTTTAGGCTCAACAGTGCGGCGTAGTGCTCACTGTTGAGGTGCCTTCGGATGTGGACATCCAATGTGCGGTGTTCCCGGCGGGGGGCATGCACGTCTCAAGGACTGCTAATGTATAGGATCCCCCGAGGTCTGGACAGACCAGCTGAGCCACAACCCCATAGCCGCGTATCGCAACGAGCAGCAGATCTGGAATGTGAGTGATCTTGCGCGTCAGCAGAGAAAGCACGACAGTGAGCGACCTTGTCACCCTCGAATGAGGACAGTCCCCATGAGCAACACCGAGTACACGCTCGTCTTCGGCCTAGGGCCCAAGGCTGATGGCACCCCGAACACCGACGTCGATATCGCAATTGCGATTGCCGCTCTTGAAGACGCGTCATTGAAAAGCTGCGGCGGCTTCACCATCCATCGCGGCAAAGGTGGCTGGATCGATCCCTCCAACAAGATTATCAAGGAAGACGTCGCCATCCTGCTGGTCTCCGGCGGTTACGAGAGCATTCAGGAGATCGCTGCCATCGGCAAACGCCTCTTGGGTCCCGCGGCCGTCTACGTGAAGAAACCCGACGGCAGCACCATTCTCCTTTAATCCCAGCAACGCCCCCGACCACATCAGTCTGGTTGGAGTTGCGTCGACAGCGGACATGATCGACAATGCGACTCGCATTGCCTATGTCGCGGTGACGGATGTCGGCTCCTGTATTATTGGTAACGGCTGAACAAACGCGAAATGCCATCAGCGGTTCTAACAACACAGTATTTTGGATGGTGGTGGCTAACGTGGCCGAGGTTCTTTTCGACGAACAGCAGTCTCAAATTGGACTACGGTGAGATTCGCTTGATGTGTCACGGAGGATCAAATGCAGCTCTCCAAATCAGACTACTTGACTTATTTGAGACACCCGGCGTGGCTCTGGCTAAAGAGGCATCAGAAAGCCACATTGCCTCCGACCGATCCTGCGCTCCAGGCATTATTTGATGCAGGAAACAAATTCGAGCGTTATGCCGAACAGCTGTTCTCAAACGGAGTGACGCTGGGTTTTGAAAACTACAGCGAATACCAAAGTCTTCCAAGTAGAACAACATCCGCGCTTTCTGAAGGTGCGGAAACGATCTTCCAGGGCCGATTTGAGTTCGATCAACTGACTTGCATCGTCGACGTGCTTCAGCGCGTTGACGGACAGACATTCGATCTTTTCGAGATCAAGGCGAGCACGTCAGCAAAGTCAGAGCATATTCCTGATCTCGCCTTCCAGAGGATCGTCCTAGAAGGAGCGGGGCTCATATTGCGAAATGTCGGAGTAGTTCATGTCGACAATAAGTACCGGCGACAGGGAGAAATTGACATCGAGGGCATCACGTCAATTACGGACGTGACCGAGAAGGTTGCTGAAAGGATGCCGCAAACCAAAGAAGAAATTGAAAAAGCCCTGGTGATTATCTCTAGTGATACGTTGCCCGACCCGTCACCTCGTTACGCAAGTGATCTCGCTGAGTGGATGGAAATTTACAGCATACTTCGCGGACCATTCGACAAGCACAGCATCTATAATCTGGCAGGGATTAAGCCTGAGCAAATAGCTTACCTCGAAGACTCTGGAATCTCACAAATTAATAATATTCCAGATGACATGGAACTCCAGCGACAACAGCCGCAGCAAGTCGCCGTCACAAAGTCTGGTCAGCGCCATGTCGACCTAGATGCCATACGGGAGTTCCTGGAAGGGCTGGAATATCCGCTGTACTTCCTCGATTATGAAACGTTCTCAGATGTGATACCGACTTTTGATGGCCTTAGACCTTACCAGGCAACTCCATTTCAATACTCGCTTCACGTTTTTGATCACGAAGGTGCAGAACTCCGACATCGCGAATACCTACATACGGAGAACAGCAACCCGGTCGCACCACTTCTCGCACAGCTTCGAGAGAACATTGGGGTTCAGGGTAGCGTGATTGTCTGGTACGCACCGTTCGAGAAAGGACGGAATAAGGACATGGCGGCAATGTCGACGGAGCATGCGGCGTTTCTCGAAAACATCAATGATCGGATTGTTGACCTGATGGTGCCATTCAAGTCCGGCTGGTTCGTCGACAAGGATTTCCTCGGGAGTGCCTCGATCAAGAAGGTCTTGCCGGTTCTCGTTCCGGAACTGTCATACGAGGGGCTAGATATCGCATCCGGCGATGTCGCCCAGCTTGAGTGGATGGATGCCGTCGTACGTAATAATAATCCGAACATCCGCGAGACGGTCATGGTCAACCTGAGGAGGTATTGCGAGCTCGACACGTTGGCGATGGTGCGAATCTTTGAAGTCTTAAATGAGGTTGTAAAATCTTCCGGCTCTCAATCGGACGAGAGGTCGCCAAACTTTCTTTTGAAAATGTACCGCACGATTGCTGGCATCTCGGGGACACGATGAATAGGCTCGGTTCCATGATGTCTCGAAGGGCCAGACTTAGACATTTGCGACGCCGTGCAATCTACCGCTTGCAAGTTTCAACGGACATTCCTGATGCCCGTGTGGGGCGTCTGCGGTAGGGCATCAAATGACCCCCCGACCGGTTGCCGGGTTAGTTTGTGTCACGGGCTACCCAGACCCGTTGTCACCCAGTCACGCCGACCTCTGTCAGTGTCTATCTGTCTGCGTACTTTACCCAGACCCTGAGTGATGCAGTAAAGCGTCAATGCGTTTTTTAGGTATCAGTTTTGTACACCCTTGAGTTGATTGGGACGCACTTTAGTTGTCTTGCGGAACGGCTGCATATGCCACCGTTCCAGAAGGGTTCCAGGTTAGTTGCCTGATGTTACTGGGTAAATAGGACGGTGGAACGGTGGAACCCTTTAAGGGCTATACGCACGCGTGCGCGCACATCACGCGTGACCGTTCCACCGTTCCACTTTCTAAAAAGGTAAAAGATATTAGTTAGTTAGTATGGAACCCTTGTGGAACGGTAGATTTTGCCGGGTTCCAAAATTCAAAAAGCAATTAAATATCAAAGTTTTATTCAAGGAAAACCGCAAACGCGGCATCGAGCAGGCAATCGCGGACGAAATGGCGACGGCGGAGTCCGAACCGGCCACGAGGAGCAATTATCGATGCTTACGCCGGCCGTTGCACCAC
>JAJFJS010000093.1 GCA_021773815.1 Gammaproteobacteria bacterium
CGCGGCCTGAACCTGAACAGCGCAAACCAGCGCGCTCGCGGCCAACAGACCGGGCAAGGTCCTAAACGTCTTCATGCATTGATCCTCCATCGTCCCAGGGCAGGCCTTGAGATTTATTGCCGGGACTACCCCCCCCGAACAGATTTTTAGCGTGTGCGCCAATTTCTTAGGCTATTTTGATGATTGGCACTAAAGCGACACGGGCGCGTTTCGCCGACACTATATTCGCGTAACTGTACTGGCACACAGGCTACTCCACAAGCCGCCCATACGGTGGCCACCCAGTGCACTCGCCCGACGCTGATCACTTGCAGCCCGGGATAAACTGCTGCACCATTCATCGTCGCGGCAGGTCTGGCGCCAAGGGGGCACAGGACCATGTGCAACCTCGGGGGCCCGAAATGAAAAGAACTATAAGAGCGGCAAGTTGCCTGATATTCGCCGCAGTCGCCTGTAATGCCTATGCGCACGACGGCGACACCGGCTGGCGTGTCGGCGGCAGCGCGGTGATATCCGAGTTGAAGCGCGACGACAACCTCGTCGACGATTCCGGATTCGGGGTCAAACTGCATGGCCAGTACCGGTTCAATTCCTGGTTCGGCATCGAGGGCACCTATTTCAACAGCGGCGAGGCGTCGAGCAACGCGAGTTCGGCGGCCGGCAGCAATGTCGAGCTGGTCTACAAGGGCATCACGTTCCAGGGCATCGGCTACATCCCGACCCCGATGGAAGAACTCGATCTATACCTGAAGGCCGGCTTCTATGATTTCGACGTCGACCTGACGATCGATGGCGTCGACGGTGGCGAAGGCAGCGACAGCGGGGCCGTTCTCGGCGCCGGTGGCTCGATTCACCTGAACGAGAACCTGCATTTCAGGACCGAATTCGACTGGTACGACGTCAGCGGTGCGGAACTCTGGACCGTGAGCGTCGGCCTCGAATATCACTTCTAGCCAGGGCACCACACGCCCTGTATATCGCGTTCGTATCGCCCGTCACGCATGCACCGCCCCGTCGCGGCCGAGCGCGGCGATCAGCGGTCCGAGATGCCGTTCATAGTTCCGCCAACGTCCCACGGCATCCCGATAAACGGGTCGCCGGACCTGGACGTGGCTGACGGTCCGAACGGCGCGTTTGGTCTCGTGGAACGCCAGGCAGGCCGCGTCGAAACGTAAATCGCAATGGTCCAGCAGCCGGCGGATACCCGTCTCCGGATCGGCGACGAGTTCCTCATAGTGCAACGTCAATACCCGCCCGGGCAGCATCCGCGCCCAGTGCGCCATCAACTCATCGTAATGCCGGTAGCAGGCGCCGATACTCGCCAGATCGTAGCCGTACGGCTGCTCGTGCAAGTCCTTCTGGTACAGCGACAGGCCCTGATCCCGCGGATCGCGCCGGCATTCGACAATGACCGCGTTCGGCATCATCACGCTGATCAGGCCAATGTAAACGAAGTTCGTGATGCCCTTGTTTGTCACACGGGCCTTGCCGCCCGCCGCCGCATCGAATGCCCCGAGCATGGCGCGTGTCCGGTCCCGGACCCGATCCGGATCGAGCCGGTCATACCCGGCCGGAAAACCCGGCCCCGCTGAATCCGTCAGTCGCGTGACGGTATCGTGCAGGCTCGTAGACTCACCGCCGCCATGCACCTCGGGATGACTGGCGAGAATCTGCTCGACGAGCGTCGTGCCCGAACGCGGCAGCCCGGCGATGAAGATCGGCATCCGCGAGTCACACCCGACGCCGGCCATGCGCCCGAAAAATTCGGCGCCAAACGCGGAGCGGACGGCGGCAAACCAGCGACGATCCGTTTCCATCGAGTGTCCCGAGGCGCGGTAGACGATGTCGTTGCCCTCGCGAAAGAACCCGAACGCCTTGTCGAAGTCGCCGAGGTCATCGAATACCTTGCCCAGCGCAAAGCACAGTTCCCGGCGCTCTTTGGAATCGACGGGCGTCTGCGCATACAGCGCCTCCATTGCGGCAACCTCCCCGTCAGCCACCGAGTAACGCGTCATCAGCGCGAGGTTGTAATACGCATCGGTACGCCCCGGCTGCCATTGCAGCGCCCGGACAAAGGCATCCCGGGCTGCGGCGAAACAGCCGTGATCACGCAGCTCCGCGCCGAGCGCCGACAGGAAGTCGGCGTTGTCCGACGCGGGCGGCCGCAGAGCCGCCAGCATCGCAGTGAGCTCCGCAGTCTCGCCGAGCTGGCCGTGGATCTGCACCAGCAGCCGCAGCGCCGACAGGTCGGCCGGATCCGCGGCGACGGCCTGCAGGCACAGCGCCCTGGCCTGGTCCAGGCGGCCCATCTGCATGGACTGAATCGCCATCTGCGTTCGCATCACGCCTCGTTCCTTTCCGTTAATTCATTGCGCCCCAGTCAGCCGCGGGCCCGCCGGCCCGCTGCAGGGCGCATTCTACCTGTTGAGAAACACGTCCCGCGCGGCACGGGCCGCCGCAAAACCGCCGGACAACTGGCTCTGGTCCGCATCAGCGAACGATGTCGCGCGGTGCAGCGCATGACTGGTCGCGTTGATCGCTTCCTTGATCATGCGCACCGCGACATCGGGTTGGCGATTAACCGCGGACGCCAGCTCGAGCGCCGACTCGACGGCGGCGCCGGCCGGCGCGACCTCCTCCAGCAGTCCCCAGGCCATCGCCTGATCGGCATCGAGTTTTTCGCATAACAAACAGATACGCTTGGCGCGGGCCGGGCCGACCAGCGTGATCAACCGCGGCAGCGCGCCCCATTGCAGGTTAATGCCGACCAGCGCCTCGGGCACATAGAGATAGGCGTCCTGCGCCGCGACCCGCCAGTCGCAGGCCAGCGCGAGCGCGACACCCGCGCCCACGGCCATGCCGTCGATCGCGGCGATCGTGACCTGCGGCAGCCGCTCCCAGGCGTCACACAGGCGGACGCCGCTGTAATAGGTCTCGCGTCGTTCGAGGTCGGTGGCGTCCGGCATGTGCCACATCTCATCATCGAGATCCATGCCCGAGGAAAACGCCCGCGGCGTCCCGGTCAGTACGATCGACTGGATCTCGTGGTCAACCTCGAACTCGCGAGCGACCTGCGTGAGTCGCTGGATCAGCGGCTGGTTAAACGCATTGAGTTTTTCGCCGCGATCGAAATGCACGACTGCCGTCCGTTCCCGCCGTTCGATTCGGATCATGTTCCCGCTCCCCGTCTGTTGCCCGTCTCGCCGCTCACTGTGCGCGGTTTGACGAAAAAGTAAAGCGTGCGGCCGCATGCATCCAAAACCAGGCCGGTGCACGTCCAATACCCTGAAGCACCCATTGGCCGGGCCGCGAGGCCGAACCGGGAGAACCGGGAGAAGCGTGCGACCGCGTGCATCCAAAACCGTGTCGGCGCACGTCCAATACCCTGAACCATGCATTGTCCGGGCCGCGAGGCCAAACCGGGAGAACCGAGATGAAACACATGCTGCTCGCACTGATACTGGCCGTCGGGCCGGCCGCCACGGCGTGGGCCGACACCGACCCGCTCGCTCCGCAGGCCGAGGCGCCGCGGCATCCGGCTGATATCGACATCAACAGCGCGGCGAGCCCCTATGCGCCGCTGCCCCGCGATCTGGCACAGGACATTCGTAGCCGGGTACTCGAAGCCATCACCGAGGCCATCGAGAACAATCCCGAGATCAGCGCCGCAGACAAGCAGAGCGCCGGGGAAAAGTTGCGCGAGTTACGCGAAGGCGGCAGCATGGATATCGATATCGACGCCGACCTCGGATTCGGTGAGGCGGTGATCGCCGCCCTCGCCGTCGGACTCTCATTGGGGATGCCCGTTATTCTCGTTGCTGCCGTCCTGTACGCCGGCCATCGCAAGCGCCGCCTGGTGCGCGACATGGTCAGCGAATTCATTGCCAGTGGCCAGCCCGTGCCGCCGGAAGTCTGGCGCGGACTGACCGGCGACACGACGCCACGCTCGCACCTGAACAAGGGCATGATCCTTGTCGGGCTCGGCATCGGCATCTTCCTGTGCTTCTGGCTCATGGGCACCGCCGAGGCGGCGTACCTGGCGCTGATCCCGCTGTTTATCGGCATTGCCCAGTTGCTGATCTGGGCGCTGGAAAGAAACAGGGCAACCCCCGGGGCGTAACCCCGAGCGGCGACCGGCATGTCCATCGACGACGATGCACTGATCGCCCGGATAAGGGAACATGACGACCGGCAGGCATTTGCGGAACTCGTGCGGCGCTATCAGTCACGGCTGCGATATTCGCTGCGGCAACTGACCGGCCATGACGCGGCGCTGGCTGACGATCTCGCGCAGGAAACCTTTATCAAGGCACATAGGCACCTGCACCGGTTCCGCGGCGACGCCCGTTTCTTTACGTGGCTGTACCGTATTGCATGGCGCTGCTTTGCCGATCACCATCGTCGGCGCAAGCGGGAATTAGAAGTCGATGCGGCGCAATTGCCCGAGGCCGGCCACACGACGCAGGAACGCGACGACCTGCACATCGACTTCGCCCGGGCACTGCTGCATTTCGAGCCGGCGCAGCGCATGGCGCTGCATCTGCACCTGCACCGCGGCTTTACCCATCAGGAGATTGCCCGGATCATGGAGTGCCCGCTAGGCACCGTGAAAAGCCATATACAGCGCGGGCGACCGAAATTGCAGCAACTCATGGAGGACTGGCAGACATGAAGACAGATTCCCGCACGCCGGAAGCCGTCGCGGCACGGATGCGTCATACGGAACCCGTCATCGACGACATTGACTTCACCACCGCCGTGCTCGCGCAGTTGCCGCGCGCCAATGCATTGTCTGACGGTTTCAGGAACGCGATTGTGCTCGGCGCGACGGTTCTCGGCTCCGCACTGGCGGCCTGGTATTCGGTATTGCCCGCGATCCCCGGCCTGCTGGAGGCGTTGACGGTCGTCGCGACAAACCCTGCACCGGCACTGCTGGCAGCGGGCGCACTGACCTGGGGCGCCGCATTCGCAGCGTTGTGGTCCGTCGCGAGAAGCTAGGCGAACATTGCCCTCGGCGGCGGCGCCGGAACGTCAGATGGTCACATCTCGTCCGGGAACGGGGCGGCGTCGACCCGCTCGACGCCTGAATTACCGGATTCATCGGCAACCGCCCCCACCCCGTATATACCCTGCACAGCACGAATGGCGGGCCGACGCCTTAGACTCGCTCCCTGTCCTCCCACACGACGCGGTCATCGTGGCTCCGCGAGCCGGCCGCATCCAGCATGATCTTTGGTGACGAGTTTCGGTGACGGTATTTACCACCGCGCTGATCTACACTGTGCAAACGGCCCGTCAATGCCATTGACGGCGGGCACGTGATGGCCGGCGCGCCGATACAAAACAACACGGGGGATACGCGACATGCAGGCAGGCAGAAACACGTGGTTCACTTTGCTTTTTACCGCACTGTCGACGACATCGCTGGTCGCCGCCGCGGCGGACGACAGCACGGCACCAACACGGATACTGATTAAGAATGTCAGCGTCTGGGACGGCGTCGGCGACAAGGCGATCCCGGGCCGGCACGTACTGATCGAGGACCACCTGATCAAGTCCATCGGCGGTGAACCGCCGGCCGGCGTCGCCGCAACGGTCATCGACGGTCAGGGACGGATCCTGATGCCGGGCATCATCGACGCTCACACGCATCTGGCATTGCCCGTCGCGCCCGACAAGCTTCGCGATGAGGACCCCGGTTATCTCGCGGCGTTGTCGGTGCGGGCCGCCGAGATGCTGCTGATGCGCGGCTGGACCACCGTGCGCGATATCGGCGGACCTTCGCAGGGGCTGGCACGCGCCGTCGATGAGGGCATCGTCGTCGGTCCGCGCATCTACCCGTCGGCGGCATTTATCTCGCAGACCAGCGGCCACGGCGACATGCGCGGACTGAACGATCCGCACCCGAACATGGGCGGCGCGCCCGATCTCATCGGCCAGCGCTATAACCTGATCGCCGACGGGCCGGACGAAGTCCGGCGCGCCGTGCGCGAGTCGCTGCGCCAAGGCGCCACAGCGATCAAGGTCATGGCTGGCGGCGGTATCTCTTCCGAATACGATCCGATCGACACGACTCAGTACAGCGTGGCCGAACTGCGCGCCGCGGTCGAGGCCGCCGAACAGTGGAACACTTATGTCGCCGTGCACGCCTATACCGATGCCGCCGTGCGCAATGCGCTCGAGGCCGGCGTCAAGGTCATCGAGCACGGCCACCTGTTGTCCGAAGACACGCTGAAACTGCTCAAGTCCAAGGGCGCGTTCCTGTCGTCCCAGTCGTTCGGCTTCGTGCGCCGATACATCAAGCCGGGCCAGTCGGGCGCCGGCGGCAAGGCCGCCGAAGTCATGGCCGGCACGGATAACCTGATGCTGACCGCCAAAAAACTCGGCATTCCCGTCGCCTTCGGCACCGATGCATTCGGTTCGCTGCGTGCCTATGAAGGCGGCGTGTATGAATTCGGCTACCGGCTGCGGTGGTTCTCGTCGCTGGAGATTCTCCGCCAGGCGACGAGCCATAACGCCCAGCTGCTGGCGTTGACGGGTCCGCGCAATCCCTATCAGGACGGTCCGCTCGGCGTGATCCAGGCCGGCGCCTATGCCGACCTGTTGATCGTCGATGGCGATCCGCTCGCCGATGTCACGCTGCTGGAAGCACACGAGACGAATATCCGGCTCATCATGAAAGACGGGGTCATCTACAAGAACACGCTGGACTAATCCCCCAGGCACAGTCAACGGGGGGGGGATTGAGCGGACCGTTAGCCTTTTCTCGGCAATGGTGTCAGACACCCATTTCGGGTTCCTTCCACAAACGGTTCACCGGACAAATTTGGTGTCCGGCACCATTTTCGCGTCCTTGCCGGCTCGACACGCCAGGCGAAAAGGCACATGCCGCCCACGCCCCCCGACGCCAGAGGAGGTGGTGGAATATTTAAACGGGCCGCGCCGGCACAGCACGGCAACTTTATGCATCGCAGCGCGCACCATCAGCGCGTCGTCCGCGCTGACGACGCGTTTTTCCCGGCAATGAGCGCGATACAGCGCGTTCCCCCTGATTGCCAAACGGTTGGCGATCCTGTGCCAACGACCGTGCACCGGCGCGGTTCCTGACGATTGAGCGCCCGATGAACCGAATGCAGAAATATGCCGTATTACGTTAACTAAATACTTTATTACTTGCTAATTTAGTATTTCTTAATTTTATTATGTTCACCATCCCCGACAAAGATCAGGTGCAAGATTTAGTCAAACAGCGTCAATGGACATCGGACGCACCACCAATCGGGTGGCAAATACAGCTATCACTTGGTCATTCACTGTACAAATAAACTCAGGAGATAAGGCACTATGAATTTCAAAAACAGTATGCGGTTTCTCGTTCTTGTGTTGACTGCCCTGGTGTCCGTCTCAGGCATTGCGGGTAATCAGGATCGTGATCGATCGCAGGTGGATCGAGATCAGCAGATTGACCGTGATCGTATGCAAGACCGCGATCGACTCGATGTGCAGGATCGCGATCGGGATCGTGACCGATTGCGCACACAGGATTTTTTACGGCTGCAGGATAAAGAAATCTACGGCAACGAGCTCATGACCGAGCAGGAGCGCAATCAGTATCGACAGCAGCTCCGAAACGCCGGGTCCGCCGCCGAACGCGAGGAATTGCGGGCACAACATCAAGTCACCATGCGGGCACGGGCCAAGGCAAAAGGCGTGGATCTGGCACCGACCAGTGAAGGGCCGATTTATGGCGGCAACCTCATGACACTGCAGGAGCGCAGCCAGTATCGCGAACAACTGCGAAACGCCGAATCGGCGGAAGCACGTGAAAGTCTCCGCGCAAAACACCAGGAAAACATGCAGACACGTGCACGTCAAAAAGGCCTTGAAATAGAGGACGCCGAGGAGGCCGAGTAACCCCCCCCCCCTTACCGGCACTCCGGAGTCTTCGGGGGCCGGGAACACCACCCGGCCCCTTATTTCTCTTGCTAACAGTCACGCTTGCAGCCGTATTGACGGCCAGATTAGCCGCGACAACTGAAACGAGAACATTATGATGAGCATGAAAACGCTATGGGCCGGTGGCCTGACAGCAGTCTTGATATTTTTTGCGCTGCCAGCAGTGTCGCAGAACCAGGACCGCGATCGCGTTCGTGATCCGGTCGACCGGGAACAGCAGGTGGATCGCGACCGCGCCATGGATCGAGACCGTGTTCTGGACCGGGATTTCGACCGGGATCGGGATCGGGATCGGGATTTTGACCGGGATCGGGATCGCATCGATGCACCCGACCGAGACCGAAATCGCGATCAAACGGATACACCCGATCAGGATCAGGATCGCGACCGCCTCCGCGACGAGGACCGCGATTGCGAGCCCGATTGTGACCCGGACCAGGATCGCGACCGAATCCAAGATCCGGACGCATAGATTCCGCCTCCCCCCTCCTCGAGGATGTGCAGATGAATTTTCGATCGATACTGATGGTCGTGGGAACGCTGGTTTTGCTGATCGATGGGGCGGCAGCCGACGATGTCAAGATCACTTTATCCACGGGCGTCGACTACACGACCGGCAAATACGGCGGCACTGAAGATATTGAAGATATCTACGTGCCGGTCACCGGAAACCTGACCTACGGACGATTGGGAATTCGACTCACCGTTCCCTATCTGAGTGTTCGAGCGCCCTCGGGCACGGTCATCACCGATTCCAGCGGCAACCCGTTGCCGGGTTCGGGGTCACGGACGACCGAGAGCGGCCTGGGTGACATTGTCGGCAGCCTCACGCTGTACGACGTCATCTACAGCCGGGACCTCGGCATCGCGATGGATATCACGGGAAAAGTAAAATTGGGCACGGCTGACGAGACCAGAGGACTCGGCACCGGTGAGCACGATTATTCGGCACAGGTCGATCTATACAAGTTTTTCGATCAACTCACGCTACTGAGCTCAGCCGGATATAAAGTGCGCGGCGATCCGACCGGCCTCGATCTGGAAAATGTCTTTCTCGGATCGATCGGCGCAATTTATAAAATCTCGCCCCGAAACCGGTTCGGACTGGTCTACGATTATCAGGAGTCGTCGTTTTCCGGCGGCAAATCCATACAGGAATTGACCGGATTCGTATCGCAGCGACTGAACGATACCTGGCGCGTACAGTTCTATGCCTTGACCGGCTTGAGTGACAGCAGCCCGGACTGGGGTATCGGGGTTTTGTTGAAGGTGGCGATCTAGGCTACTGCGCTGCAACGTGCACATCGGCCTTGAATGGCTTTTTTGCGTTTGCGAGCAAGACCCCGTCCGCAGCATGCGGCGCCTGCCGTCATCGGCCTGCGGCGCGGTACGCACGCGCCGCGCTGGTTGATGACGGCTTTTTTCCGTTAAATCAACGCGATATGCATCTATCGGCACGCGCCCGGTGTGTTATAAGAGACGCACAGATCGAGTCGCGAACACGACACCGGAGGAATGATGGCAAACGTCACGTCCTTGGCGGCGGTCGCCGCACCAATGCTGCTCGCCTTGCTGCCGGCGGTGGCCGGTACCGACGCCCGCGCCGATGCGACCGCAACCGTGGCGCAACCGTCCGGTATCGTCGTGCCGGCCCCGACGGGTCGGCCAAACCGGGCGCGAGACAGCACGTCGATCCTCGTCCGATTCAAACCCGTCGCGTTACAGAGTCGTCGTGCCGCCACACGCGCACAGATTAACGGCACGCGACTGCGCGCCTACAAAATGGTCGCGGGGCTCGAGCACATCCGGCTCGGTGCCGGCACCGATGTCGAACAGGCGCTCGCAATCCTGCGGCGCCTTCCGTTCGTTGCCTATGCACAGCCGAACCACGTCATCTATCTCGATCAGCAACTGCCCGGTGACGCGTACTTTGACGAACAATGGGCACTGCACAACACCGGTCAGGCCAGCAGCTGGGGCATCTGGCCGGCGGGCACACCGGATGCCGATATCGACTGGCCGCAGGCGTGGAACAACGCATCGGGCAACGGTTCGGTCGTGGCCGTGCTGGATACCGGCATCGATTACCGGCATTCGGACCTGGCCGCCAACGTCTGGCAGAACCTCGCCGAGGTCAATGGCACGCCCGGCATCGACGACGACGGCAATGGCTATATCGACGACATTCGCGGCTGGGACTTCGTGAATAACGACAATGACCCTCTCGACGGGCACGGCCACGGGACGCATGTCGCCGGCAGCATCGCGGCAGTCGTCGATAACGGCAACGGCGTCGCCGGCGTCATGTGGAACGGCCAGGTCATGGCGTTGAAGATCCTCGATGATCAGGGCTATGGCTTGCTGTCCGATGCGATCGCGGCGCTCGAATACGCGACGGCCCGGGGCGTGCGCGTTTCGAACAACAGCTGGGGTTACTCGAACCCGGAGCCGGGTGACCTGGCCGACCACCAGGCTTTATACGATGCCATCGCCGCGGCCGCGGCCGTCGATCACCTGGTCGTCGCCGCCGCCGGCAATGACACGGTCGACACCGACAGCGCCCCGCACTATCCGTCGGCATTCGATCTGGACAACATCGTCGCCGTCGCCGCAACCGACAACAATGATCAGCTCGCATGGTTTTCCAACTGGGGGGCGGCGTCGGTCGACCTTGCCGCACCCGGCGAGGCGATCTTCAGCACCTACAAACTGTACAACGGGAGCATCGACGACTATGCCTGGATGAACGGCACGTCGATGGCCACGCCGCATGTCAGCGGCGTGGCGGGACTGCTCGCCGGACTGCCACAATGCGCAACCTGGCAACAGGTGCGTGACCAGATCCTGGATAACGTCCGTTTGATCGGCGCGCTGTCGGGCATTACTGCCACCGGGGGATTGCTCGACGCCAACACCACGATGGACGGCAATGAATGTGCGCCGGTCGGCCCGCCGCTGACGGTGGAGACGAGTGCGCTGCCCGATGCGCGTATCGGACTGGGCTATGCGGTCCAGCTTAGCGCCGGCGGCGGCGCGCCGCCCTACGAGTGGTCGGTGGTCGGCGGCCTGCTGCCACCCGGCCTGACGCTGAGCAGCGACGGCTGGATCACCGGCACGGCCACCGCGCCGGCAGCCTCCCACGCGTTCACCGTGCAGGTCACGGACGCGAACGGCACGATGGCAACCCGGGCGCTGAACCTGCTCGTCAAGCGAGCGGTATTGACCTGCGGCTACTGCCACTCCGCCAGCGGATTCTGATCGGCAACGGCTTCAGTTCACTCCGCCGCCGACCGCCGGCGCGGCGATCGGGGTCGGCGCCATGATGCGCTCGAGAAAGTCGAACGCCAGCTGCCAGCCATGATCCCATGCCTCGTCGGGGTAACCGTGCTTACCGCCCGCGATGACATGAAAGGCAAAATTCCGGTTACCAGCGGCTTCCAGCGCCGCGACCAGCCATTGTGATTCCTGCAACAGCACGACGCCGTCTTCATCCCCGTGCAGAATCAGCAGCGGTTCGCGAATCCGATCAGCAAGATAGCGCGGCGATCGCGCCCGGTAACGTTCGGGCGCCGCATCGATGGTGGCGCCGACCATGCGGGCAAACCGGTCACGATCGCCCGGCTCCGCATTCGGGTTCTCGCCGGGCGGCGCCGTCAGACGCCAGACAAGATCTGTCGGGCCGAAAAAATCCACGGCCGCCGCGAATTGGCCCGGCGCGCGTATCAGCGACATCAGCGAGTTGTATCCGCCGTGGCTCATACCCATGATCGCGATCCGCCTGCCATCGACCGCCGGCAGAGCGGCGAGGTAGTCTCGCGCAGCCAGCATGTCGTCGATCTCCCGACCGCCGTAATCGGCGGCCTCATAAAACGCCTGCGAATATCCGGCACTGCTGCGGTAGTCCGGTGCGAGCACGACATACCCGCGCTGCACGAGCGCGATAATCCGCCGCATCAGGCTCGCCCGGAACCAGCCATGCTGACCGCCGTGCGCATAGATCACCGCGGGCATCGACTGCGCCGCCGCGCGCAGCGGTCGGAACAGGTAAGCCGGAATCTGCAATCCATCGCTGCTCGGATACGTGATCAGCGCAAAATCGACCACGCCGTCGCTCGCCTGCTCGATACGCAGCGCGTCGACCTGCCGGATCAACCGACGGCGCACCCAGATATCCTCGTCACCGATGCGATCGAGTTGCCGTTGCAGCGCCGCCAATTCGGCGTCCAGGCCGGTCGCCTCCGCCGCCCGACGGGTGGCATCGGGGGCCGTCGGCGCCGCGACACTTGCCTGCGACACGCGATCAACCGGCGCGGCCGTGTCCGCAGCGACTGCCGCGCGCAGCACCGGAGACGCCAGCAACACGACCGTCGACAGGACGACCAGACGTACCGACCACCGGCAGGCGCGAGGCATGTTCACCATCATGGCTGCACCGGCGACGCATCCGGCGCCAGCGCCCGATCGAAGAACTGCGTGATCGTGGCATACGCATGCGGCCCCGTGTTCGGAAACCGCAACAGCCCATGCTTGCTGCCCGGGTACGCCATGATCTGAAACGGTTTTCCCAGGTCCTGCAGGCGCTTGAACAACGCGGTGCTGTGCGTAAACAGCACGTTGTCGTCGGCCATGCCGTGCACGATCAGCAGCTCGCCGGCCAGCCCGTCCGCGTGCGTCAGCACGTTACTTGCCGCATAACCGTCGGCATTGTCCCGCGGCATACCCATGAAACGCTCGGTGTAATGCGTGTCGTAGAGTCGCCAGTCGACGACGGGCGCGCCGGCGGCCGCGGCGGCGAATGTGCCGGGCGCCTGCATCGCGCACATCAACGCCATGTAGCCACCGTAGCTCCAGCCGAAAACACCAATGCGCCGCGGATCGACGAACGGCAGCGACGCGAGGAACGCGGCGCCGGCCACCTGATCCTCAACCTCGACTGAGCCGAACCGGCGATGCAATGCGGTTTCGAACGCGACGCCGCGAAAGCCGGTGCCGCGATTATCGAGCGTGAAGACAACATAGCCCTGCTGCGCAAAGAACTGGCGGACGAATCCACTATGGCTGCGCGCGGAACTTCCCCAGGCGCGACGCACCTTCTGCGAACCGGGTCCGCCGTAGACATCGACGATCACCGGGTAGCGGCGGCCGGGCACGAGATTACGCGGCTTGATCAGCTGATAGTGCAACGTCTGCCCGTCGCCGGCCTTGAGCGTGCCGAATTCCGTCGGCAGATGCTCGTCAAGGTACGGCGCGTAGGGATGGTCGGCGTCGAGCGTGTTGTCGACGAGCACATTGAGTCGCTCACCGGATATCGCGCGCAGCGTCACCGACGGCGGCTGATCGGGCGTCGAGTAAGTATCCAGGAACACGCCGGTATCCGCCGACATCTTCACCGAGTGCCATCCGCCGGACGCCGTCAACCGCTGCGGCTCGGAACCGGATAAAGACACCGAGTACAGCTGGCGCTCGAGCGGCGTATCGCGATTGGCCATGAAATAGGCGACGCCACGACGTTCATCAACACCTTGCATCGCCGGCGTGAACCCGTTGCCGATGACGCTCCAGTCCCCACCGGTCAGCGGGCGCACGAGCCGGCCGTCATTCTCGTACAGGTACAGGTGCCGATAGCCGCTGCGACTCGAGGCCCAGATAAACCGCGGCGACTCCTCCAGGAAAGTCAGTTCGTCATGCAAATCGACCCACGCCGTCGCCTGCTCCTGCAGCAGTTTGCGCCCCACCCCGGTCAGAGCATCGGCGGCCAGCAGCGTCAGTGTCCGTTGATCCCGGCTCTGCCGTTGGACCGCGAGCCGGTCGCCATCCGGAAACCAGTCCACGCGCGCCAGATACACATCGTTGTCGCTGCCGAGATCCATCTCTACCGGCGCATCCGGATCGTCGAGTGCGGCAACAAATAATCGGACCCGCGCATTCTGCATGCCCGCGGCCGGATAGCGCTGTTTCACGACGCGGACGGCATCGGCCGCAATCTCGAATCGCTCGACCTCGGCGACGGGTGACTCATCGACCTGCGTATACGCGATGCGCTTATCATCCGGCGACCACCAGTACCCGGTGCGGCGGCCCATCTCTTCCTGCGCGATAAATTCCGCGGTTGCATAGCTCACGGTCCCGCTGCCGCCCGGCGTAACCGCCGTCTCGCGACCGGTCTGCAGGTCATACACGACAAGCCCGCGGTCGCGGACAAAGCTGACGTATCGACCGCCCGGAGAAAAACGCGCATCGGTTTCGTAGGCAGGCGTGGCGGTAATTCGGCGCACCGCGTTGGCGGGCTCCGCCTGCAGGTCATAGACGTAGAGGTCCCCGCCGAGCGGCACGAGCAGTCGCCGGGAATCGGCGGCAAAGTAATACTCGACGATACCGCGGTAGGCCGAACTGCGCTGACGTTCCCGACGCTGCGCCTCCGTGGCCGACATCTCCCGATCCGCCGTTGCGAGCCGGGACGAATCGACCAGCAGGCGATGCTCACCGCCGGCAATATCATAGGCCCACAGATCGAGCTGCCCCTGCGCATCGGATTTGCCGAGCAGGTAGGTGACCCAACGCCCGTCAGGCGAAAACTGCGGCGAACGCAGGCTCGCGCCGGACAGGTCCGGCGCCGCGAACAGCCGCTCGATCGTGAGCCGCTCGGCAACAGCGGAGCCGGCGATAGCCGACAACAGCACAACGATAAAAAAACCGGCGATGGAACGTTTCATGGGCGGTGGTGGTCTCCCTGACAGCGCGCACACCAGTCCGCGCCGAATGACATCATTGTACTGAACCGTGGCTGCTCGGTCCGCGGTCACAGCGGCGCGACGGTCTCCGTTGCCAGTGCTGTCGGGTCATACCACTTATATACGGGATACTCCTTCGGCTCCGGCCACCACTGGAACGCCAGATACAGATCGAAGTAGTTCCAGAACACGAGTCCGTCGGCGCTCTGCGGCTCAAGCAGATAGGCGGCGACGTTGGCGAGCGATTGCGCCGTGCGCACGACGTAAGTGCCCACCGGAAACTCGCGAACCTCGATTTTTGACCGTCCCTCGACGGTACTCGGATAATGGCCCTGCAGCGACCGGACGGAACCGGTTAGCTGGTCCGCGGTGAATACATCGACAGGCATCCGAACCGGCTCCACGAGACGCTCGACAACGATGCCGTGCTGGCGAAGCTTGTCGATAACCGGCGCATCGTTGACCGTCAGCAGGTAACCGCGCGGCAACCGCGCCGTCGTCTTCGGCACGTATTTCGCGAGATACGGAACGTCGACATACGTTTTCTTGACGTCGGTCGGCCGTACCCGCTTGTACGGGCCTTTGCCGTCGCCCTCGACCTGCATCTCGTAACCGTGAATCGTCACCGGTCGTTTCAGCGCCGCACGTTCATGGTCGACAATAAAAACATCATCAGGCGCAGGATTCAGGCCGCGCTCGATCGTGCGCCGGTCGGCGGCCTCGACGAGGGCGACGATCCGATCGCGTTGGTCATGCAGCAGACCGAGGAACGAAACCATCAGGTGATAACTGCCGCGGACGCGCGTCGCGAAATCGACGTAGGGATACTGTTCGTCGAGCACGGCCAAACGGTTGCGCAATCCCACGTAGTTCGACAGGTAGCGCGGCTCCGGACCCAACGGAATCCAGCCCAGCTCCGGCGCTTCGGGATCGAGAAAATCACCGTGCGGAATCGTCAACGTATCGAACGACCGCCGCATGCGCTTCTCGATCGCCGGCCAGGCGGTGCGTTCCATATACTCGAACAGCGCCGGGTCGCCCATCGGGTTCAGGCCCCAGACCCAGGTCACGGGTTCCTCGTGATAGGAGCCGTTGTGCGTATGCGCATCGAAAAAGAACACCGGGTCCCAGCGGTTCAGCACGTTGCGCACCATGCCGGCCACTTCCGGGCTCTCCAGTTTCATGCCGTCGCGATTCAGGTCCTGGTTGCGCCCGTTGAACCGCACGCCGACGCCTTCGGCCGGACCGTTCTGCCGCGGCCGGTTCGCCGTGCTGATCTTGTCGTTGCCGTCGGGATTAAAGATCGGCGCGATCAGCACCACCAACCGATCAAGGACATCGGGCGATCGATCGAGCACGAGCGATCTTGCCAGTTGCAATGCCGCCTCCTTGCCCTCCACTTCTCCGGCATGGATATTGGCCTGGAAGTAAACGACGGCCCGCGCGTCGCGCGCCAGCGCGGCGGGCGATGGCGGCGGCGGGTCGCCGATGACGAGCAACGGGATGTCCCGTCCGTCAGCGCTGCGCCCGAGCGTCTCCACCCGCACCAGGTCGCTGCGACGCTGCAGCTCCCGGATGAATGACATGACATCCGCGTAGCGCGAGGTTGCCGCGAAAGCGGTTGCCTCGGCGCGCGTCGCCGGCGTCGGGTCCGCGACGACAGGCTGCACACAGCCCAAAGCAATGGCCGCGACCGCGCCCCTGATCCATCCGCCGTTTCGCATTCGTCCCCCTCGCACAATGGCCCTCGCACCATGGCCCTCGCGGCCAGGTCAGGCCGTAACCGGACCCGCCCGCGACGCTCGTCGGCACACCGGCAACCGGTGATATTCGCAGCCGTCCCGGCGTCGTTCCGAAGCAAAACCGGCGGCATCGCCACCGGTTGAGTCATGGGCATTCCGGGGCGAGCAACGAACCGTCTGATTCGGCACAGGTCGGTATCACGAACAGGATATCAGCGCATGAATACCGGCCCATACCCATAATCTATTTCTGTCCGTTCAGTCACCCGCCAACCCGCGGCAGCTTGCCGGCGAGATCCCCGGACCAGGACATCTCCGGGCTAAGCCTCCGGGCCTGCGGTCCCGATCTTCTCAAAAAGCGGCGAAGAACGGGTGACGGTCAACAGAAACGCCTCGCCGCCGGTGACCGGCAGATAGGCGAGCGGCCCCTGTGTCTGCAATACGAACGCGCGGGCGCCGTTGGCGAGACGAAACCAGCCCGCCCGGTATCCGGGCAGGCCGATCCCGTTAACCCGAACCCGCGGCGCGAGTCCTGAATCACGGGCGGCATCGATAAAGTGGCTTTCATTCCAGTCGATATCGGCGCGGTTGACGCTGCGCTCGTAGAATGCCGCCCGGACGGTCAGCGCTTGCCCATCGAGCATGATCTCGTTGCGCGACAGGAACCAGGCCAGCGCAGCGAACAGGATCACGCTCAACGCCGTCACGGCGCCGGTCACCGTAACGGTTAGCGCCCGGTTGGCCACGAAAACGGCAACCCAGGTCGTCAGCACCGGCAACACGACGACAAAAACGAACGCCCAGACAATACTTCTTGTTGTCGGCGCGACGACGAGGCTCATGGTCACTTCATTCATCTCGATGCCTCCGTGATTCGAAAAATCAGATGCTCGCGAATCATCAGACCAACCCGGCCGCCCGACACGTCAATCGCGCAACGCCCTTGAGCACCGCATCGCGTGCCCGCGGATCGCTCGGCAGGTTCAGTGCCGCGAGGCTCTCGGCCGCCTCGAGGCACGCTCGCGTCTCGGTGAAAATATAGTCCTTCAGCGCCTCGATTTCGAACGACGGCCGCCCCGTCAGGCGCGCCGCCCGGATCGTCCAGTCCAGATTGTCACGCATCTTCGGCTCCAGCGCGGCCACCGCACCAATATCCGCATGGCAGTTCTCACAACCACCACCGACGCCACCGGCACCGCCTACGCCGATCGAGACGGATACGGCGATGGAGATCGAGAAGCCGAGATTCAGCACAACCGTGACGTTGACACCGATCGACACATAGGTGGCCGCCAGTGCCGCGACGACGACGACAACCATGGCGGCCGCGACCGCCTGCGTCTCGCTGTTGACCGCCGCCAGTTCCCTCGTCACGGCATACAGATCCGCCGACTCGGCCAGGTCCGACAATGCCAGCCCGCCGGTCGCCATTTCAGGCACCCGCTGTCGCAGTTGCTCGAGATCGGTCGCAAGCAATTGGCGCACGCGCTGCCGCAGTGAATCTTCGGCATCGTCATGCAACAGATCATCTTCCTTCAACCGGCTGATAAACGCGTCGTAATTGCCGGCGCTGGCGACATGACGCACATACGGATCGCAGACGAGCCGCAGCAGCCGAAATTCCTGCGGACTGCGGTCGATGACGGACGGCGGAATGCCCCGGCGCGCGAGGAACCGGCGCGGCGCGGCCAGAAATGCCTGCTGCGTCGTCTCGTCCTGCAGTACCGCGTTCCAGACGCGCGACATGCCGAGCACCGGCTCCCATGTCTCAACAGGCATCTCCATGCGACTCAGCGCGAGGCGCATCCGGTTCTCACCGAGCGCCTGCCCGGAACCCCCCGCATACTGCGGCGCTCCGAACATCCGGCCGTCGGTCGCGGCGCCGGCCGGCCCCATGCCGGCCAGGCCGATGCCGGCGGCGGACAGGCTCAAAAAGTTTCTGCGTTTCATAGCGATCTCTCCTGATCGGGGTTTGCTTGGACGGGAGCGCCGGTGGCCGGCACGGACCCGCTGTCGATGTGATGGCGAAGATAGAACCGGCTCATGACGTCGGGGACGAATTCCCGATAACGCCGTTGCAGGCGTGCCCGGATCTCGGGATGCTGGTGCAGAATCGCGCAGGCCTGGCAGATATGGACGACGTCACGCAGATCCTCGCGTGCGGCATCACCGAACAGCCGCGTGATGATCGTCGACGGCCCGTCGACGTGAATCCAGATTTTCAGAAAATCCTCGAGCTGGCCGTAGTACCGCGTCGCCATGGACGCGGCGGTCGATGCCGGGCCGAGCTTCATCTCCGGAATATGCTCCATCGTCAATCCGCAGCAAGCGGCAAGCTCGAGTCGCGGCGTCAGCGTCACGTTGTGAAACAACTGGCTGCAACCACGATGCAGTGCACTCTTGTCGTTCAGCATGCGACGCATCCGGCCGGCCTCACGAAACGGCATCCACGAGTTACATTGCAGGCGAAACAGCGCGGGCCGGCGCAACAATCGACCGATATCCGGATCGCCGGCGAGTTGTTGCAGGCAATGACTGTCCGGCGTATCCATTTCCACGGTCACGAGCGTGAAGATGCCCCGCGCGACCAGCGTTTGCGCCGCACGGATCACGCGTTGCACCGGCACCCAATGCTGGTGATCGTGACCGGTACTGATGTTGATCTCATCGATACCGGCACGCACGAGTTGCCGCACGGTCTGCCGGCACTGCGTCGGCGTCTTGCCCCAGAAACCGTTGGTAACGCAACGGGTACGCAACCCGACCGACCGTGCATGGGCAATCGCCGCAAACAGATCGTGCTTGAGCAGGAAACACTCGCCGCCGCTAAAGACGACGAGCCGCAACCCCGGGAACGCCGCGACCGCAGCATCGATATGGCGGCGCATGGCCGCGAGGCTCAGGCGCCCGCGCACGGTCGGGCCGCACTCGAAACAGCAATCGGTGCAGGCCGCGTTGCACTGGTAGGTCGTGATGATCGTCAGTGTATCGGGCGACGTGGCGGTCATCCCCGGCGGCATGTGCTCGGGAAAACGAGGCCTTTGGGTTGCGGCCGTCTCGTCAGAAGGGATTGCGCTCGACATGAGCCAACCGTAGGGCGTCGGCGCGCATCGCGAACAGCCGAAAATCGCGGCGTTTCGGCGAGTAACGTGGTCAGGCGCTAATTATCGGCGATGCGGGCACAAAGCGCGGCCAGATGTCGGCGCGGTGTCGTCAGTCGTCACGATTCTGCCGTCGCAACATCCAGGCGCCGATGAACACGAACAGGTTGATCGCTCCCATCATCGTGAACGGCGCGGTCCGACCCAGCCGGTCGAACAGGATGCCGCCGACGAACGTCAGCACCATGATGCCCGCCGCACCCATCAGGCTGTATGTGCCCAGCACCGCACCGCGATTCTTCGCCGGCGCTTCCTGACCAATCAGCACGCCACCTGCGATCATCGCACTCGACTCGCCCATGCCGGCGAGTACGCAGGCAAAGAAGATCAGGCTGCCGAACGGGTTCTCGATCTGCCCAAGTGCAAAATAACCCACGGTCGCCAGGCCGAACGCGATACACATCGCGGTCATGCGTGGCACGCGATCGATGATCATGCCCATCGGATACGACCACAGCAGGCCGACCGCCTGGCTCAGTCCGAACAGCATGCCCGCCTTCGCCATGCTTTCGGCCGTCGTCATGCCGAGGTCATTGCCCCGCTGCAGGAACCACAGCGAGAAGAACACGGTCAGGATGCCGAGGTCGCCACGCGATGCAAATGCCATGCTATAGGCCAGCAGGATCCGCGGGTTCTGCCGCGCTGCTGAAAAACCGCGCATCGCCACCTTCCAGCTGGGCTCCCTGCGGTTGACCGGCGCCACGCCCGTCGCCAGACCCGGCGCCAGACCGAAGCGCAGCGCGGCGGCCAGCGCCAACAGGTAAACGGCGAACGTCCAGTAACTGAGGCGTACGGCCTGCGCGCTGTCAAAACCGAGACCCATATACCACTGCGGCGCGCGCGACAGGACCAGCGCCATCGTCACGACGCCGAGGCCGTTCATGATACCGACCATGCCGAGCCACCGGCCGCGGGTGGCCTCCTGCGAGTACTCAGCCAGGCACACATGCAACATGACGGAAGCAGTCGCAAACCCGATGGAGTAGACCACGCGGAACGCATACAACTGACCCGCGGATTCGGCCAGCGGATAAATCACGAAGCCGGTGGCAAACAAACACACGCCGATGACATAGACGATACGGCGGCCGAACTTGTCAGACGACGCGCCGATGAAACTCGCGAGCAACACGACGATCGCTTCGTGCATGAACTGCAGCGTGCCGATCAGCGAACCCTGCCGCTCCTCGGGAATATGCAGAACTTCCTGCAGCAGGTACGGCTGCAGGAAGGTCATGAACGTCACGAGGCTGATAAGACTGAAGCCGCTGAACAGCAGAACGATGGCATTCCCCCGGCCGATGCCCGGCGTCAGCCAGAACCAGCCGAGTTGCAGGCCGGTGGAGTCCGGCGCCGGCAGCGGCCGGCGGCTCATATAGTTGTCACTGTCATCGGAGCCCCGCGTACACCGCTGTCGAAGAATGCAGTGTGCCCGAGACGGCTGGCTTTTGCCCGTCATCCCGGAACCGCAGGGCGGGCTTGTTACAAACTATTACAAAACGGCACACCATCGGCGCCTTGGCCAGGCGCCGGCTGGTTTACACTCAGCCATCGCCATGGGGGACGGAGCACCACGCATGAAAACGCCATTTATTCCTGTTGCACTGATTGTCTGCACCGGCATTCTGGCCGGATCGACAGTCGCAGTCGCCAAAGATACCGACAAACCGTTTACGGATTCGCGCGAACTGCCGATGTACCGAATCCAGAACCTCGCCGAGAACGGTGAGGCCTATTACGCACCCGACGGCGTGCACCTGATCGCCCAGGTCAAGGATCCCGATGCGCAGGCGCCCGGCCGCGGCAAGGTCGGCGGCGCCCTGACCTATACGTTCACGGACACCGGCACCGACATCCGCCGCATCAACGATCGCGGCATGGATGCCTGCTCATGGTTCTATCCCGACACCGACCGACTGCTCTTTACGTCAACCCGTGATCACATCGACGACATGCCGGCCGGCGACTGGTCGAACGATGCCGATTATCCGCAGGGCGCGGAGTTGTATTCATCCGATCCCGACGGGTCGAACGTCAAACGCATGACCGACAACCGCTGGTACGACGCCGAAGCGACGGTATCTCCGGACGGCAAGTGGATCGTCTTCGGCCGTCAAGTCAACGGCAACGCCGATCTGTGGCGCATGCGATCGGACGGCACCGAACAGACACAACTCACCTTTACAGCCGACTGGCAGGAAGGCGAAGCATACTTCCTGCCCGACAGCGAGACCGTAATCTTCCGGGCGTGGAAGGAGAGCGAGAAAAAACTGCTGGAAATGCTGGACCGGAAAAACGGTACCCACACCCAGACACCGATGAACCTCTATACCCTGCGAATTCTCGGTCCGGATCGCGACGTGCAGCAACGCACCTTCACCCACGATACGAACTGGGCGCCGTTCCCGGCGCCCGACGGGCGACATGTTCTGGTCGTGCGCATCCTCGAACGCGGCAACTGGGAACTGTTCCTCGGTGACCTGGCGGATGGCAGCAAGCTGAAACGGATCACCTATAACGAAG
>JAJFJS010000094.1 GCA_021773815.1 Gammaproteobacteria bacterium
GGTCGGGTTGCCGTTCAGGCGCGTACGCAGCACCAGCGTGTTGACGAAGAACCCGATCAGCCCTTCCAGTTCCGTGCGCCCGCGCCCGGCGATCGGCGTGCCGACGACCACATCGTGCGTGCCGGCCCAGCGACCCAGCACGACATCGAACGCCGCGAGCAGCGCCATGAACAAAGTGCAGTCCGCATCCGCGGCCAGTCGCCGGATGCGCCCGGTCAGTTCGGCAGGCACGGTGGCCGACACCCGCGCGCCGCGATGCGATTGTACGACCGGACGCGGCCGGTCGGTCGGCAGCGCGAGCAACGGCGGCGCACCGGCCAGCCGCTCGCGCCAGTGCGCCACTTCACGCTCGAGCGCCTCACCGGTCAGCCGCTCGCGCTGCCAGGCCGCGTAATCGGCGTACTGCAGCGGCAGCGGCGGGAACGCCGGCGTCTCGCCGCGACGAAACGCGTTATAGGCCCGCGACAACTCGTCGAACAGCACCGACATCGACCAGCCGTCGGCAACGATATGGTGAATCACGAGCAGCAGCACGTGGGTGTCCGGGGACGTGTGCGGGGTTGTCTCCAGTACGTGCACCCGCAGCAGCGGGCCGGCATCGAGCGCAAACGGGCGTTTGGCCAGCGTATTCAATTGTGTCATCAGTGCGTCGACTTCGACCGTCGCGCGTTCGATTGCGACGGCAACATCGTCGGCGATGCATTGCACCGGCTCACCGTCGTCATCGCCGAATGTCGTGCGCAGGCTCTCGTGGCGCGCGACCAGCGTACCGACGGCGTGCGCGAGTGCAGCCTCATCAAGCGCACCGGTCAGGCGCAGACACCACGCGAGGTTGTAGACACCGCTATCCGGGTCGAGACGATCCAGAAACCACAGTCGCTGCTGCATGAAGGATGCCGGCGCCCGCGCGGTCAGCCCGGCAGCACGTGGTTCCAGCCGCCCGGACCGCTGCGTAAACTCGACGATGCGCTGCGTCATATCATCCGTCGCCAATGACGCGGCCAGTTCGGCCACAGTCGGCCCGTCGAACAGCGCGCGCAGCGGTATTTCGGTCGCCAATGTGTCGCGAATGCGCGCGACAAGTTTGGTCGCCAGCAGAGAATGCCCGCCGATCTCGAAGAAGTTGTCAGTGACGCCGACGCGCGCCAGACCGAGCACATCGGCAAACAGCTGCGCGAGCGTGGCCTCGACGGGCCCGCGCGGCGCGACCGATGCAGTGGTAATCGCCGCACTGCGATCGGGCGCCGGCAGCCGACGCCGGTCGAGCTTGCCGTTGGGCGTCAGCGGCAGCGCCTCCAGTGCGATGAACCACGACGGCACCATGTAGCCCGGCAGCACGTCACGCAGCGCGCGGCGCCACGCGTCGACATCCGGCGGTGCATCCGCGGGCACGACCCAAGCGACGAGTCGCTCATCGACGACCGCAACGGCCGCCGACCCGATGCCGGGCAACGCGGCCAGCGCCGCCTCGACCTCGCCGAGTTCGATCCGGAACCCGCGCAGTTTGACCTGCCGGTCCATGCGCCCGAGCAGTTCCAGCGTGCCGTCGGCAAGACAGCGCGCGCGGTCGCCGGTGCGATACAACCGCCCGCCCGATAGCGAGGCAGCCGATGAACCGCGTTCCAATGAACGATGCGCCGATGCATGGGCCGCAAACGGATCGGGCACAAACCGCTCGGCCGTGAGTTCGGCTCGGTCGTGATAACCATCGGCGACGCCGAGGCCGCCGATAAACAACTCGCCGGCGACGCCCGGCGGCACCGGTTGCATGCCGGCATCGAGTACGTGCACCGTCGTGTTCGCGATCGGCCGGCCGATCGGGATCGGCGCCGCCGGCGTCGTGATGTGCGCACACGTCGACCAGATCGTCGTCTCCGTCGGGCCGTACATATTCCACAGCTCGCCGCCGGTCGCGAGCAATCGGCGCGCCAGCGGCGGGTCGAGCGCCTCACCACCGCACAGGATGCGCAGCTCGGCCGCACCCGACCAGCCGGCGTCGAGCAACATGCGCCAGGTCGCCGGCGTCGCCTGCATGATCGTCGGCGCCGATGCGTCCAGCAGCGCAGCCAGCGCGGCGCCGTCGCTCGTCGTCGATGCAGGCGCGATACACACGGTCGCACCGGTGACCAGCGGCAGCAGCAGTTCGAGCACGGCGATATCGAAACTCAGCGTCGTGACCGCCAGCAACCGGTCGCCGGGACCGCAGCCCGGCTCGCGCGCCATGCTCAACAGGAAGTTCACAACGGCGCCGTGCGGCACGCGCACGCCCTTGGGCCGGCCCGTCGAACCGGACGTATAGATCAGGTAGGCCAGCGATGCGGAATCGACCGGCAACGGCGCCCCCGCATCGCCGACCACCTCCCGAATCTCATCGATGTCACCGTCATCGGTGAGCAACACGACGACGCCCGCGAACGGCGGCAACTCGTCGAGCAGCGAAGCCTGCGTCACAACAATACCGGCGCCCGAATCGTCGAGCATGTCGGCGATGCGGGCCGCCGGATAGGCACGGTCCAGCGGCAGCCACGCGGCCCCGGACTGCCAG
>JAJFJS010000095.1 GCA_021773815.1 Gammaproteobacteria bacterium
GCCTGAGTTTGGAAACATCTCCATCACTCTTTGCTTTGTCTCGACGCGCGCCGGCGCTGAAGAGACCATTAATTTTTCGACCCTCCCAAAATCGCTCTCCGGCCGAGGCGCCTCTAACAACATCTCGTAGTGTGTCGGAACGAGTGAAGTAAACGTCGCGCCCATATCCGAAAACGCACGCAGGCACAGTTCAGGATCAAAACTCGGCCGCGAAAGGACGCTCGTCACGGCGCCGCAATGAAGGAAAGCAGCGAAGAAATACAAAGAGTTCGCGTGGCACATCGGCATAACAAGCAGGGCATTGTCACGCCTACTGAGGCCGAGTTCGATATCAGTCATCATCGCCATCAAGCCCAAGCTGGCGTGCCCACGAACCACACCCTTAGGACGACCTGTGGTCCCCGATGTGTACATCAGGTACCCAGGATCCGTGGGTGCGACGGAGACGTCCGGTTCGCCAGCCGTTGCATTCGCGATGAGCGCCTCGTAAGTGCGCCAATCACCCGGTACCGGCCCGTCTCCCAGATGGATGAAGCGGCTCGACGGGAGGTCAATATTGGGCCGGATCTCTTCGATTGCGCTGTGAAGTCCGTGCTCGGCAATGACGGCCGAGACGGAGCAATCCTCCAAGATGAAACGTATCTCGGAAGCAACAAGCCGGAAATTGATTGGAACGGCAATAAGACCTGCTTTGGCCGCAGCTGCATAGATCTCAAGCCATTCGATCCTATTCCAGGCGAGAACGCCAAATCGATCGCCTTTCGCGAGACCCATGCCGAGTAGTGCGTTGGCAAGTCGGCACGCACGCTCATTCCATAATTGAAAGCTCATGGAGCGGCTAAGATCGCGCGCGCCGATCCGGTCCGGCTGCAGTCGCGCCTGCGCGGAAAGCATTTGTCCGAGATTCGGGATCGGCGTCATCATTCGAACTCCGTATTGACAACTGTTACGAGTGTCGCCATGGGCAGTTTGGGTTCCAGATTGATCACCGGAGCCAAGTCACGCTGTCGCAGTTTCAACGTGACCATCAGTCTCGCGGAAATTTCTCCCCAATTCCGGTCAGATAACAAGTGATCAACCTCATCTTACTCTGCTAGTTTTACTTGATCACACGGTGAGTGCGTTAGTCAGCCCCTCGCAAGCCTGCTCAACATGTTTGATCGCGAGGGATTTTGCGTTTTTTGCATCTCCCTCAAGGACCGCATTCAGGATATTTTCGTGTTGTTTCCAAATGTCTTCGGGTGGGGCTGCTTTCCTGAGCACTTCGCTCATGGCGCGACGCAGATGCAGCCAATGTGGCTCACAGGTTGCTGTGATCAGCGAGTTTCCCGAACATTCGTAAACGAAGTTGTGAAACTCAACATCATAGGCGACCATCCTTTTAATGGCCTTGGACTCGATCGCAGCAATCCCCGCTTTCACGATGGAGCGACCGCGTCGAGCAATTTGGTCTTTCACGCCCACCAAAGAGCCTGCACGGGTCGCGGCCAATTGAGCCGCCAAACCGTCCATTGCGCCCCTGATCTGATACCGGCTCGTAACCAACGAGGCGTCCAGTGGTGCGACCAACATTCCGCGACCTGGAGCATCTTCCACAAGCCCATCGGCCTTGAGCAGTCCCATGACCTGCTGAATTGGCTGCCGTGAAATTCCCAAGCGCTTTGCAAGCTGCTCCTGCACCAGGCGTGAGCCAGAAGCCAACGCCCCATCGCAGATCTCGTCGACGACAGCCTGATAGGCCTGCTCAGTAAGGCTGGGGGCCAGCGCAATAGGTTTCATAATTACATTCCGAACTCTGAATTCAGAATTCAATATTAAATCGCTGTCTCGCTGTCAATAGTATTCGGGGTAGCGCTATTCCTGCCGTGCCTGTTAATTGGTGAGGTCTGGTGTTGGCCCAAAGCCGAAGTCTAATATTGATTTAGTGATGTCAGTTCTTGATGGAGTAGCAGACGTAGATCCACCAGATCGTTCCGTCTGCAGTTGACCCTAAGCGGACTGACCCTGCCCCTTAAAACGTCCTCCATTTGAGATTGAGTCTGTCGACCGAGCAGGAGACGGACGATGCGTAAGAGCAGGTTTTCAGACGAGCAGATCATCGGGATTTTGAAAGAGCGGGCAGCGGGGATGAAGACGGCGGAGTTTTGCCGTTTCGATAACGTCCATAATTCAAATCCCCGTCGAATTGAAAATTCAACGATCAACTTTTTCTGCGTCGGCATTTTGGGAGGACCGGCACCTCCAACAGAGTATTTTTCACAACTAGTTCTGCGAAAACATCTGCATCGACGTTTGGATTTCCCCAAAAGTTTCGATTGCGGCAGGTGCTCTTGTCATTAGCTTTCGTGCACAGCACGCCCGTGCCTAAAACCTTTCCGATTAGGTCTTTCATTCCGCGCGAGGCGGGCATCCATAGATGTAGCATTCGTCGTTGTGCAGAGATAAGTTGATATAGGAAATCATTGGTTGCGGGGGCGCGCAACCGTCTTGAATTGCAGCTTGCGCGGCTGTTGACCTACCATGCATCAGATTCCTAATCTGGAGGTCACATGTTCGAATCACGTCGGGGTCACCAACGATTTCAAAGAGTTAGGTGATTTTGAGTTTAACGCTAAAAGTTCATAGCTTACACATAGCTTACACTAGAACACACAACAACGCGTGTTAATGAGGGTAATTATTCCTCAAGTACGATCCGTGAGAGATCTTGGAGCTGCTCTGAAATGCGGAGAATGTGCACAGCGCTTTGTCATAGAGGTAGCGATAGAAGATCAGGTAGTTGCCATATACGAGGCGACGGATGTTAGTGGGCCAATCGGTCGCTGCAACGCGCACTGGTTGTTTTGCGCGTCGCAAATCGTTTGACCGCTCGGGGTCAATCGCAGACGGAACGCGCTGGTGGATCTACGTCTGCTTCTCCATCAAGAACTGACATCATAAAATCGATATTAGACTTCGGCTATGGGCCACAACCAGACGAAACGTCTTTCTCGCTACACGACGCCGTCCATGTCAGCTGTGCAGAGAAAGCGGACATATAGCTAGTGCAGGCTGGGCACCATTCCCACGGCAAGAACCACGTCTGCAAATCTTTCGAAAGCGGTCATTCGACGTCCGTCGCAATGGGCCAAAAGCGGAAGCGCCGATTGTTCCAGGATAGAAATAAAAAAACAATTTTTGTATCACTGAACGCAAATAGCGAACTCAGGCTGAAATCTACGTATTTAAGCAATCACTGATTGCATGTCACTGTAGGAAGAGAACTCGACCTGCCTTCTTCAAAATGCTGGTGACCTGCCCCTCGTCGCACTCGCTGCCTCGAGCGTGTACACTCAGCCGTGATGCTGACTGCCGATGCCGGCAAACATCGCGCGAATGTCAACGGTCGAACGGGTTTCAATGTCATCAAAGTGTTTTTTCAACCATTCTTGTGCCGTATTTCGACCGATGTCGCGCAAGTGAATGAGGAATGCCCATTCGGCGTTCAGCTTTGACGAAGCATCCAGTTTCAGCATGTCGCCACAGCCATCGATCACGTGTATTTTCATCTTCCGGTAGGAATCGGCGGAAAGCTTTCCTTCTTCGAGAAGGCGGTCGACGAAATCGATAGCCCTCAGATCACGCAAAAGCGATGCGTTGAACGTGATCTCGTTGACGCGGTTGAGAATGTCGTGCGCGGTACGCGGCGTTCCCGGTCGCTCAATCGGATTGATCTGCACGATAACGATGTCGCTGGACGGGCTGTAATCGATGAACGGAAACAGGACTGGATTGCCCATATAACCGCCGTCCCAGTACGGCACACCGTCAATCTCTACTGCCTTATACATGAACGGCAGGCAGGCCGACGCCATAATCACGTCTGTCGAAATCTCGTGCCGCCGAAAGACCCGTACGCGCCCGGTCTCAACATTGGTGGCCGACAGAAAAACCTCCATGTCAGTCTCTCTGGCTACCTTGTCAAAGTCGACAAATTCCTCGACCAGATCGCGCAGCGGATTGATGTCGAACGGGTTGAGGTCATAGGGCGACGCCAGCCGTGTCATCAAATCGAGCATCATGTAGCCGGGCGTGTGTTCAAGCGACCAGTTGCCGAGCAGCATGTCGAGGGGGGTGCGTTGCAACGGACTGGTACGGGCGGTGTCCGAGACTTTGCGCCAGAAATCTTCGAGTGCCTGCCGAGCGCCGTCGGCACCATTGTCGTACATGCCCTGCGTAGCGACGACCGCATTCATGGCACCGGCGCTCGTGCCCGATATAGCCTCGATCCACAGATGGTCTTCCTCAAATAACCGATCGAGTACGCCCCACGTGAATGCGCCATGCGCGCCGCCGCCCTGCAGTGCAAGGTTGATCGCTTTAAGATGCTTGGGTCCGCGTCCGGATTGCTTGGACATGTCTGATTTCTACCTCGTGATGCCGCCCGGCAATCGAATTTGCATGCGGACCGACGATGGAAAATATACCGGTGTTGTCGGACAGGTGCTCGAATATGACCGACCGCGGCGCTATTCGCGCACATTTCGCTTCACACTGTTAGACGATGAGCCGTGCACGGTGTCATACGATTGCGTGAAGTCGATGGCGGTACTGAGTTCACTTTGACCGCAAGCAACATCCCCGTCGGCTCGCGGTCGGCCAAATACATGAAACAAGGTGAGGATTTCATCGTACAGACTCTCAAGACGGTTGCCGAACCAAAACCCTTGCCATTCAAATCAGGATTTATCTTGCTGGTGTGTACTTTAAGTAAGCCGTTCACACGGAAACGTGCACGTTCGCAAAACTGGCCTATTTAGTGAGTGATCGTGGTGTGCGGGAACAAAGAATTTGGTCAACCCGCTTTCGCTTCCGGGCACTCACCACACTCAAATCGGTTAATCCCGTTGGGAAGTAGTTGTCTGGTTTGTGAAGTGAAGCCGAAAACACGACATCACCATCTATTATATTTCAATGACTTAGCGTCGCGTTATGAATCTTGTGTAAAACATGTCGTCGGGATGTCTGCTTCAACCAGTAGCGGACGTGGCATTGCACAGCGACGCACACTATTGATCCAATGCAGACCCTGGACAAGTCGCGTTTTTTTGCGACATATCATCTTGATCACTGCCATTGATCAAATTGACTGCACAGTAGTTGATGTCGAATGAAACCAAGACATTCGTGCGTAGGGGACGAGCGCGTGGAAAGCGCGCTGGAGATTGTCCTACCTACTCCAGAGTGCAGTTTGAGGATGGAACTGCGACCAGGCAAACCAGAATGCCTGATGGCTACCAAGATCAGAACCATCTGCATCTACAGCTTTTATACCACCAGCATCAAGTTTCAGACGGACGTTTTCACAAGCGATCACATCGCCTTTTTTCAATGCCACAAATGCCTTGCTTCGTTGAAACGCCACTGGCTTGCCTGACGCTGTGACAATGCCAATGATGTCCTCGTGAACCGGCAAACGTGGGTCGACATCACCGACCGGAAATATCGGACCATTGGCATCCCGAGTGTTGCTAAAATCAAAATCGCGACCAAGCGCTAGGGCTTCGACCAGCACCGTTGTCTCAGGGTGTGCTTTCTTCCACGTACCCCAATCGGTTGTCACGACACTGGCCTGCTTCAGTTTCAGGTTCTTTTCCGCCAGAGGACCCGTCACCGCTTTGCCCAGAAACGTATCAAACACCGAGTATGTATTGACGTCGTACATTACTTTATTGGACCGAATTAACAGTCCTGATGTGCGCAGTATTGGTCGGTCAATTCCCCTAGGTAGCTGATCGGTGTAGTAGGCCTGGGCTGCACCACACAAAGTGCAATAGGGTATCCCAAGATGTCTTCCGCCTAACGTGTCGTTCACCATCTCGCGCACTTCCATAATGCGTCGCGGGTAGGCCCGATACTCACCGTTTATCCCAATACCAAAAACAATATCCTCGTCCTTAAGCCAGGTCGCATCTTTTGCGCTGCTCACTTTGGGGTTGTCTGCTGCGGGAATGCAATTGCACAACTCGTCTGTCTTATCGTACTTGCGATCGTCGATCAGAACGCCTCCCCATGAGACGTGCCTCCAGTCGATATTGCCTTCAACAAAGATCTTGTCCCAGCCTGTTTCAATACTCGTAAAAATGGCGCGCTTCGCCCGTAAATAATCAGGGGGTGCTGGAATATCCCATGCAATGAGATGATCCGTTACGACGCCCCATTGGTTTTCATGTGTCAGCCTTTTGCCCAGCAACTTGGAAGCAGCATTGGTGAGTGCCGCGTTGAACCTGGGCTCCGTGACGAAGCGCATCAAATCGCTGATAATCCAAACAATCCGAGGATCTTTTGACTGGGCAATTTCGTCCAGAGCTATCGTCTGATCTCTCCCCCATGTCGATTGAAGCATACCGTCGACAAGGGCCACCTTCACAGCGAACTGCAACTCCTTAGACAGCGGGCCTTTCGGTACTGCTGGAGGTTTGCCGAATTCCTTAATCACGTAGTCTGGCAGCGGTGCTGGTTCCTGGGCCTGCAGAGCATCGGACCAGAACAGAGACAGCACGACCAACGACGCAATTAAGAAGATGTTGGATTTGGATTTGATTGCCGATGCCATAGATAGAAGGGCCTTTCGTGTGCCTATTTGATGCTCATCCGCACAAGCCGTCCAAGAGTTCGCCGTTGCACAGGCGTCGCACAGTTCAGAAAGAGCGAGCCTCAAACGAGGAACAGAGCGCGCCGCGTAAGGATGCATTGTGGCCCCAACTTTCTGCATCGCAAATCACGATGCATCAGAATTCGGTGAACATTGGTGGTGGATTTATCGATGACGGGGCAGGGCGTTCAGCGACTCACGATCGCTCTGGATGTCCGCTCCAAGTCGCAGCGATCTTCTATTTCGCAACTGCCGCGAAAGTCCGTAATTGGCCCATCGTATCAGAGCGATGAAACGTTGTTTGATCCGCTTGTCCCAGAAACAGATGTTACGCTTTCAGCCGCCCACCGCTCCACGATGCGCGCCTGCCGCTTCGCAGAGAAAGCGGACATTGCGGTGGGCGCAGGACTACGTGAAAAGACGTCTGCTTCGCCTGAAAGCGGAAGGCTGCCAAATTTCAATGACGCTCACTTTTGACCCGAAAAGGACGTTACAAGAACGAACTGTCAAGTGTTGTCTAACGCAGCACGTCAGCGGACGCGCGCGTCTGTGACGCTCAAAAAAATGAAAGGCCCAGCGATACCGCTGGGCCTTGTAGTGATGACCCGGTCAAAACCAGATCCAGAGCATGCCGGACTGTGGTGAGTGCCGGTCGTTACTTGATATCAACAAGACCGGAACCATAGGCAACGTCCAACACTCGGTCCTGCTCGGCTTGCGCATTTGCACCGACAGTGCCTGCGCCGAGTGCGATCGCTACGATTGCTGCTTTGATCAGAGTGTTCATTTGTATTCTCCATTTGTTTGGCCGACGTCGTCCACCACCAGATGCGTAAGGGGAAGAGCAATTGGTGTTAGCAAACGTCAGACGTTGAATTTTCTGCTTTTATCAACGCGGGGCTGTTGGGGGGGGCGGCCCAGCGTCGATGTTACGAAGTCGAGATAACGAGCAGATCTGTCTGACGAATGCGATCTTCAGTTGAGATAGTCATCCGCCAAATAGCTCTGTTTGGTTTCGTAAGGTTGCTCGCTTACTTAGCGCCAGCGGTACCATTTGGGTGCAAGGTCTGGCCTGCAGCGACGGCATCGTCGTAGGCAACTTCAGCCTGAGCTGAAACGGCGCCTGCACTGAGGGCGATGGCAAGAACTGCTGCTGTGATAATGTTTTTCATGATCTATCTCCTTGGCTTACTCTTGTGAGTAATTTTTTGAATTCACTGTGTTGACAGAACCGCTCGGTTACTTAGCGCCAGCGGTACCATTTGGGTGCAAGGTCTGGCCTGTAGCGACGGCATCGTCGTAGGCAACTTCAGCCTGAGCTGAAACGGCGCCTGCACTGAGGGCAATGGCGAGAATTGCTGCTGTGATAATGTTTTTCATGATCTATCTCCTTGGCTTGCTTTTTTGAGCAATTGTGGAAGGTAACGCCCCGGAAGACGTCCCGAACCCGTATTGATTGTTGGGTCCGCTCGGGTGCGGCAGTCGCTGCCCCGACGACGTGGAAGATAGGATCCAGCTCGACGGATGTAAATATGAAACTCATCGTTTCGTAATAACATCTGTGAGAATTGAATGTGAGTTATCGTGTTTGAAAAACGTGAAACAAGCGGTATCTCGGATGGCGTGAAATAAAACAAACGTCGAAGTAACAGTTATTTATAACTATAATTCCGACCTCTCAGTTGCGTGACTTCATTTCACCCACGTCACAACGTCGCTGCATTTTAGTGCGTTTCGGTGCGTGCAGAAAACTCTCATTTGGAAACAAGACGTTTCGATAATAACGGACCTGTGAACGCTCGTGTTCTGGCCATGTTTATTACGGGCTCTGCTGTGATCAGGCGTGAAGGCGTTCTCGCATTCGTGTGATCGCCGGTGGCAATGCCCTCGCGCTTGCACAGCTCGGCAATGGAATATTCCCCACGCAGGCCTTCAAGGACAATCCGGATCTTCTCCTCGGAAGAAAACTTCCGACGGGTCTTCCGGCCGATGTCCTTTACATGTCTCTCGGCCGTCTCACGCGGCTCCGGTCTCTTTGTCATTCGTCATCCCTCATTGGATCACGATGAGCTAGAAAACCTTCTCTAGTAAAGCACCGCAGTCTGTCTCATAGGCCATGACGGGATACAAGAAGCGCTTTTCTGGCGATACAGCGCGTCAGGCAACGTCCGGTGCGTCGAGGTTCGGCAATCATCTCATGGATGCGGTGCGCCCATTGGCGGTCAGCTTTGTTGAAGCGGGGCATAAATAATTCGGTTCCAATCAAAACAGTAGGTGTGCAGCTCCAAAGTAATGTGCCATTTTTAGATATGGTTTCCGGCATAGAAGGAAGTCTGCCAATGGATTTTCAAGCAAAGACATCACTTGGTGGCCTAGTTGCACTCACGACCTTCATTGCTGGCCCATTTGCCGCCAACGCTCAAAACCTTGATGTAGATAAGCTTTACGAAGCGCGATGCGCTTACTGCCACGGTGAAGCTGTTGAGCTAGTCCGCTCGCGATTGGTCATGCGGGACGGGCGGGTGCTCGGCCGTAAGTCGGGACGAAGAGTGAAAGAATTCCTATCTTATCACGGACGCTTACGCGACGATGAAGTGACCATGATGATCGAAGAACTCACACGCCGACTGGAAGATGATCAGGGATTGGAAGCGCGCTGAGATAAAGCACCAGTGTACAATCCTTGCTATCAATGAACCTCTAACCGCTCATGGATGACCAGCGCAATTAAACCGTCCGGTGTTTGGCGGGCCGGATCATCGGCAATCAGCGCCATGGCTCCGGCGCGAAGTGTTCCATGCGCAAGTCCCATTTCGTCATCGTCGTCCGCCCCTGAGATTGGTAGCAATTCATCCCGAATTTCAAGCCAGCTATAGAACCAACATCGATAAAAATCCGGTGCTTCCGGTGGGCGTGTTCTGCGGTGCTTAGGGTCATGAGCGACATAAGTCGGATAGGACGATCAGCTGGCGCGTGTTTTCTGCGGCACGCCGAAGCACCAGGAACGCAATTTAAATTGTTGCGGCACTCTGCTGGGCTTAGATTTTTGGAAGTTGCGGCAGCTTTGGAGTCTGGATCAACCGTGCAGCGACGGCTGTCAGGTAAACACTTTTGGCCCACTCCAGACCAACTTCGCCTTCCTTAAAGTGATCCGAGCGCCATCGAATCTTCATTTTGAAGGCAACTGCAAACGATATCCCGCATCCTTGCCACCAAAGTCGATGATCTCAACACCAAAATTATCTAACGCCACTCCGGCACCTCCGATGCCACGTCCAACGACAATCAATGGATCGAAAGTAGCTATCGCTGACACGTCTGTGCTGCTAGCGACCTGCCGTAGCGAAGCTAACAGCCGGTTTCCCAGTCTGGAGTTCGCAATCAAAATGGCTCGTCCACCATTGCCGTGCACATTTTTGAACTGCTCCGCGTTCTTGATGCGATACGCAACGGCCAGACCTTCGAACACAACTCTGGCGTCGCGCGCTATTAACTCAAATTTCGGCAAGACGAAACGATGCACTATCGCTGTGGGTGCTGTGTCAGGCCGAGAAATGGTTCGCACAAATGGCATCAACGCTCCGTAGGTCGGCTCTAAAAATTTCTCAACACTCTGTTGCGCAACAGTCTTCGTGCGTGAACAGCTCACCGTAGCGGGTCGGGCTTGTAATAGTGTGGTTCCATCTTCCAACGGCCCGTCGTGAAGCTGACTAATCCATGCCTCAATTCCACCAGACGCTGCTTTATCCGGCGTTGTTTTTGCCACCACAGCCAGCAATTGAGTGCGAAATACCCGGCTAGCCGCGGTATACACCTTGCCGACATCATTCAAACTGTCCGCACTGACATCCGCATTTCGCGCCAATCGCCAGCGGTACGCTTTGACCGGGTCTGCAGCCCGCGTAATTAATACAGCCACAATGCGGCAACCAGAACCGTCGGACAGTTTTGCGTTCACTTTTAGCGCGGTCTCGTAATGGCGCGTAACTGAGATATGGCCCACTCGTTCCAGAAGCGGAACATGCCAGCGCAGGCCCGGCTGCTCCACCCGAACCACACTATCCCCGCGTGTGATAACCGCAACAGCATGGGGCGGGACGATAATGCATGCAGACCAATAGTATACCGTACCGGCCGCCGCGATGGTCAGACCGAAAATCAATGAACGCCGCATCTCGCTCCATCCATCTTGGGTAATCACCTTCCATTCGGCCGGACAAGCCCAATGCAAATTAACGCCTGAGTGTTCTAAGGAGAAACCATGCGAGTGCTTTCATCCTGAAACATACCAGAATGATGTCTTGGAGATATCTGTGCCTGATGGCGCTTCCATATCATTCGTTGGAGCCTTTTCTCGGCGATTGAGTGGCCGCCCAAACTTCCGGAAATGGCACGGACCGACGTTTCGTTGCGGCATGACGGTCGGTAACGGAGCCACTCGAGGCATCGACGGCGGGCGGATTTTTGGTAGAGTGTCCGGACTTGGGGTTTGTTGTAGCGCGTAGCGCGGTAGGTCACGGAGAGAACGGGCCATTACCGGATGTCGATCCGGTTTGCTCTGTTGCGGCGCGGTACGTTGTTTCTGTGTCATCAACACGGTTTGCACCTGCCTGAACATTGAAGTGAAGCGATGGTTATATTTTCTATTGGACTTTGTGCTTCTGCAATTCTCGAATTGGTATTTATTCAATCATAGCCTTTTGGGCCACTATACGATCAATGATTATCCTTAGGGGGGCGTGATGGTCTCAAGAAACTCAGCAGATAATCCAAGCACCGATGCTACGCCCCTTCTGAAATACTTACGATCTCCACCCAGCGTTGCCAACGTTCTTCTCGACGTTGGTATTCTGCAGGAATTGTCGTCAGCCGACTTTAGCGAAGGTCGCCACCGCAACGCCACATCATTGTTGCTGCCGCCAAACTATGAGTGGTCACCCCCTGGTTCTGCCCAACCTCGAATTCCCCTGCCTTTATGTGAGTTCCTCGCCTACAAGTCCGCGCTTGTCTATCGCATTGGCGGCAACAACCCCGCGTACGAAACCGACCTGGACGAGTTTACATTTTTGGATTCAAGCGCCGATGGTGTGACCGACACGCAAGCCTTGATGTTCTACTTAGAAGACAAGGTCTTCATTGTGTTTCGTGGATCGAAGGAAGATCAGGATTGGCGTTTGAACTTTCAAGACTTGCCGACAGATGTAGTATTCGATCCCAACTGGAACAACACAGAGATCGATGAGACGCTGCAAGACATTGACAACAAACACGGCCCACTCACCACCTTCATAGGTGGTGCCGATCTGACGCGCCATCTCGGAATGGCGATCAGCTGGGCTGCAGCCCGCAGTGATGTGCTGAATTGGCTTGCTCGCGTGATGCAGACTCATGGTCCGTGCCCCATCGTCCTGGCCGGGCACTCATTGGGGGGAGCATTGGCGAACCTAGCCGCCCTGGAGCTTGCCTCACTACATGGCTATGAAATCTCCGCCGTTGTCACCTTTGGAGCACCGCCGGTGGGCGCTGAGAATTTCGCCGCCGCATATCAGCGAAACAACCTGAGCGAACGGACCGTGCGCATCGAGGCAGCCGGTGATCTTGTGCCGGATTTGATGGGACGCTGGTACTACAAACCACTCCACAGAATCCGGCATGGCTACAAAGGCTATCCCCGCTCGTCCAAAGCCCCGGAATACATTGGCGTCGGCCATCTCTGGGAATTTGATTCGGCACCACCACTTGGTGTCGAGAGCCTGAAGCGCTGGAACAGGATGCAGCGTGATGCCATGGAGCGGCGCCTGAAGCAGCGTGAGCAAATCACTAATCCGGTCGGCATGGCAGCTACAGGCTCCTCGAGCGCCAAAACCCAGTACAAAAAATCAAGCAGCGCAGCTTCGGCACCAGACAACACCCCCGGGCAAAAAAAGAACAAAAGAGTCTGGATCATGTTCGGATTGGCTGCTGCAGCTATCGCGGCGATCTTCCTTCGCCTGTTCGCCAAGAATAAGGAGGCCTCCCATAGCATCGAAACGCGATATACAATCTATTTGAGCACACTCTCGTATCAGCAGCTGCGCAATCAAAATCATGGCGCGTTACAAGCGGCGAATGCAGCACTCGATGTCTACCTTGGTATTATTCGCGGCGATCACAGACTTCCCAAGTTAATAGCTGACTTGCCAGTCAGGATCGAAACGGCGGATTTCGGTCTTTATGAACAAGCTTTGGAACTATCCGCTATGCTGGACGAATACGCTGTAAGTGATGATGCGCCATTGATCGATTTAAACACGGCGCCACGTCCCACCTTTTGACAGATTACAGCATCGGAGTTTTTGCAGGTGCAGCCCAACCCGTTGACTGGTAGCTATCTTAATAAGAAGCCGAAGTGACTCAGATGCCAAAGCTAAGCATGCCGGTACGTATTGGTGGCCCGTTTATCGTCCCAGGCCATGTCCTCAAATGCGACATTGCATGTGAACCAGTCACGGAGCATGTTGCGGCACCGTTGGTCTCTTCATGGCCCTGAGCGCTAAGGAGAACCAAAACGGTCTCGGAGGCGAAGCTGACAGGAAGCATGCAGGTGGTTGGCTCGGGCGAATTGTGCACTGCATGGGTCAGACAACCCGGATCCGACTCCATATCTGCCACATGAGTGTTGCGCATGGGCACAGAGCCCGATTGGGGGTCATGTGCAGTCTTTCAGGATCGTCCCTCTTAGTCCGATAGTCGTTCAATAGCCGGCCTGACTTGATGGGCTGTGAACCCTTCAATCTACATGTTCGACAATGTCCGCTTTTGTATAACGGTTGCCAACGCGGGACTGCCGCTTTGCAGAGAAAGCGGACATCGGGGCGATGCAGGCTGGGCACCACTCCCGCCGCAAGAACTACGTCTGCAAATCCGTCGAAAGCGGACATTCCAGATCCGACGCAAAGGGCCACTTTCGGACTCTGGAATCGACGTTGATGCAGCTCGTTTCTCGTAGCGGTCAGTACAATTCAACCATCATAGAGATTGGACCTAACCACATCCTCATTCCAATCAAGACCGACACCGGGAACATTCGGAATATGAAGCTGACTATTTTTGATCTCGTACGGTTTCTGCAGGATCGGTTCTGCCCAATCCTGCCACTCCAGCCAATGTGCAGTTTCGTTGACACGCATGACGTGTGCACCGACTTCCGGGTAGAGGTGCGTTGACATAGGAATGCCGGCAGCACCGGCAATGCCAGCTGCCCTAAGCCAGCCCGTTACGCCGCCAATCCGCATGAAGTCTGGCATGACAAGATCGCAGGCATTCATGCTAAGCGCTTTGTAGAGATCGCGTGGGCCGTAGAAGTTCTCGCCAATCTGCAATGGGGTCTTGAGTTCACGGGCAAGCTGCACATAGCCCTCGAAATTGTCGTAGACGATCGGTTCTTCAATCCAGGCAAGTCCCAGATCGTCGAGCATGTGGCAGCGCCTCAAGGCCTCGGCGAGATCCAGGCTTTGATTGAAATCGATCATCAATGCCATGTCATCGCCGACCGCGCGGCGCACAGCGTCAATTGTGGCCAGATCATCGCGCGGGTTGTCACGGCCAAGGCGGAGTTTGAGGCCTACAAATCCACCTTCATCAACCAACTCGATTGCTTCCTCAGCAACCGCCTGCGGCTCTTTCAGCCACAGTCCATTGCTGTTGTAGGATTTGACCGGTCCAATCGAGCCTCCAAGAAGCACGCAAAGCGGCATGCTGGCAGCCTTGGCGACTGCATCCCAGGCGGCCATATCAAGGCCTGAGACGGCAATCATCGCCAGTCCTTCGTAACCGACGAAATGCAACGACTTACGGGCCGCCTCATAGAATTCCGTTGGAGCAACTTTTTGGCCTTTCAGCATCGCGCCCATATCTTCCAGAGCGGGTACGAGATAGCGCATCGACTTGACGACGTAGGGTTCGAGGTAGGCGCGGCCAATAACGCCCTCCTCAGTTTTGAGATCAATCAGGATTAACGGCCAATCCGTGATCGTGGCAATGCGCGCTATTACGGGGCGCTCAAGCTTGAGAACCACGGGACGTGCTTCGATGCTGTGTAATGTGAGTTTTTCGAACGCCATGATAAGGATCCCGGTGGGCCAATGATGCGAGCCAAGTATTGCGTTGCCCAGTAGATGAGTAAAGGGCGCCTGTCGCGTCGAGGCGAGTTCACTGCAACCCTGCTTGCTGAACCTGCTCAGGTCGGCTCAGGGTCATTTGCAGTCTTTCATTACCGCCCCTCTTGGTCCGATAACCGTTCAAAAGCAGACTCGACGTAGGGGGCATTGAACCCTTCAAGCTACATGTTCGACAATGTCCGCTAATGTATATCTTCTTCAAATGGGCCAACGGTGGCTAAGGGCCATAACTGGTCAATTTCGCTCGGCGCAGTAAGCGCCACTGGAACGCGCTGTTCAGCCCACCAAATTGTGGTATAGTCTTCTTGTTTGAAAGCACAGTTAGCGAAAAAAGCATAACTTGAAATGTCGAGTTGTGGTTGCGACAGCAATGTGAAGTTTGACGGTGCTTCGACAGCATACCAGCGAGCGCTTTGAGCCGATCGTGATGATCGTGTTCATTGCCGTGACTGTTGTAGTCGTCGTAGCGCTTGTGCGTTGACTCGGCGTCCAACGTAAAGGTCTGCCGCCATACTCGCCGCCGTTGAAGACGCCTCTGGACATTCTGAAGGAACGCTTTGCGCTTGGCGAGATCGACAAGGAAGAATTTGAAGAGCGGCGGAGATCGCTGGAATGACATACCATTTCACAAAGGTAGTCGATGTTCCATTTGACCGGGCGATAGAAGCGGTCACCAAGGCACTTGCGGATAAAGGCTTTGGCGTGCTCACGACGATCGACGTCAATGCGACTCTCAAGAAAAAGCTCAATGTGCAATTTCGACCCTATACGATCCTAGGCGCCTGCAGTCCGAATTTTGCCTATCAGGCACTGCAGCACGAAGACAAGATCGGCACGATGCTTCCCTGTAACGTGATCGTCCAGCAGCGCGACGATGGAACGGTTGAGGTTTCAGCTGTCGATCCGGTGGCATCGATGCAGTCAATCGAAAATCCAAACCTCGGGGCCGTCGCGACGGAAGTGCGAGCCCTGTTGAGTGACGTGATTGATAGCCTATGAATGGCGACAGTCTGACATTTTTCTGAACTCAATATCGAATGGGATTGAGCTATGTGGAAAGTCTCTAGGCTTGTGATTGTAGCGTTGATGCTCGCAGGCAGTTTGTCGGTCGTGCCATGCGCGCTTGTTGCCCAGTCGGCAATTACATCCAGTGTGCAGCCGTCGTCCTTGCCGAAAAAAAAACAGACCAGCCTCGGTCTTTACCTAACCGCAAAAGAAGCCGCCGGAATTCTGCAAAGCAACAAGGAATTGGCACTCATTGACGTTCGAACTCCGGAAGAAACTATGTTCGTGGGTTATCCTCAGAGCGCGGCAGCGAATGTTCCGTTCAAGCTCGTTGACCCTGACTATGGGTTCAGTGCCAAGAAGGGCAGTTACAAGCTCGTTTTGAATCCAAAGTTTGTTGACGGCGTCCGCGCCTTCTTAAAAAGCAAAAGCGCCCCTACTCTTCTACTCATGTGTCGATCAGGCAGCCGTAGTGCGGCGGCCGTCAATGCACTGGCTGAAGCAGGATTCACAGATGTCTATTCGATCGTCGATGGCTTTGAAGGCGACACGGATAAGAATGGCAAGCGAACCCTCAGCGGTTGGAAAAACTCCGGTGTGTCTTGGACGACGAAGGTCCGAGAGAACTACTGGTTCCGCAACCACTAGGCATGCGCGTCGCGGCTGCGCCCAAATAAGGTGATCGCTCAGTTCATAATTCAGCTCCTAAGGTCCGATCAGGGCCATTTGCAATCTTTCATTGCCGTCCCTCTTAGTCCGATATTCGTTCAATAGCAGACTCGACGTAGGGGGCTTTGGACCCTTCACGCTGCATGTTCGACAATGTCCGTTTTTGTATATCAGCTGCCGGTGTAGGCCTGCCGCTTTGCAGAGAAATGTATGGACCGGCTGCGTGACGCAAGTGAGATTTTTTGCGATGGATTTCGGAAGTCGCTGATATGTATCCGGCCTGTTTGATCGACACGCGGGTCGTGGCCTTGATGGGTATACGCACGCACATTT
>JAJFJS010000096.1 GCA_021773815.1 Gammaproteobacteria bacterium
TTACACCGGCACTATGGCCGCGCCGCGGTAAATAACTTAAGAAACTTAAGAACCTTTACACCGGCACCATGGCGCATAGCTCAGGCCGCCGCGCGCGGCTCAGTCACCGCCACACGATGCATGATGCGCGGCTCCTTGCTCAGATCGGGCATGTCGGCATAGATGCCGCGGTGGATCGTCGCGATGTTGTCCCAGAACGCAACCGATCCCTTGCGCCAGTGGAAGCGCACCATGAATTCCGGGCGCACCATCTTGCGGAACAGGAATTCCAGTAACTCCTTGCTCTCGTCCGCGTGCAATTCCTTGATGTGTGACGTCATCAGCGGGTTGATATAGAGACATTTCTGCCCGGTATCCGGGTGAATGCGCACCACCGGGTGCTCGACCGGCGGGTTGCGGTCGCGCGCACCCTGCCACGCGGCCGGCCCGCTCTGCGTCAGGATCGCCGGGCCCATGATATCGATGACGTCATGGACCGCGGTCAAGTCCTCGAGCAGCCGCTGCATCGGCGCCGACAGGCTCTCGAAGACGCGCACCGTATTGACCCAGACCGTATCACCGCCCGCCGCGGGCACCTCGACGGCATACAGGAACGAACAGCGCTGCGGCACCGCGACGAAACTGTTGTCATGATGCCAGTCGACGTCACCGGGCACCGCGCCGGACTTCGACATGTCCTGCAACCGGATTTCCGGATAGCCCTCGACGGTCGGGATAAACCGGGAGATATCGATCTCGCCGAATCGCCGCCCCAGCGCGATATGCTGCTCGGGCGTCAGCGTCTGATCACGGAAGAACAGCACCTGGTACCGGTGCCACGCAGCGCAGAATGCCGCGAACGTGTCATCATCCATCGGCTGCGACAGGTCGAGCCCGGCGATCTCGGCGCCGAGCGCCCCGCTGACCGGGTGGATTTCAAAAAGTTTTCCGCTCATCTGTTTACCCTCCTGAGCACTCTCGCCGGGCCTGATTAAATCATCTGATTTAACCGAAAAATAGAAGAATACCGCCTGAGCGAACATACGTAGAAACCCCTACCAAGCAGCCAAACCCTTGCGGAGCAAGACTTTCCCGACCGTGCGGCCCGGCGGTCCGGCCCATTCGGCCACGCATTCAGGTACCCTGCGGCGAACGCCACCGGGCAGGGAAGGAGGAACCACGGCGCGTGGACAAGTCAAAATACCTGTATCGCAATGTCGTGTTTTCCCGGCAGGGCAACACGGTGTCGCTGGTCGATATCAACGATCCGGACAAGGAAGCGCTGAAGTTCGAGCCCTGGCTCGGCATCGTCATCGCGCTGGCCGACGGCAATCACACGGTCGGTGAACTGGTCGATTTCCTGGCCCGCCAGTACCCGGGTGAGCCGCCGGGGGATCTCGAGCACACGCTCGAATCGGTCATCGAACGGCTGAACGAAACGAAAATGATCCGGTTGACGGACGAACCGGTCGAAATGCCCTACTATCTGTCGTTACCCGTCGAACAGCTCGACCTCCCCCGGGCCCGGCGCATGCTGGCCGAAGACGCCCGTGCACCCGGCGAGGAATCCGGAGGATAATGCGGCGGGAAACTGGCAGAAATCGCGTCGCAACATGACGCCTGACCCCGAAGACACGCCCATGAAATACGACATCCTGATTATCGGCGCCGGCCCGGCCGGACTGAGCTTCGCCCGGTCGTTCAAGGACACCAAGCTGAATGTCCTCGTCATCGAAAAGGCGTCGCTGGACGAACTGCGCGATCCCGCACCGGACGGTCGTGAAATCGCGCTGACGCACCTGTCCCTGAAACTCATGCAGGAACTCGGTGCCTGGGCGCGCATCCCGGCTGAAGCGATCTCACCGATCCGCGAGGCCAAGGTGCTGAACGGTGACTCGTCGTATTTCCTCGATTTCGACAGCCGCAATGTCGATGACGGCGCGCTCGGCTACCTCGTGCCCAATTACCAGATTCGCCGCTCGCTGTTCGAGGAAGCGGCGACGCTGCCGAACGTCGAGATCCTGACCGACACGGTCGTTGAGAGCCTGCACACCGACGAACAGTCCGGCCACGTCCGGTTATCGAACGGCGAGACGCGCGAAGCCACGCTGATCGTCGCGGCCGACAGCCGCTTCTCGTCTTCGCGGCGGGAGATGGGCATCAGCTCAAGCATGCAGGATTTTGCCAAGACCGCGATCGTCTGCCGCATGGAGCACGAACTGCCCCACGAACAGATCGCCTGGGAATGTTTCCATTACGGCCGGACCCTCGCCGTACTGCCGATGGCCGGCAACCTGTCGTCGATTGTCATCACGGTGCATAACGAACTGGCCGGCGAGATCGTGGCAATGGATGAGGCCGAATTCAATGCCGACATCCAGCAACGCTTTGGCAATCGGCTCGGCACCATGCGGCTGGTTGGCGAGCGCCACTCGTATCCGCTGATTGCCGTCCATGCCGACCGGTTTTTCGCCAACCGGTACGCACTGATCGGCGACGCAGCCGTCGGTATGCACCCGGTGACCGCACACGGCTTCAACCTCGGTCTGCGCGGCCAGGCGACGCTGGCGCGTGAAATCCTTCGCGCGGCAGCCCGCGGCCGTGACTTCGGTTCGCGACGCGTGCTGGTGAAGTACGAGTTCCGGCACATGCGGGTGACGCGACCGATGTACTGGGGAACCAACGGCCTCGTCGCGCTGTTCACGAACGAGCAAGCGCCGGTCAAGGCCGTCCGCAATCTGGTGCTGCGCATCGCCAACAATCTGCCGCCGATCAAGCGCATCATCAAGAACCGGCTCACGGAAACCACGTCCTGACCGACTGGAGCGCGCACCCGGCCGGCCACGGCCGACCCACATGCGCCGCCGTCGCGGCAGCCCTGCTTTGCGTCCTGATCGCCGGCTGCGCGCCGTCACGGGACTCCGACCCGGAACAAAACATGTACCAGCCTGCGAAGACCGTCCCCACTGCCCCGCCGAGCGCCGAGGTTCGACCGCATACGATCGACTCCGCACACGGCTCACGCATCGATAACTACTATTGGCTGCGCGATGACGAACGCAGCGACCCGGATGTGCTCACCTACCTGAATGCCGAGAAAAACTACGCCGATGCACAACTCGCGCACCTCAAACCGTTGCAACAGAATCTGTACGACGAGATCGTCGCACGCATCAAAAAGGACGACGCCACGGTCCCGTATCGCCATCGGGGTTACTACTGGCTGACCCGTTACGAGTCCGGAGGCGAATACCCGATTCACGCGCGGCGCACAGCGCCCGCCGAGGCCGACGCTGGCGAGGAGATCCTGCTCGACGGCAACGCGCTGGCCGCCGATGCCGACTATTATTCGATCGGAGAATACGACGTCAGCCCGAACGGCAACCTGCTGGCCTGGGCCGAAGACAGGGTGGGCCGCCGCCTGTACACCATTCGGTTCCGGAACCTCGCCACCGGCGAGGCGTTGCCGGACACCCTGACCGGCAACCAGCCGTCGCTGGTCTGGGCCGACGACAATCGCACGCTTTTCTATATCGAAAAGGATCCGCAGACGCTGCGCGGCTTCCGCGTGCGAAGGCACCGTCTCGGCCAGGATCCGGCCGCGGACCCGATCGTCTACGAGGAGACCGACGACAGCTTCTTTCTGTCGCTCGGCCGCAGCGCCGACGATCGGTTCATCATGCTGCATGCCTCGAGCACGGTTGCCGATGAGGTTCGTTTCCTGCCGGCCGACCGGCCGGAAAATGCCTTCGACATCCTGATGCCGCGAAAGCGCGATCACGAGTACGACGCCGATCATCTCGGCGACCGCTGGATCATCCGCACCAACTGGCGAGCGGAAAATTTCCGTCTCATGGAGGCGACGGATGCCGACGCCGGGGACCGCGGCCGCTGGCAGGAATTGGTCCCTCACGACGCAGCCGTCTACATCAGCGAGTTCGATGTATTCGATGACTTTCTGGTCGTCGCCGAGCGCCGTGGCGGCCTGCGCACGCTGCGGGTCATGGATCGGCGCGGCCGACCGCTGTTTGCGGTCGATGCCGATGACCCGGCCTACGTCATGGATCTCGAGACGAACATGGAACCGGACACGGAATGGCTGCGTTACAGCTATTCATCGTTGACGACGCCGGACACCGTCTACGAAATCAACATGCGCACCCGCGAGCGCCGCCTGCTCAAACAACAGCCGGTACTCGGCGGTTTTGCGTCGGCCGATTATCGCAGTGAACGTCTGTGGGTCGATGCCCGCGACGGCACTTCTGTTCCGGTGTCACTGCTGTACCACAAGTCGTACCGGCGCGACGGCACTGCGCCGCTCTACCTGTATGCGTACGGCGCCTATGGCTACTCCACGGATCCGGCCTTTGAGGACGAGATTCTGAGCCTTGTCGATCGCGGCGTCGTCTACGCCATTGCACACGTGCGCGGCGGACAGGAACTCGGGCGCGCCTGGTACGAGGATGGCAAGCTGCTGAACAAGACCAACACCTTCACTGACTTTATCGACATTACGATCCGGCTCGGTGAACGGGGCTACGTCGACACGACGCGGATCGCTGCCTCTGGCGGCAGCGCCGGCGGCCTGCTGGTCGGCGCCGTCGTCAACATGCGACCCGACCTCTACCGCGTCGCCGTCGCCGGCGTGCCGTTCGTCGATATCGTCACGACCATGCTCGACACGAGCATTCCGCTGACGACCAATGAATACGACGAGTGGGGCAACCCGACCGAGCGCGAATACTATCGCTACATGCTGAACTACTCACCCTACGACAACGTCAGCCCGCGGCATTATCCTGCGATGCTCGTGACGACGGGCCTCTGGGACAGCCAGGTCCAATACTACGAACCGGCAAAATGGGTCGCAAAACTCCGCGCCGAGAAAACGGACGACAACCCGCTGATCCTGCACATCAACATGGACGCCGGCCACGGCGGTCAATCCGGTCGCTTTCGCCGCAACCGGGAACAAGCCCTTGAATACGCCTTTGTCCTCGATCAATTCGGCCTGACCGATTAACGCCGCATAGGCCCGGCAACGCCTGCCTGGCCGCCCGCTGCGCCCTGCCATGCGGCGCGGCGACGGCTGCAATCACCGGCTCTCGCAATGCTGGTAAAATTTCCGGGCCAGAGTTGACGGCCAATGCAACGGCGTTGCGGCGCGTGTCGGAATCCGGCAATCAGCGCCGCATCAGCCAGCCAAAAACGGAGTGGAGAGCCATGCGATATCCATCCATTGTCCCAATCGGCCTCGGCCTCGGCATCGCGTTGCTGGCGCTTGGCGGTTGCGGACAACTCGGCGGCGCATCGAGTGACGACGGCACCGGCGCAGCGACGGAACCGAGCGCCGAAGAACGCGAGGCCGAGCAAACCGCGAAACAGCGCCTGAACGCATCCATCGCGGCGATTCCCGCGGACAGCCCGATGTCAAAACTGCGGGCAGGCATGACCGAATCGGAGGTCTACGCCATCATGGGCCGCGAGGATCTCAAGACACGTTATGAAACCGGCAAGCGCTGGATCCCGTATTACGGTCGCTGGGCCAACGATACCCGGCGCCATTCGCTGTTCTACAACGGCCAGGGCCACGTCATCATGTCGCGGAACCGGTACACGGGCCAATACCACCTGATCGAGGCCGTCTACGACCCCGAGTACGCCGCTTACTGAACGGGGGCAGTCCGGCCGTCCCGTGCCCGGCTGCGGGCGATGCGCCGGCCGAACCACAAAAACCCGAGCGTTGCGATGATGACGTTCGACAACGCCGACGCGACGAAGATACCGTGCAGCCCGAGCAGCGCCCGGCCGGTCAGGGCCAGCGGCAGGAACAGAACCAGCGTGCGCAACATCGATATCGCCAGACCCGGCAACGGGTATCCCATGCCGTTGAACGCCGCACACGTCGCCATGACCATGCCATAGGCGCCGTAACTGATCGCCATCGTCCACAGGTACAGCGTCGCCACGGCGTGAATCGCATCATTCTCGCTGAAGATGCCGGTCAGGGGTCCGGCAACGAGCGCCAGTACGACGGCAAGGCATAACCCGAAGCCCACGCAGAATCTGCCGATCGCGGCGCGCGCCTCCAGCACCCGGTCGAGACGCCCGGCCGCATAATTCTGGCCAATAAACGGGCTGGTCACAGCCGACAGCGCGTAGAACGAAATCAGGAAGAGCGGCTCGATACGCATCGCGACGCCGAAACCGGCCACGGCATCGATGCCGAAACCGGCGACCATCGCCAGGATAATGCCGTTGGCAATCGGCACGATCGCATTCGTCGCCATCGCCGGCAACCCGACGCGCAGCATGGACCGCCACGATTCCAGGATATTCCCGATCGCCGTAAACGGTGTCGCGAACACCCGCAGCCGAACGTGGAGATACACCACCGTTCCGCACAGCATCACGAGATTGGCGACGAGTGTGGCCAGCGCCGCACCGGCGATCTCCATCCGCGGAACGCCGAACCAGCCGAAAATAAAAATCGGGTCGAGAATCGCGTTGATGACCGCAGCGGTGGCGATGATCTTGCCCTCGATCAGCGAGTTGCCGCGCGCGCGCATCGCAGCCAGGCAGGTCCATAGAACGGCCGCCGCCGGCTCGGCGAAGAACCAGATACCCATATAGTCCTTGATCAGCGGCAGCAGATCATCGGTCGCGCCGAGCGACCGGAAAATCGGCTCGATGGCGGCCAGCCCGAGCATGCACAACACGATGGCGACCGACCCGGCCAGCAGGGCCGTGTCGGTCGTCTGCCGGCGCGCCATCGATACGTCGCCGCGGCCGATCGCGCGGGAGATCGACGACGCCGCACCGGCCTCGAAGCCGATGATGATACTGCTCAGGAACCAGATGATCGGAAACGTAAAACTGATCGCCGCCAGCGGTGCGTCGCCAAGCAGCGACACGAAATACAGGTCCACGGCATCGAACGAGATGATCGCGACGAGTCCCAGCGCCATGGGCGTCGCCTGACGGCGCAAGCGCGCCGCAACCGGTCCCGTTGTCATGTCTACAGACACGCCGATCCTTTCTGGCCGAAATGGGCATGACGCCGGGTAAAGCCCGCCCGGGGCCGCGATGGCGGCCGTCATTGCCTCTGTCCTGGGGTGATCCCGCTGCCGGGCATTGCATCCGCGTGGTGCCGCACCGGCACAGCGGATGCGTGACGATATCGCCGAACCGGCGCGGCGGCAACCGCCGGACCGATTCGGCCGGCCGTATCGACCGCAAATCCAGCGCGTTCACTGCACCGGAATTTATCGACACCGTGCCGGTGGTCGCGCCATGGGGCCGTTTCCGCTAACCTTCTCGGCGACCGCTATCAGGTCACTGGGGCGCCGGCCCGCACAGCAACGGTCCGGTTAAATCTGAAGGGGGATTGCCGAATGCTGAACCAAACCAGCCTGTCTGCGACGGGCGCCATGATGCTGGCGGGCATCGTTGCCGTTTGCGGTATGCCACGAACGGCCGACGCACAGGTCGAAGAAATCGTCGTCACGGCCCGCAAGAAAGAGGAGAGCCTGCAGGAGGTCCCCCTGTCGATCGCCGCCATCTCCGGCGAACAGATGCGTCGTCGCGGCATCTCCAACAACTACGACGTCGCCGCGTTCACCCCGAATTTCAACACGGCCAAGCGCGTCGGGCGCAGGCTCGACCGGCCGACGATTCGCGGCATGGCCAATCCCGCGTCGCGCGGCGAGGCGAACGCCTCGTATTTCGTCGACGGCATGTTTGTGTCCGGCACCATCTCGACGGCAACGACGAACTCGATGGAACGCGTCGAGGTCCTGCGCGGTCCGCAGTCGGCCCAGTTCGGCCGCGCGACCTTCTCCGGGGCGGTCAACTACATCACCCGCAAGCCGACCGACGAATGGGCCGGCGAGTTCAGCACGCGCACGGGCACGCACAGCGACTACCAGGCCGCGGGCTGGATCAGCGGGCCGATCGTTCCGGATGTCCTGCGCTTCCTGGCCTCAGCGAGCTGGGAACACTACGGCGGGCAGTGGCGCAACGCGCTGGAACCCAATTCCGCCTATGTCCCCGGCGATCCGAACAGCCCGTTCACGAAAGTCTTCGACGGCCAGACCACGGACGGCGATACGTCCCGGCTCGGCCGGGAGAAGACCACCGACGTGCTGACGAAGCTGTCGTTCACGCCGTTCGACTCGACCGAAATTAACGTGAAATACAATTTCACGCGCGGCGACGACAACCATTACCCGACCAATTCCTTCTTCGATCTGAACTGTTACGTTCCCGACGATCCGGCCGAGCCCTGGTACAACACGTCACCGGGTACCTACTGCGGCGAATTCAAGATCGACGGAACCGTGAACCGGAAGAATATTCCGGACATCAGGAACGGCCTGCGGACCAACGGCCAGATCATCGGCGGCCTGCCCGTGGCGGCGACGATCGCCGTGCCGGCCGAACCCGGCCTGCAGCGCGACACGCACCGCGTGCTCGCCGAGTGGGTGCAGGATATCGGCGGCTGGACGTCGACGCTGCGCGGCGGCTATACGCGTGACGATTTTAATGCGGCCTACGACCTCGATCATACCGAGGCGCGTGCCGTCTGGGGCCTGTTCGCGTTCTCGACCAAGGAAGACGACGAGGATTACTCGTTCGAGTACAGCATCGAGTCGCCGGCCGACCGACCCGTGCGCGGCAAGCTCGGCGTGTACTACTACGACTTCGAGAACGAGTTCGTCCAGCGCAGCTTCACCGGCCCGTTCGCCGTGTTCTCGACACCTCCCGGCACGTTCTACGGCGCGCCGCGTATTCAAGAAACGGAAAACAAATCCGTGTTCGGCGGCGTCAGCGTCGACCTGGCCGACGACTGGAGCCTGGATTTCGAGGCGCGCTGGGCAAAGGACGAAAAGTCCATCATGTCCGGCCAGCTCAGCGAGGTCGACTTCGCACTGACGCCCATCACCGACGCGCTGAGTTTCACGAATTTCACGCCGCGCATCACGCTGAACTGGCAGGCGACCGACGAAATGATGTTCTACCTGCTGGCGGCCAAGGGCAACAAGCCCGGTGGATTCAACGCCGAGTACTTCCGCGCGGATGTCCCGGCCGAGTTCACCCGGTTTCTGCTGACCTGCACGCCGGGCGACCCGACGCCGATTTCGCTGCCCCTGGGCATCGCGTGCACACAGGAAGACAAGGACCTGCTGCATATCGCCGAGGAAGAACAATGGACGTACGAAGCCGGCTTCAAGAGCAGCTGGTGGGACCGGCGCGCGACGGCGAACCTGTCGGTGTTCTTCATCGACTGGATCAACCAGGGCCTGTTCCTCGTGCGCAGCGTGCCGCAGATCGGCAGCGCCGGCGGCACACAGACGACGACGACGGTGCTCACCAATGCCGGCGAGACCCAGGTCATCGGCTTCGAGCTGGAAACCAACTTCGTCGTCAACGATGACCTGTTCGTGTTTATGAACTACGGCTTCAACAAGGGTGAGTTCAAGAAGGGCACGAATCCGGAACTGGCCGATTTCACCGGCGGCGACGGCAGTCTCGCCGGCAAGGAGACGCCGGACTCACCGAACCACTCGCTGGTGTTCGGTTTCGAGGCGACTTCGCAGATGACGGCCGACGCCGAGGGCTTCCTGCGCGCCGATTTCCTGTATGAATCGGAGCGCTGGACGGGCTCGTCGAACACCGGCCTGATCGGCGAGCGCAAGACCGTCAACGCCCGCACCGGGCTGCAATCGGATCGCTGGACGCTGACGTTCTACGTACGCAACCTGCTCGACGACGACACGCCGACGGCGGTCCTCGATTTCAAGAACTTCGGCGCGCCGGTGTGGGCGAATGGCGAGACGCCGAATATGCATGCGCTGAACCCGGCCCTCGGCCGCGACGCCGGCATGGAGTTCCAGTACCGGTTCGGCAACTGACGACCCAATGGCCGCAGCGCCCGGCAAACCCGGGAACCCATAAAAAAACCCCGCCAGGGGAAAGCGGGGTTTGATGGAGGATTGTGGCGGACATAACGACTGCTCGACCACAGTGGTTACTGTACCGAACCGGCCGTTACGCA
>JAJFJS010000097.1 GCA_021773815.1 Gammaproteobacteria bacterium
GATAATTGGTGTCTGACACCATTTATCTAATTTTATTGGTGTCTGACACCCTTTGTTTGAATACGGCAAATATGCGCTCGTCCGGAAAAATGGGTCCGGGCCTTGCGCCGGCCGATCACGGAAATCGGCAAGGAGGTAACGCGTCGCTCCGACCGGTGAGCTCCTGGCGGTACTGTTTGAGTGAATTGGTGTCTGACACCATCTGTCTGAATACGGCAAATATGCGTTCGTCCGGAACAATGGGTTTGGGCCTTGCGCCGGCCGATCACGGAAATCGGTAAGGAGGTGACGCGTCGCTCCGACCGGTGAGATCTTGGCGGTACTGTTTGCGTAAGACAGATACGAATCTGCAGAACCCGGAAGACGATCGCGCAGTCGCGGCCGCGTTCTGGTCGCACACGCGCGCTCGCAGCCGCCCGATGAGGCATGACTGTCCCGCTGTCGAGCTGCCTGTCGGGCCATCTGGCGGCCAATGCTGACCGCGTGGGTGGGCATGAAAACCGTTGGTGAGCGGGGGGTGAATTGATCGGAAGAGACTGTTGTGCAAAGGGTTTATGTCTGACGAGAATGTTCCGAATCAGATCTAAACAGAAGTACGGCAACAGTCCTCATAGGTATTTTCCTAACTAACCCCGGCGCTGTGAGCTCGGATAATCGGAACGTAGTCCTGCCTGCAGAAGGCTAAAAACCAGGGGAATCTCATCATGTTTATCAATTTCTGGTATCCCATCGCGGCCAGCGATGATGTTGTCAACAAGAAGCCACATCGGGCCGAGGTGCTGGGCCTGAAACTCGTGGCGTTCCGTGACGAAGACGGCAACGCACATGTGCTCGCTGACACGTGCACGCACCGCGGCGGGTCGCTGAGCAAGGGCTGGGTCAGGGATAACTGCGTGGTCTGTCCCTATCACGGCTGGCGGTTCGACAAGGACGGCAAGTGCGTCCAGATCCCGAGCCTCGGTGAGGACGAATCGCCGCCGCCGCGTGCCAAGGTCGACAGTTACCCGGTGCAGGAAAAATACGACATCGTGTTTGCGTTCCTCGGCGACCTGCCGGAGGAAGAGCGTCCGCCGCTGGTCGAGGTGCCGGAATGGGGCCAGGAAGGCTGGCGCGCCAACCAGCTGCTGGTCTTCGAAGTGCCGACTTTCTACGAGCGTTCGATGGAAAATGGCCTGGATCCGTCACACAACGAATTCGTGCACCCGGCCCAGGGTTCGCCGAACATGCGCAAAGATCTTGCGCGCCAGCCCATGGAGATGACGGATGTGCCGTGGGGCAGTCAGTTCCTGATCAAGTTCGATAACAAGGAAAAGGGCACCGAGGCGTTGGCCGACGTCGCGACGTTGTCGCCGCCGGAGGTCACGGCCGGTTCCGGGTTCGTCGGGCCGAACCAGATGATCACTTGGATCAACTTCTCGGAGGAGAGCCGGTTCAGCCAGTATTTCTTCGAGGCGCCGATTAACGAGGGTCGCACGCGCGTGTTTTTCGTCAACATGCGCTCGTTCCTGCTCGAGCCCGAGAACGACGAACGGCTCACGAAGGTCAACGCGATCGTCGCGCAGGAAGACATCGATATTCTCGGCGAGCTCGATCCGGTGCGGACACCGCCGACGCCGAGTGAAGAGGTGCTGATTCGGTCCGACGGCGCCGTGATCCGTTATCGCGAGGGTCTGCGTGAATGGACGGACAAGGGTTGGCGCATCGACATGAAGTCCCTGCGTGAACAGCGCGGCGACCGGGCATTCGCGATCCCGTGCCCGGCGCGACGGACGTCGAAGAACTGGGTGCAGAAAACCATCCCGCTGCTGCCGGGTAGCTAGCGGAAGCCTTTGGGCAAGCGGGCCGGGGGAACCCGGTCGCATTCCTGAGGGGTGCGGGGTCGGTACCGCCCGCTGCGTGTTGGTGTCAGACACCAGCCGCCCCGGCCCGGGGCGCGGCCGGATTGTGCGTTATTCAGGGTCAGACCCCAAATAGCGTGATCCGGGTCTGACCCCGGTTATTCAGGGTCAGACCCCAATAACGTTATCCGGGGCTGACCCCGGTTATTTAGGGTCAGACCCCAATGAGCCTGATCGGGGGCTAACCCCCAAACAGGAGGTCAGCCCCTGAAGCGCCGTCTGGCTTCGTTACGCCCGAACCTTTCCGGCGCGGGGCCTGCAGCCATAGGCGGCCCCGGTCCGAGCGGCCGATGATGCCCGTTGCCAGCCGATGCATTGGCCATGGTTTGGGTTATTTGGGGTCAGACCCCAATAGCGTGATCCGAGGCTGACCCCGGTTATTTTAGGGTCAGACCCCAATGAGCCTGATCGGGGGTTGACCCCCAACCAGGAGGTCAGCCCCTGAAGCGCCGTCTGGCTTCGTTACGCCCGAACCTTTCCGGCGCGGGGCCTGCAGCCATAGGTGCCCCCGGTCCGAGCGGCCGATGTTGCCCGTTGCCAGCCGATGCGGTGGCCATGGTTTGGGTGTCTGACACCCGGGGTGTCAGACACCAGGCGCGCAGGTACGGCCCGGTGGTCCCCCTTTCCGCGGCCATTTCTGCTACCATCTCGCCCGCTCGCACGGGCCTTCAGGCCTCAATCACCTTTGTAATCAAATTCTTATCGGCTGATGAACGCCGCCTCCGGGTGCGGATGCAGCCCTTACCGAACGGGTCAATAACCGTGATATCTACCGCAAATCTGTCGATTCAGTTCGGCGCCAAGCCTTTGTTTGAGAATGTTTCCGTGACCTTCGGCAACGGCCATCGTTACGGGCTGATCGGCGCCAACGGCTCGGGCAAGTCGACGTTCATGAAAATCATGGCCGGCGAGCTGGAGCCGACGGCGGGCAATGTGTCGACGGACCCGAATGCGCGGATCGGTCAGCTGCGACAGGATCAGTTTGCCTACGAGAATTGTCGCGTCATCGATACCGTGATCATGGGTCACGAGACCCTGTGGCAGGTCATGCAGGAACGCGATCGCCTGTATTCGCTGCCGGAGATGAGCGATGCCGAGGGCATGCGCGTGGCCCATCTCGAGGTCGAATTCGCCGAGATGGACGGCTACACCGCCGAATCGCGGGCCGGCGAACTGCTGGAGAACATCGGTATCTCCGTGGATGAACACGAGGGCCTGATGAGCGAGATCGCGCCGGGCTGGAAGCTGCGCGTGCTGCTGGCTCAGGCGTTGTTTTCCAATCCCGATGTGCTGTTGCTCGATGAGCCGACCAACAACCTGGATATTAATACCATTCGCTGGCTCGAAGGGTTCCTGACCGAGAGCAAGTCGACGATGGTGATCATCTCGCACGATCGACATTTTCTGAACAGCGTCTGCACGCACATGGCCGACCTGGATTATGGCCGGGTCCAGCTGTTTCCGGGCAACTACGATGAATACATGATTGCGGCCGAGCAGGTCCGCGACCGAATGCGCATCGACAATGCGAAGAAGGCCGCGAAGAAGGCCGAACTGCAGGCGTTTGTCAGCCGGTTTTCCGCGAACGCGTCGAAGGCGCGCCAGGCCACGTCTCGCGCTCGCCAGATCGAGAAGATCAAGTTCGAAGACATCAAGCCTTCCAGCCGGGTCAGCCCGTTCATCCGCTTCGATCAGGAAAAACCGTTGCGGCGGTTTGCCGTCCAGGCGACGGGGCTGAGCAAGGGGTTCGATGAGGGTCCGCTGTTCGAGAACCTGGACCTGGCGATCGAGGCCGGCTCGCGGGTGGCGATTATCGGCCCGAATGGTATCGGCAAGACGACACTGGCGCGCTGCCTGCTGGAACAATTGGCGGTCGACAGCGGCGAGATCAAGTGGGCCGAGAACGCTCAGGTGGGCTATTTCGCCCAGGATCACGCGTCCGAGTTCGAACAGGACATGACGCTGTTTGAATGGATCACGCAGTGGCAGCCCAAGGGCGCCGACGAGCAATTGTTGCGCGGTACGCTCGGGCGGATGCTGTTCTCACGCGACGATAGCGAGAAGTCGGTGCATGTGATCTCCGGTGGCGAAGAGGGGCGGCTGCTGTTCGGCAAGCTGATCCTGCAACAGCCCAATGTCATGGTGCTGGATGAGCCGACCAACCATCTCGACATGGAATCCATCGAGGCGCTGAACCTGGCGCTGGATAATTACCCGGGCACGCTGATCTTCATCAGCCACGACCGGGAATTCGTCTCGTCGCTGGCCACGCGCATTATCGAGCTGGGTCCCGACGGCGTCACCGATTTCGGCGGCACCTACGAGGAATACCTGCGTCAGCAGACCGGCCGCGAGAACATCCGCGTCGCATAACCCTCGGGTTAATTGGCATCGATTAATTGGTGTCAGACACCAATTTCGGATCTTTATCAGCCACGACCGGGAATTCGTCTCGTCGCTGGCCACGCGCATTATCGAGCCGGGCCCCGACGGCGTCACCGATTTCGGCGGCCCCTGCGAGGAATGCCTGCGCCAGCAGGCCGGCCGCGAGAACATCCGGTTAATTGGTGTCGGTTAATTGGTGTCAGACACCAATTAACCTGGCTATCGTCGAAATCCGTGATTGGTGCCTGGCAATTGGTGTCTGACACCAATTCAACGATATGGGCCGGCCGACACTCACATCGGCCATACCCACAGGATCATCGGCACCGCGACCGCGATGATGATCAGTTCCAGCGGCAGTCCCATCCGCCAGTAATCCCCGAAGCGGTACCCGCCCGGGCCCATGATCAGCGTGTTGTTCTTGTGCCCGATCGGCGTCAGGAACGCGCACGACGCGGCGACGGCGACCCCCATCAGGAACGGATCGGGGTTGACGTCGAGACGGTTGGCGATCTCGATCGCAATCGGTGCCGCGATCACGGCCGTCGCGGTGTTGTTCATGACATCGGACAGCGTCATCGTGACGACGATCAATAGCGTCAGCACGACTGCCGGCGAGAATCCGGCGGAAACATTGACGATGCCGTCGGCGATCAGCGCGGTACTGCCGGTGGACTGCATGGCCGCGCCGATCGGGATCATCGAACCGAGCAGTACGATGACCGGCCATTCGATCGAGTTGTACATGCTACGTACCGGCACGATGTTCAGCAGCACGTATCCGGCGACGACACAACCGAGCGCCACGGGCAGGTAGACCAGCCCGACACTGGCAGCGAGAATGGCTGCGGCAAACACGCCGACGGCGAGCCACGCCTTGTCGCGCTTGATCACGCGCTGGCCGCGGTCGGCGAGCGGCAACAGATTGAGGCGGCCGATGGCGTCGCCGAGGCGTTCTTCGGAGCCAAGCAGCAGCAGCACGTCGCCGGGCTGGATTTTGAGTTGCCGGACATGGTCGCGAAAGCGCTGCCCCTGCCGCGACACGCCGACCAGTGCGACGCCGTAGCGATACAGCAGCCGCAACGAAATTGTCGAGCGGCCCGAGAGTCCGGATGTTTCGGGCACGACGACCTCGCTGAGCGCCAGTTCTTCATCCTTGAGCGCATCGAGACCCGTGCCCAGGTATTCGAGGCCCATGCTGCCGAGCACGGTATCGATGTTCTCGGGGTTGGCTTCAACGACAAGGATATCGCCGGCCTGGACCGCGACGTGGCGCGCCAGCCCGGGCATGCGCCGACCCTGCCGAATCAGGCCGAGGATCTCGACATCATTCTTCTCGGCATCGTGGTCGAGCTCGGCGACACGTTTGCCGATAATGCCGGATCCTTCGGACACGATGAGTTCGGCGATGTAGCCGGCCAGCCCGAACAACTCCTTGCCCGAGTCGGCCTCCTGGCGGCCTTTCGGCAGCAGGCGCCAGCCGATCAGCGTCACATAGGCAATGCCGACGACGGCGCAGGCGATGCCGACCGGCGCGAAATCAAACATCTTGTACGGATCGCCGAGCGCATCGTTGCGGAATTCGGCGATGACGATGTTCGGCGGCGTGCCGATCAGCGTGATCATGCCGCCGAGAATTGATGCAAAAGACAGCGGCATCAGCGACAGTGCCGGGCTACGCTTGGCCTTGGCTGCCGCCTGAATGTCGACCGGCATCAACAGCGCGAGCGCCGCGACGTTGTTCATGATCGCCGACAGTACGGCCGCGAGCGACGACATGACGGCGACATGCATCGCGAGTTTGCGCGAGCCGTCGATGACAAACCGGGCCAGCAGCTCAATCGCACCTGAATCCGACAGCCCGCGGCTGACGACGAGCACCAGCGCGATGATGATCGTCGCCGGGTGGCCGAAGCCGGAGAAGGCCAGATTGGTCGGCACGATCCCGGTCAGCAATGCGGTGAGCAGGGCGCAGAATGCCACCACGTCATAGCGCCAGCGCCCCCAGATCAGCAGGGCAAAGACGGCAAACAGCAGGGCAAACAAAATAATCTGATCGGTCGTCATGGGGCTCATCATAGAAAGAAATCCGCCCCAATGCCGAGAATGAATAAAAAATAGGGGTCAGACCCTCATTTTCCAAGGGCCGTGGCGCCCTGGAATCGCATCGGAAGGATGTTGCTAGCCATTCGGTTCTTCGATGCCGCAGAGGGCCTTAGAATTTCGGGGTCTGACCCCAATTGGCTCATATTTGCTGTTATCCCCTCTATTTCCGCATTGCCGTGCCCTGCTGTGTCGGTTCACATTGGGGACATGGCCCGCCGACTGCGTATCAATGCTCCCGGCTTCCCATTTCATGTGGTTCAGCGCGGAAACAATCGCCAGGTGATATTCCGTGATGACTTGGATCGCCTGTACTACCTCGAGTGTCTGGTCAGGGCGGCTGACCGCTACGACTGTGCGGTCCACTGCTACGCCCTGATGGGCAATCATGTGCATCTGCTGGTGACGCCCGGTCGCCGCACGGCGCTGGCCAAAATGATGCAGTCGGTCGGTGTGCGGTACGTGCAATACGTCAACAAGCGGTATGAGCGTACCGGCGGGTTGTGGGATGGGCGCTACCGCGACAATCTTGTCAATACTGATGCTTACCTTGTGGTGTGTTATCGCTATATCGAGCTGAACCCGGTGCGTGCCGGGCTTGTCGCGTTCCCGGCTGACTGGCACTGGTCGAGCCATCGATGCAACGCCTACGGTGAGCCCGATCGAATCGTGACGATGCATTCGTATTACGCGGCTCTCGCGCCGACCGGCAAACAGCGCCGTTCCCGATACCGGGAATGGTTCAAACAGAGCCTGACCGACGGTGAGCTTCGCGCGGTCCGCAAGGCCATCCGTCAGCAACTCGCTCTCGATGACGAGGTCGGGAAATCGGAGCTGGTGAACGGGGTTCCCGGCTCGGGCGGGCGACGGCGCAAGGCCAAGAAATAGTGAGGGGGTCAGACCCTCATTTTCTAAGGGCTCAGGTGCCCTCGAATTGTATTGGGATGATGTTTCCCTCCGATCGGTGTTTCGACGCCGCAGAGGGCGTTAGAAAATTGGGGTCTGACCCCAATCGGGTGTCAGGCCGGTTGCAGGGGCCAGAAGATCGGCAGCAGGAGCATGACGACGATGAACACGATTATTGTTAGCGGGCCGCCTAGTTTGATGTAGTCGGAGAAGCGGTAGCCGCCGGGACCCATGATCAGCACGTTGGCCGGGTGTGAAATCGGGCTCGTAAAGCTTGCCGAGGCGGCCATCGCAATGCCCATCATCGCCGTCTGCGGGGCGATGCCCAGTTCAGCGCATGCCGACAGGGCGATCGGCGACATCAGCACCACGAGGGCAACGGTCGGGATGATCATTGTCGATGCAGCCGTGACGACATACAGCCCGATGATCACGGTCCACGGGCCGCTGTCGCCGAGCGCGTCCATGGCCAGGGATGCGAGGTATTGCGCGGCCCCGGATTCCTGCATCGCGATGCCGAGCGGCAGCATGCCGGCGATCAACACGACGGCGCGCCAGTCGATGGCGCGATAGGCCTGTTCCATGCTCAGGCAGCCGCTCACGACCATCAGGGTCACTCCGGAAATTGCGGCGATCGATATCGGCATCCAGCCCGACAGCACCGAGGCCACGACGCCAAGCATGATGGCAGCAGCGATTGGCGCCCGGCTCGTATCGGTCACGTCCGGCGAGATCGGCGTCAGCACCAGCAGGTCCGATTCCGTGTTCAGCAGCACGAGTTTTTGTCGCGGACCAAGTAACACGAACGCGTCACCGAATTCGATGGTCTGGTGATCGAGATCATCGAGCAGCACCGAGCCGGCCCGCCAGATGCCAGCGAATTCCAACCCGAATCGCTCGCGGAAATTGATGTCGGCAACAGATTGACCGACCAGTTCGGAGCGCGGCGCCAGCGTGGCTTCGACCGTTGCGATCCGGTCGGCATCGAACACATTCAGGTTCGGAGATATCGACTCGTCGACCACCAGCTCACAGAGGCCTCGCAATATATTGAGCTCGAGATTGTGCCCACGAATCAATAACCGTTCTCCCCCATGCAATACCTGCGGGTCGTCCGGCATGCCGCGTTCACCATCGTCATCGCCATTGCCATCGAGACGGGCGACGACACACAGGCCAAAAATATCGGCGGTGCGGCTGCCGACCAGCGACATGCCGTCAAAAGCCGGCGCCGCCGGTACGCGCGTCATGAACAGGTCCGGCACCGGGTCCCAACTATCCTGCAGCGCCTCGGCGCCGGGTTCACCGACATCCTGAAAATCATTGCTGTCCTTGAGAGCGGCGATGGCGGCGGCCGTGCCCTGCAGCAGCAGGCGGTCACCTTCGCGCAGCGCAATACGCCCGAGGTTCTTGCGCCGAACGTTGCCGGCTCGCGCGATCGCCAGAACGTCGGCCCCAAAGCGGCCGCGTAGATTGGTTTCGCCGACCAGTGTCGAAATCAGGTTCGAATCCGGTGCGATCGTGGCTTCGAGCAACGGCATCGTTGCGCCCGGCAGATCCTGCGGCGGCACAATCTCGGTGGCGACGGCCAACTCACTCCATCGCCGTGTGTCTTCGAAATGATCCAGACGACCCTGCACGAGTAATTTGTCGCCACCCTGCAGCCGGTGCCGCCGCGACGGCAGCGTCTCGATCTTTCCGTTGCGCTCGAGCGCAATGATCGTCAGGCCCGCGGCTGCCTCGATATGAATATCGCCCAGCGCCATGCCCGCCAGCGCGGAGGTTGGCGGCAGGCGCAGGCTGAATATCCGGTCCTGCAGGCCATAGCGCTGCCGCAAAGCCCGCTGGCTGCGCTGTGGCGACAGCGTTGCCGGACCGGCTGCGGGCAGCAGCCAGCGGCTGAAAACGACGATAAAGACAACGCCCGCGGCGACGGCGCCGAGACCCACCGGCATGTAGTCGAACAAGCCGAACGGTACGTGGCCGGCCTGATCGAGCGCCACGCTGACCAGCAAATTTGCCGGCGTGCCGAACAGGGTCGTCAGGCCGCCGAGGAGCGTGCCGAACGCCATTGGCATCAGCAGGCGAGACGGCGACACTTCCGTGCGGCGCGATATCTCGATGACAACGGGCAGCATCAATGCGGCGACGCCGATGTTGTTCATGAAAAACGACAGCCCGCCGGAGGTCAGCATGATGACGACGATCAGGGCCGCTTCGCGCCGACCGGCAATGCGCATGACCTGGCGGCCCAGCAGGCTGGCGATTCCGGTCCGGGTCAGGCCTTCGCTCAGGATGAACATGGCCCAGACCGTGACGACCGCCGGATTGCCGAATCCCGACAAAGCCTCGGTCGGCGTTGCAAGGCCGGTGACGGCCAGAATGCCCAGCACGAGGAGCGCGACCAGATCCATCCGAATCACTTCCGTGACGAACAGGACCAGCGATCCGATCAGAATAGCGAGGGTCAGGGCAATATCGGCGGTCATCGAAATGCGTGCGGATTCCTGGATTCAGTGATCACGAGTTCGTGTCGCAGCGAGCCGATTGCCGGGCAACCGAAAGGGAGCGACTGTTGATTGAGAATCGCGCGGACGGTACCGGGGCATGGAGCCGGCTTCCGCAGCCGAATCCTGAAAACCAATGCGTCTGGCCCCGCGTTTCCCGGATTTTTTGCCCAAACAGGCGGCAGACCCCAATCATAAAGGAATTGCCAGCAGTCTATATGGGGTCTGCGTAACAATATCTTTGCTCCGGGCGCCAATAAGCGGGCAGTTTGGGGTCAGACCCGGAATTCTCGAAACCAGTGAACGGCCGCGGAATGAATTTGGCCGTCGCACAATCCCGTCCCGAACCTCGGCCCCCCAGCGCAGAAAATGGCGTTGGGAAATGGTGTCAGACACCAATTTCCCGATATCTTTGCTCCGGGCGCCAATAAGCGCCCAGTTTGGGGTCAGGCCCGAAGTTTCGAAACCAGTGAACGGCCCCGGAATGAATTTGGCCGTCGCACAATCCCGTCCCGAAACTAGGCCCCCCAGCGCAGAAAGCGGCGTTGGAAAATGGTGGCGGAAAAATGGTGTCAGACACCAATTTCCGAGACCATTTCCCGGACACCATTTTTCCGCCTCCATTTTCCGCGGGTTGATGTTTTCGCAGTGGGTGCCAACTCCCGCGTGCCCGACCTGGATTGTTCGTCGTGCAGAGGCCGTTCGAAATCGTCGGTCGGACCCCGATGGATGTGTCGCCTGATGCGGAGCGGTCAATTATTGCGTTCGGCGTCCGACCCCTATTGCAAATAATTCGTTATATAGTTGTCGCTGGCACGTGAAAAATTTGGAGAGAGCAAGTTGAATACGAATTGGATGACCCGCCCACGCACACGGCGTGATGCGATGCGGTCAATTTTGTCGACCGGGGGTGTCGCGGCCGGGGGGATGATGCTCGGTGGTTGCGCGCAACTGAATGCCGCATCTGCGGCGCGGCGCGAGCCCATTGATTTCAGCGATCCGAACCAGAGTTTGCGGGCGTTTATCAAGCTGATGGGCGACCTCGATCCGACCGTTGAGACGCCGAGCTGGTTTGGCGGCACGTTGTTCGCCGACACCCGTCGCGACCGGCCGTTGAAGCCGCTGATGGGCGTCGAGGGTTTCGGTGTCTTGCGCACGGAGCCGCAGCCGGACGGCTCGTATCGCATCTTCAATCGCGAACTCGCGTTCTACACGGACCTCAAGACGGGTGAGTACATCGATACGTGGGTCAATCCGTTCACGAAAGAGAAGTGCGACGTTAAGTCGATTCATAACATGACGGTCAACGCGCACATGATCGTCAGCAAGAAGTTCGGCACCGCGATCGAAATGGATTTCGACGGTAACCTGATCGAGGTGCCGTTGCCGCTGGACTGGCAGAACTTCGGCGACAAGCTGTTCTCGAATTTTGCCGTGCACACGGCGTTTCCGAACGAGCTCAAGCCGGACGTCTGGCCGCGCGAGTCATCGGGCCCGGTAGTCCGTATCGCCGAGATCTTCCAGCGCACCGCAGATCTCGCCGAGCTGGAAGACCCCGACGTCACGCGCGCCGATTATTCTGGCACGTGGACGCGCGTCGGACCGTGGCTGCCGTGGATGCGTCAGGGCCAGACCGACGGCAACCTCGTGTTCAGTACGTTCATGACGAAGCTCAAATCGGCCGATGAATTGTCGCCGCGTTTCAGGGCGCGGATCGAAGAGCGCCTGCCCGAATACTTCGTCGCACCGTCGGCCGATACCTGGGGTTCGAAGAACGATTCGAGCTTCAGCGTCTATGCGCGGGAGAACCAGCCGTTGCCGCCGCGCACAAAGTAATGCGCACGGCGCCGCTCGGGGCCGGACATGCCTGACGAACTTTGGATCGCCGGTCTGGTTTTGGGCGGCTTTGTCATCTACGTCATCGCCAAGGTTGTCGGTTATATGCGCCAGAGTGAGCGGCAATGGCGGCAGGTCGACAAATCACGGCTGAAAAGCTGGGACGATGACGACGAAGATCGATAACGCCGGAGATGCCTGTCGCATGGATTCGTGTGCGGAATTCTCCGGCGACGATCGTCACAGGTGCCCGCGGATGCACCGGTAATTGACGCGTCGTTTGTCGCCGACTGATCCGGCGCGGGATAGCCGGCACACTGCGACAGTGTGGGAGGTGTCAGCGCCGAGCCGGGTTGCCGATGTCGCCGGCTCCGAGCGTCCAAAACTCCTGCGCCCGCAGGCCCCCCGTCCGGTGTCGTTGCTCGCCGGTCGATCTGGCGCAGGACGCCAGCGCAATGCGCTAATTCGGATGGTGCAGGTCCGGGGGGCGTTGCTGAATTTGATTGCCACGGTCTCCCGGCGGTGTGCCGCTAACACCAATGCGGCTGTGCGCGGATGTGTTTCGTATGGATGCTATCGCCGCCGGGCGATTTCGCCGCACAGGCCCGTCATGCTCACGGCGCGGACGGCCGTCCCCGGGGCGACGCGTCAGAGTTTCTTGCGGATGCTTCGGTAACCGCGGCGCAGTTCTTCACCGACCAGTTCCAGTGCCTCACCGACGTCTTCGGCCGCTTCACCTGCGGCCTCGCCGACCTGTTCGGCGCGGGCGCGGAAGTGGTGCCATTTCTTATCGAGCGCTTCCCACTCGTCGCGAACTTCGGCGGCCGCCAGATGCATCCGGACGCGTAATTCGTCGCGGACCTGACGCAGTTCCTCGATGACTTCATGCATATTTTCCGGTCGGTTGGTCATGATTGCACCTCCATACTGAGTCTGGAAAACCGTCGTGTCACCAGCCATGGCTATCTTAACAACTATGCCGGCGCCCCGTGGCCTGGTTATCGGTCGGGTATCGGCGCGGTGGTGATTGGTGCCCCACATCGGTTTCGTCTATCGGCGGCTGATACGGGCGCCGGGGTCGTCTCGGGAATCCGGCGGCGTGTCGATCATGGACGCTGATATTGTCGCCGGTATCGACTTTGGCATTGGCGAGCCCGTTGCTCTGCCGGCGCCGGCAGTCCTTGGGGGTGGCCGATACCGGCCCGGGGCATCGGCGCCCGGTGCCGGTTTTCTGGGACAAAATTCCGGGACACTGTCAGCAGTGCATCAATAGAGAGAGTATTGCGATGCACATCGTTGTTGCCGCCCTGGCGTGGCTCGGGTTGTGGGTCGCCGTCCCCGCAGCGGTCGGCGCACCCGCGCCCGATGCCGAGCGGGTTGCGATCGACCTGCGTCGCATGCTGCTGATCGTCAGCAATATCGAGAATTCACTGCGGTTCTATCGTGATGCACTGGGATTCCGGGTGATCGATGACAACCGGGTCCTCACGCCGCGGGACACGAAGTCCGGTGCCGAGGCGGATATTTCGCGCCGGTTGGTGTTCGTGCGCGCGAATGACGATTGCATTGGCATCATCGGCTTGCTGCAGTTTACCAAGCCGGTGCGTGAACCCGAGCCGATTCCGTTCAGCACCGGTAGCGCCGTTCTGCTGTTCACGACGCAGGATCTGGCGACGCGCTGTGCACTGACCGCGCCGGTGCCCGGCGTCAGCGTGCTGGATCCGCCGACGGCTACCAGCTATTCATCTTACGACGGGTAGGGCACGACCGGCGTGCGCGTCGGCACGTTGAGCGATCCCGATGGCTTCCTGATCGAACGCAACGAGTTTATTGCCGAGTGATGAATTTGCACGCCGGAACCCTGGCGGTCGGGTCGGAATCAACAGCCAGAATCTGACCCGCGAGCAACCCGTGAGGTGAGTCCCGGCGCTCCATTGCGTATAATCGATCACCGGAGACGGCGCGGCGGCAATGCCTCGTGCCCGGATTCGAACGGAAGAATAAAGATGAATTGAGGAGTTGAAGATGAAAGGTCAATATTTCGAACGCTTGAGCTCTGGATGCCTGGCCATGCTGCCGCTGATTCTGGCGCTGGTCATGGTCCCGGTTGCCGAGGTTCGCAGCGACAATCACGATGAAGACTCGATGGGCTGGTTCATTCCGAGTAATACGCCGGCGAAGAATGTCTATGGCGGCGTTCGGGTCGGCCTCGGTGATATCGATTACCCGGACTCGAATCAGGACGGTTCGGTGACCGGCATCAGCAGCGATGACAGCGATGTGGTTTCCGGCCTGTTCACCGGTTATCAGATAAATGATTACGTGGCTATCGAGGGCGGCTACCGCGACCTGGGCGAGTCCGATTTCTCCGGCACCTCGTCGGGCGGCACCTCGTGGGAGGCCGGGCCGGTCAGCGCGAATCTGGATGCCGACGGTTGGGAGCTCGGTGTGATGGGTCGCTGGCCGATCACCGATCGCTGGTACCTGCTCGGTTACCTGGGCTGGTTCTGGTGGGACTCCGAAGAAACCTTTGTCGAGACCAGCGGCGTCACCGTCGAGAGCGACTCGGGCAGCGACTACAGTATTGCGGCCGGCGTGGAATACGATATCGGTCAGTCGGATCGTATCGTCTACCGGTTCATGGGCGCGCACCAGGAAGTCGACGACACGAGCTACGACGTCAACAGTGCATCGGCGGAGATTGTTTACCGGTTCCCGTGAGCGGGGCTAACGGTGTCGGCGTCGAGCATGAGCGGCCGCAGGGTTCGGCGCTGATGTTTCGACGCCGGTATCGGCCGTCGGCCAACTGACCATTGATGGGGCGGCGATAACCGACGCGGCGCCCGCGCGCCAATCACGGTTTCACGGCATGAATGATTTTCACCGTGTCGAGAAATACGTGATCGACACCGGTGATCCGAAAGCCGGCGGCGCTGACATTCGCGACGGTGTCACGGTCCAGATCCGGGCCGAAGCGGCGGGTCAGCGGCGTCATGATCTGCATCATGACGCTGAACGGAAACCA
>JAJFJS010000098.1 GCA_021773815.1 Gammaproteobacteria bacterium
GGCCTTGTAGGTGTTGATTGAATAGTCGCGGCTCACCGTCAGCCGGTGCAACAGGGGCAAAGGCCAATTGCCGATGCTGGGGCTTGTTGGGTTCGGTGTTTACCTTTCCATCATCGAGGAAGTAGAAGCCATCAGGTGTGGCAATTCCAGCAGGAGCGTTAGCAAAGAAATTATCCGCGAATAGGTGAGCGTGGATTGCATCTGAAACCTGCTTTACCTGCGGATGTGTACGGCACAGCGGCTGATGCTCGTATAGGGTTTGTACTTCCTGTTCCAGTAACCGGTTGCGCTTCGATCGCCAGTAGTCCTGCCAGCGGTAAAGGCGGATCCCGGTGGATATGATCTCAGAATCATTAAACCGACCGGAATAGTCCACCGCGATTTCTCGATGGGAATTAAAATCTTGACCGCCGTAGGCATCGTTCAGTGCTTTGTGGACGCTGCTCAGAAACTCCTGTTTCGAGAGTAGCTTGCCGCGCCCGGAATACTTTGCCGCCACCATCGCCATATCCGCGTCGTCAGCGTCGAACAGGTTTTTTAGTATGGCTATCCGGTCAATGACCTCACGCAGGTTATCCTGGTCAACATTATCTGCGATCCAGTCGATGCTCTTTTGCCAGTCATGCGAACGTTTCCAGCCAGCTTCTTTAGCCTCATGGAAGACGGTGCCGAGGCCGACCAGATTCCTACCACGATGCCGAAACCCCAAGCAGCGAGCCTCGCAGTCACCGAGCTGATACTTCGTTCCGCTGCTGCTCCATTCATCCCAGAGGTTGCCCATGCCGACAAAATCCAACGCCATGCCGATTCGGAGCCATGCGTCATAGTCGCAGTTGGGGTCAATAGCCTCGACCGCGCTCCGAATAACTGGTTCCAACATGTCGTTGTACCGGTCGTCATAATTCAATGATCGGACGTCATTCAGGCGGTATATCCAATGTGCAAGCAGCTCTGCTGGGAGGTCCTCGATCTTCGTCCAGTCGCCTTCCCATTCGTAGGGGCTGCCGTTCGGGTGGACAGATGGCGGCAAAACATCCTGAACCGTTAGGCCGTTTCGAGTACAGCATCGAAACTCGAAGCCATTGGCCTGATCATTGATTGTTATGAGGCTGAGTGGATCAATCTCGTGTGGCACATTGAAGATGACCTTGGTGCGATCTTTACGACCGCTGCTGATGCGGACTGAATCACTCAGAATGGCAGGCAGGTCTATTTGGAGTTTGTCGAAGTAAGCCTCTGCCAGTTCCATGTTGTCGATATCGAGCGCGCATGTACGTGACCACAGATGGGCAAGGCCGATGCTGGCAACGCCAGTTAGCTTCTTCGAGTCGGTGATGGCCTTATTACGCTTGTTCCAGCCTTTGCTGCGAGGTCCTTTGCTTTTGGCGTCAATCGGGACCAGTACCCAACCATGCTTGATGTAACCAGCTGCGATCTCCTGCGTGGATTTTGTCATGGCTACTTGCCTCGCTTCTTGGCAACACGCTTTTTGACGGCGTTTCGGCATTGCTCCGCACGTTTTGCAGATTCCTCTGGTGTGATGGATTTGTCCTCACCAGTATTGCCATAGGCGGGGTGGTTTCTGATCCAATCGGCAACATCAATGGCCAAGTACCGCACCGATCGATAACCGAGCTTTCGATACTTGGGGCCACCGCCTTTATGACGGAGTTGGGTCAGCGTGTTGACCGAGATGTGATAGAGGGATTCAACCTCTTTGGGCTTGAGCGCTGCTTCAGGCGCGATCTGCATGAATTGAACGATAGACATTGTTCGGTTCCTCAAGGGAAACCGACAGGCACGAAAAAGGCGACTGCCGATACCCCAACTTTTAACGTTGAAGATCGAACAGTCGCCTAGTCGTTGATACTCAAGATCCCGGAATTCAATGTTTGGCGAGTGGGGACACCGGTAACCCCATCAGACTGAACTTGTGCTTAAGCTTACTTGAGTATCATCGCATTGAAAACCTTCTTATCATGGGAATATTCCTCTCATTCATTTTCATTCCTTTACTGAACCCGCTGCGCGGTCAATTTGATCAGCAACCAACTGCGCCGCCTCTCGAACATCATCAACTTCCAGATGCTGATAATGCTGTGTGATGTCCTGCGGCCGGTGATTGACCAGGTATTTTTGCTTCGCATAGGTGATGTCAGCGCGTTCAGCCTGTGTGACGAATGTATGCCGCAGGGTATGTGTCGTGAATTGAACGCCCGACAGTTTGCTGGCTTTCTCGTAGTGATAACCGGCGCTGTCCATATAGGCTTTTTTGCCGCTGCATACCGCTGAAGGGAATACATAAGCATAGCGAGGATTCTGTAGCCCCATGCCTGAATTGTCTCGGTGGAATTTGCGGTTGAGTAGTATCGCCTCTAGCTGGTGCGTGAAGGGCAGAATCAGTTCCTGTCGATTTTTGGCTACTTCTGCAGGAATTCGGATTGTCCGATTCTCCCAGTCAACGTTTCCCCATTCCAGCGATCGTGCCTCGATACTTCTGAGGCCGGTATAGAGGCAGAGCAACAGGAAGTCCTGACCGAGTTCTCCCATGGGCATCAGTTTGCTGTATCGCTCTAACCGGACGCTGCTCATTTTCATGATGCCTTCGTAAACGGCTGGTAAGTCGATTTGGCTGATTGCCTTGCCACGCTTTTTGGCGTTGTGCCAGCGTTTTCGATCTGAAAGGACGGAGACTGGGTTAGGCTTGTCCGTACTGAACCGGATAACGGTACTGAGTAGCTTCATGATTCCATCTGCCAGTACCTTACCGCCTTGTTCTCGTTTCTTGCCGTCGGAGCAAATCATCCATCGCTTTGTGGTCAGTTCCTTGTGGCGATGCAAAATTTCATCCCGAGAAATCTGATCAACTCGTCGGGTCATCCAGTCTTTCAGATGGTGCTTTAATGACACGATGTAGTTCTTCTCGGTCGCTGGACTCATTTTGCCGTCAGCTATCCGGGAATTGACGTAGTCGTCTATGGCTGCTTCCAGCGTCGGCTCGATTTTGACGACTCCAGTACCAATTGCCTCATCTCGCGTATCGCGGGCCTTTTTTCGGGCCTCCTCCGGGGTCAGGACAGGGTAGTGCCCGACTGAGTAGCAATTGCTCTTGCTGCCTGCCTTCACAACGAAGGTGCGTCGCTTCGATCCGACCCGAACTCCGAACATTCGCTCCCGCTTGTCCCACACGTAATAAGTATCCCGGCAGGACTTAGCGAGGGGTAGATTAGCGACTACTGACGGAGTGAGATTTTTGCTGAGTTGCTTCGCCATTTCATTGCTCCCGATTGGCAGGGTTTTTGTCAGGGAAACAACCGCAGTTTCATAAAGGAACCAAAAGAAACCCGAAAGAACGACAGTCCCGAGAATGGTTGTTTCTTAAGGGAATCTTACTTTGAAATGCGAATGAAAAGAAAGGGAAATGAATTCAGACCCGGCCTTTTAACCAATTGGTCGAAGGTTCGAGTCCTTCACGGCCCACCATTTTCAAGGATCCCGCATCGCGGGATTTTTGAAAATGGCGGGTTGCTGTTGCACGAGGCTCTCGTTCGACGCAGCCCCGGTCATTTTTTAAAGAAAACAATCGCCGGGGTTCCTTCACGGCCCACCATTTTCAAGGATCCCGCATCGCGGGATTTTTGAAAATGGCGGGTTGCTGTTGCACGAGGCTCTGGTTCGACGTAGTCCCGGACATTTTTAAAGAAGACACTCGCCGGGGGTCCTTCACGGCCCACCATTCTTAAGAATCCCGCATCGCGGGGTTCTTAAGAATGGTGAGTCGCTGTTGGACGAGGCTCTCAGTTCGACGCAGTCCCGGGCATTTTTAAAGAGAACACTCGCCGCGAGTCCTTCACGGCCTTGGATGTTCTTCACAGTCACGTCAATTGCAGCGGGCGCCATATCGATCGGCGTGGCAGGACGGGCACAGCGGCCGGGGCCGGTGATGTCGTGAGACGATCTGGGGAACCGGGGTCGTGCGCCCCGCGCGCAGGCAGTGGCTGCAGACGATCAGGTTAGTCAGTCTGCGCAGTAGTCCCAGTTCCACAGGCGCGGCAGTCGGGGTCGGCATCGGGTGTCTCGCTGCATCGTATCCTCGACCAGCCTAACGGGCGCCGGCAGGCTGCAGCGCGACCTGTTTCGCAGTTTTGGAAAATATGGCGTCGATCCGAACGAGGCGCGCGGTCCTGCATTCCGGGAAATTTCGCCGCCGGAATAAAAAAAGCCCCGCGGAACGGGGCTTTTCATCAATCGGTTCGACGGGGTCAGAAGTTATAAATCGCGTTAAGCGACAACATCCAGGGTTCGTCGATTTCCTTGATGTTGAAGTAATCGAGCTGGGCGCGAACTGAAAAGCCGTTTTCGGCATTGAAGTTGACGCCGAGCGCGCCCATCGCGTCCCATCCGGATCCTTTGACCGACGTCGCGATCGGCGTGTTGATCGCGACCACCGTGCCGCCCTTTGGCGGGATAAATCCGCCGACGACCTTCTCGAAACCGTTGCCGTCGACGTCGGCAGCAACACCGCCGATTTTGGCCATGATCTCGAACGTATCGTTGATCGGAAAGAATCCCGTCAGCGCCGCGGTCCAGCCACTGGTCGGCAATTCGACGGTCCATGCGCTGGAACTGACGACGCTGGTCCCGCCGCCGCGCGTTGTTGTGCAGTCGCCGCTGGTGTCGGTGAAGCAATACGACCGTTCGACATCATAGGCCTTGAAATACCCGAGTTCGATGCCGGCATAGCGGATGATCCGGTAGCCGAGAAAGAAATTGCTGGCGATCGACGTCTTCTTGAAGTCGTCGTTGCCGGCGATGGTCTCGTTCTGCGGCGCCAGCCCGTTGCCCGAGATGTCGGTATCAATGCGCAGAAAGGCGGACCCGGCGCCGAAATAAATCCCGTCGTACCAAGCGTCCTTCGCAAACAGGCCGCCGTCGGCGGCGGCCAGCGGGCCGGACATTATGGCCAGCAGGGCAAATAAGGCTGCTTTCTTCATTGGTTTTTTCTCCCCATCGACCGCGGCAGCGGGTCGATGGTTCTTGTTCTCGTACTCTCTCTCCAAAAGGGCGGCGCGGAACCTTATTCGATGATGCTGTCGCGCCCGAACAGCAGGTCGCCGAACTGCCAGCGGACACCGAGTTCGAGACCGGTCTCGCTGTCGAACATCAGTCCGCGGGCCAGTATCGAGAGTCCGTCGAATACTTTGTAGTTGAGCCCGACCGTTACATCGCGGTTACTGACTTTGCCGACATCCTGATACTCGTAGCCAATCTGGACGTCGGCTCGGTCGGAGATGCTGCCACGAAACATGATTTCGCCGGACCAGCCATCGTCGCTGATCGTAGCCGATGCGATATTCAGGTTTGACAGTTCCGTGTCAATAAAACTACCGCGCACGACAAGATCGACGTTTTCGCTGAGGCCGATCAGGTCGAGGCCGAGGTTGACGCCGACGCCGATTTTGTAGCCTTCGAAGTCCGCATCAAAGGTGCTGCCGGACGGACCCGTATTGCAGTCCTTACAGCTGCCGTCGGTATATCCGAAGGCTTGCCCGCGCAAGTGCAGCCAAGGCAGGATTCCGATAGAGAGATCGATGTTCTCGCCTTCGATCTTGCCGTTGTTGTAACGAGCGTCGGATTTGGGATTGACGCCATACTTGACGTCCGTCCATTCGTAGCTGACGCCGACATAGGTGTAGCCGGGCCCGTCGGCACGGGCGACCGAGGTAACCGGAATGGAAACCGCCAGGGCGGCAAGTGCCATGCCCGCGGTCGGCCCGAGAAAGCGCGAAATCATAGATATCCCCCTGGACGTTTTGGTGACGCTAGTTATGGATTGTCCGACCGGGACTATAACCAATCATTTGCGGGCGTGCCACAAGGTATTGTCGCGTTGTCAGGGAGTCGGGGCCGGCGCCGGAGCTACTTCCCCTGATCCGGCGAGTAGCCTATTATCGGTCTGCGGAGAAATCAGGCTGTACTTAAGTAATGCGGCGGGGTAGTCATCGGCACTGGAGAGTCCGATGGCGCTGGATAGTTTAATCAGGTATTCCTGCCTGGTTGGCAGGATTACATGCCCCCCCGATCTGCATGCGCAAGAATACTGTCGATTCGCGTCCGAATCGCCGAGTGTGCGATTCCTGCAGAAAAAAGGCCAAAGTTCATCAAGGGGAGATTCATGTTCAAGTCGAGATGCCTGATCGGCACCAGCAGCGCAGCATTGATCGTGTCTGGCATGTTGCTGTCAGTACCGATCGCGGGTTGGGCGCAGATCGAGGAGATCGTCGTCAGTACCCGCCGCAAGGAAGAAAACGTGCAGGACGTGCCGATCGCCGTCGATGTGATTTCATCCGAACAGATTGCGCGGCAGGGCATATCCGATCTCTCCGACGTCACCAAGCTGTCGACCAGCGTGCAGTTCGATACGTCTTTCGGTCCCTCGGATACGCGCATCGCGATCCGTGGCCTGTCCAATACGCGCGGTCGTTCGAACGTCGCGTTCCTCGTCGATAATGTCGATACGACGACCGAGAACTTCGTGTCCGCTGGTTCAGGCCTGCTCGCCAATCAGCGGCTGCTCGTCGATGTGGCCAATATCGAAATCGTCAAGGGCCCGCAGAGCGCGCTGTTCGGGCGCGCCGCATTCGCCGGTGCGATCTCTTATACAACCAAGGATCCGGGCGATGAGTTTGAGGGTGAGATGCGACTGTCGGCCGGTGATGCCGGTCTGTTCGAGGTCGGCGGTGCGGTCGGTGGGCCGGTCGCGGGACTCGAGGATGTGCTTGGCATCCGCGTCAGCGGGGCCTATTGGACCGAAGACGGTTTCTACACGAACACCGTATCCGGCAGCAACCTCGGTGGCGAGGAGGGCTGGGGCACGGCGCTAACCGCGTTGTTTACACCGGCGGACAATGTCGAACTCAAGTGGCGTACCGAATACAGCGACAGCAAATATGACCAGCGACCGGGCATCCGGCTCGGCGGCGGCACGGACGGTACCGGCCTCGTGTTCTATCCGTACCCGGTCGACCCGTTGCTGATTCAGGGCAGCAGTGCGACGACGACCCGACTCGCCGATTTCGGCCAGTATTGTCCCGACGACATCAAGGCGCAGCTGGCGGCGGCCGGTGAGACGCGGCCGGGTATCTGTCAGAACGCCGGCTACGGCAGCGGCGGCGGTCGGCGGCCGACGCTCAGCGAAGATCCGGTCACGGGCCAGGATTACCGCGGCACCGAGACGCAGTTGTTGCGCTCGACGATGAACGCGTCGATGGACTTCGATTTCGGCACGTTCTCGTCGATCACCGGCTTCACGGACTATGACGCGTTCGATGAACTCGATCAGGATTACCAGGCCGTCGGCCGGCCCGACACGCTGAAATCGCACCAGCAGGCGCGCTCCGACCTCTCGACGTCGCAGTACAGCCAGGAACTGCGTTTCGCGTCGAGTTGGGAAAGCCCGCTGCAGGTTACGCTCGGCGGGTTGTACTGGAAAGAAGAGCGTAAGCAGGAAGACCTGAATTTCATTATTTCATGCATCGAGAACGGCAAGAACCCGGCGACTGGCGTCGTCTGGCCGGGTTCGCCGGTCAGCGGCATCTGCGACGGCACGAACAACACGATCTCGGGATGGCAGGAACACGCGCTCACACAGTTCCCGTGTCTCTATGATGCCAGCGGTGTGCCGGTGCCGGACCCGGCGACGGGCACCTGCGTGCAGACGTCGCGCACGGCCGCGCCCTGGCGCGCCGACACCGAGCACAAGTCCGCGTATTTCAAGCTTGAATTCGACCTGTCGGACACGTGGACCGTCGAATTCGAGAACCGGTTCGTCTGGGAGGATTTCAATATCCTGCGGCCGAACTTCAGTTCCTGCACGAGCCTGTTCTTCCCGTTCGGTACAACTGCCTTCATTCCCGGCACCAAGGAAGGCCCGGTCACGAACGCCGCGCAGGATCTCGTCTGCACGAGCGAGCGCGTCATGAACCCGAACCTGCCGGCGCCGCCGGCCGATGCGAACGGCAACGACTGGTTCTTGCTGCAGGGTTCGGAAAAATCGAGCTACAACACGCCGAAGATCACGTCGCGCTGGCAGGCCACGGACGACATGCAGGTCTACCTGTCGTGGGGTATCGGCCAGAAACCCGGCGGCATCAACACGCTGTCTTCGGGCGGCACCGCGACGAACATCGAAGATGAGCGCTTCGACTCCGAGCAAGTCACGGCATGGGAAATCGGTATGAAGTCCGACTGGGAACTGGCCGGCTTCCTGCGTTTCAACGGGTCGGTGTTCCTCAACGATTACACCGACAAGCAGGTCGGCACGCAGATCGTGCAGGATCAGAGCGGCGTGCCGGCGCTGCAGCCGCGAATCGTCAATGCGGCCGGTGCTCAGGTCTGGGGCACCGAGCTCGAGGCGGTCTGGCAGCCGTCGTTTGCCGAGGGACTCGTCCTCAGCGCCAACTATACGTACCTGCACGCTGAGTTCACGGACTACGACGATGACACGCGTTCGCTTGTTCGGGCGGCGCTGAACGGACAGTGCAACCTGATCTACAAGGACACCGACGATAACGTCGTGGCGTCGCTGCCGACCGGTTTCGATCCGTTCAATCCGGCGGCCAGCGATCTGACGTCGTTCTGTCGTATCAACCAGAAAGGCAAGCGCCTCGAGCGGACGCCCAAGCACGCGTTCGTCAGCACCGCGCAGTACACGGCGCCGCTGCTCGAGACGGGTGTCGACTACTTCGTCGAGCTGTCCGGGACCTATCAGGGCGACCGGTACCTGGATGTCGATAACGCCGTCAAGTTCGACGACTACGTGCTCGTCGATACGCGAGTCGGCCTGACGCAGGACAACTGGGAGTTTCTGGTCTATGTCGACAACCTGTTCGACGATGACACGATCCAGACCGGCGGCAGCGGCCCGGACTTCGCCAAGCAGGTTACGGAGCTTGGGTTCACGTCCGGACTCGGCGTCACGCACTTCTTCGGCGTATTGCCCGATCCGCGCACGTTCGGCGCCAAGCTGATCATGCGGTTCTGACGGACCACGCTATTCGCCTGCATTCAGGGCCCCCGGTCGTCGCCGACCGGGGGCCTTTTCCGTCCGGCCCCTGATCGCGTTACGATCGGTCCAATGGCGGTCTCAATAACTAACTGCAAACCATACAGCGACCGGGTTGACGCGGCGCTCGCCGCAGCGCTCGCCTGGGCCGATGCCGATCAGCATGCCGACGGGTACTGGGTCGGCGTGCTTGAGTCGAACGCCTGTATGGAGGCCGAATGGCTGCTGGCCTTCCACGTGCTCGGTCACGAGTATCCGTGGGCGGAAGAACTGGTGACCGGGATCCTGCGGCGACAACGGCCGGACGGCGCGTGGGAGACGTATCACGCGGCGCCGGCCGGGGACATCAATGCGACCGTCGAGTGCTATGCGGCGCTGCGCGCGCGCGGCTGGTCCGCCGATGCCGAGCCGCTGCAGCAGGCTCGGGCCTGGATCGTTGCGCACGGGGGGCTGTCGGCGACCCGCGTGTTCACGCGCATCTGGCTGGCGCTGATCGGCGAGTGGCCCTGGTCCAGAACGCCGAGCCTGCTGCCGGAAATCATTCATCTGCCGCTGTGGGCGCCGTTCAATATCTATCGCTTCGCCTCGTGGGCGCGCGCAACGCTCGTGCCGCTGACGCTATTGTCGGCGCGCGCCCATGCGCGGCCTTTGCCGGACGGTTGCCGCCTCGACGAGTTGTTTCCCGAGGGTCGCGAACGGTTCGACTATGCGACCGGTCGGCGCGGTGGCTGGTACTCGCGCCGCGGCTGGTTTCGGGCCGCGGATCGATGCGTCAAGCGGCTCGTCGGCGGCCGCCGGCTGCCCGGTCGCGCGCGCACCGTGCAGTGTTGCATCGATTGGATCGTCGCTCGGCAGGACGCCGACGGCACCTGGGGCGGCATCCAGCCGCCATGGATCTATTCGCTGATGGCCCTGCATGCCGAAGGTCGGACACGTGACGATCCGGTCATCGCACGCGGTCTCGCCGCGCTCGATACGCACTGGTCGGTGCGGCGGCATGGCGGAAGAATTATTCAGGCGAGCCAATCGCCCGTCTGGGATACGGCGCTGATGCTGATCGCGCAACTCGATTGCGGTCGCACGCCGGCCGCACGCCCGGCGCTGCAGCGGGCCGTCGAGTGGTTGCTGGCGCACGAAGTGCGCACGGCGGGCGACTGGCAGGTTCGGTCACCCGGGGTCGAACCGGGCGGCTGGGCGTTCGAGCATGCCAACGCGCATTATCCGGATGTCGACGATACGGCCGTCGTCGTTTTGCTGCTGGCCCGACTGCGGCACGACATGCCGGATCCGGGGCGGATCGACGGCGCGATCGACCGGGCCGTGCGCTGGCTTACGGCGATGCAGTCGCGTAACGGCGGTTGGGCGGCATTCGATCGCGACAACGACAGTCAGCTGCTGGCCGACATGCCGTTCTGCGATTTCGGCGAAGCTGTCGATCCGCCGAGCGCCGACGTTACGGCACATGTCCTCGAAGCGTTCGCGGCGCTCGGGCGCGATGGCTCGGACCCGGCCGTGCAGCGTGGCATCGCCTTCATCCGTGGCGAACAGGAGCCGGCGGGCAGCTGGTTCGGACGTTGGGGCGTCAACCACCTGTATGGCACGGTCGCCGTGCTGACGGCGCTGCGGGCGGTCGGCGAACCACGCGATGCGCCGACCATCATCCGGGCCGCCGACTGGCTGGCCGGGCAACAGAACGACGACGGCGGCTGGGGCGAGAGTTGTGCGTCCTATATGGACCCGGCGCAAATCGGCCGCGGCGTCAGCACGCCGTCGCAGACCGGCTGGGCGCTGATGGGGCTCATTGCGGTCGATGCCGATCGGTATGCACCGGCGATCCGGCGCGGGACCGAATTCCTGGTCGCCGGTCAGGACGGCGGCACCTGGCCGGAGCCGCAATACACGGGCACGGGCTTCCCCGGCTATGGCATCGGCGCCCGAGCCGCGATCACAGATGCCGCAGCATGGGCGGCACGCCTGCAACAAGGCGGCGAATTGCAGCGCGGGTTCATGATCAATTACAACCTGTACCGGCACTACTTCCCGCTGGCCGCCCTCGGCCGGGCGCGTCGGGCGATGCGTTAGCGGGTCTTGTTCAGGCGTCTTCGGGAACGTGCAATCGTTCGTCGAGTTGCCTTCCGGCCGTAACGACGGATTCCGCAACGGGGAGTTCCGGCGCCATCGGACCCTGCGTGCGCGGCCCCGACCAATGGGCGCGCAACGCCGCCAGCGGATGGGCCAGTGTGTCCGCGACGGCCGTGCCCTCATAGCCACAATGCGCCATGCAGTTGTTGCACTTCACGTTGCGCCCGGTGCCGTAGCGTTGCCAGTCGGTCGTGGCCATCAGGTCGGCGAAACTGTCGGCGTAACCCTCGTCGACGAGCAGGTAGCAGGGCCGTTGCCAGCCGAACACGTTATAGGTCGGATTGCTCCATGGCGTGCATGCGTAGGTCCGGTTGCCGGCGAGGAAATCCAGGTACAGACTCGAATGGTTCAACGGCCAGCGTGCGCGCCGTTCGCGCCCGAGCGAAAAAATATCACGGAACAGTCGTTTCGTCTGGCGTCGGCCGAGAAAAATATCCTGGCGCGGCGCATGCTGATAATCGTAACCGGGTGATACCGTAATGCCCTCGACACCGAGACCGGTGGCGAAGTCGAAAAATGCGGCCGCTTCCCGCGCGTCGTGGTCCGTGAACAATGTGCAGTTGACGTTGACGCGAAAACCACGCGCGATCAATATTTTTATTGCTCGCACGGCCTTGTCGAAGACGCCGTCCTGACAGACGGATTCATCGTGCCGCTCCCGCAGTCCGTCGAGGTGCACCGAAAACGTCAGGTACGGGGAGGGCTCGTAGTCATCGATCTTCTTTACAGCGAGCAGTGCATTCGTGCACAGGTAGACAAATTTCTTGCGCGCGACGATACCGCGGACAATCTGCGGCATCTCGTGATGAATCAGCGGTTCGCCGCCGGGAATCGAGACGATCGGCGCATCGCATTCGTCGACTGCGGCCAGCGCCTGATCGACGCTGAGCCTCCGGCGCAGCACATTCTCGGGATAATCGATCTTGCCGCAACCGGCACAGGCGAGATTGCACTGGAACAGCGGTTCGAGCATCAGCACCAGCGGGTAGCGGGCGCGTCCGCGAAGCTTCTGCTTCAGCAGGTAGCCACCAACGCGCAATTGCTGAATCAAGGGGATACTCATGGGCGAACGATCATAGCAGACACGTTGGGTCCGGCCGGCACAGCGATTTGCCGGCCTGTCGGCCACACGCATCGAGTGCTCGGGCCGCCGACCGGAACGCGATGCCCAGCCTGAGCAGGGCGCCGACATCGGCCGGCTGCCGCAGCAATGCGGTCAGCAGCGCCGTCCAGCGTATTGCGCCGTCGACCGTCAGCGCCTGACCGGCCGCCGCCGGGATGCGCGTGTTCCACGGATCGGCGACGGCGCGGATCACGAGGAACGGGATCGCATGGCGCCGCGCGAGCCGGGCGAGTTCTGCGGACTCCATATCCACGGCAACGGCGCCCGATTGTTCCGCAAGGATTCGTTTGTCCGCGGGTGTACACGCCGCGTGCGCGACCGAAATCAGTTCGCCGGATTCGATGGGTGTGCCGGCCAGGTCCGCACACACGCGATCGCGCCATGGCATCGTGACCGGGAAACGTTCGCCGGTTTCGGCAAGGATCTTGCGTGGTAGCAGCACGGCACCGGGCTTCAGCCCCGCGCTCAGCCCGCCGGCGACGCCGATCGAGACGAGTCCGGCCGGCCGGCGGTGCAGGATATCCGGCATTGTCGCGCGAATCCGGTCGGCGCCGATGCCGGTCTGCACGAGTAATGCACCGTGCGCGGTAATGTCGCTGCGTTCGACGACGCGCCGTTCGGCGGCGGTCGCCACGGCGAAAACGACCAGGGGGCGGGCATCGTGATTGTCGGCAGCGGACACGTTACGCAGCGGAGTCCCGGTCAGGCGAGCCGGTCGGATGTCAGGCGCGCGCCCTGCGGTGGGCAGGTGGCCTGTTCGTCGGCGAGGAGCGGCAGTCCGCGGCTTGCCCAGGCGAACAGCAGCCGGACCATCCGGTTGCTGTACTGGGCGACGTTGCAGGTCATGACGGTGGCCCGTACCGCGCGGCGCGAGATTTTGACGTCGCTGCCGTTGTCGTAGCCCGGACTGCGATCGATCTGCCGCAGCGTGATTACGGCCATGCCGATTGCCCACAGGCAAAAACGTCGGATGCCGACTTCGCGCCGCGGAATCAACAGCGTATAGCGCAGGGCGGCGCGCAGATGGGCATGCGCGATACCGACGAGTTGTTCGATGCCACCGGTCATCGCCGATGAATCGCGATCACGCATCGCGCGGGACAGGCCGCCTTCGAGATCGCGGAATATGCTGCGCGGTAACCAGCAGGTGTTGGCATCGCGATCTTCCCAGATATCCTTGAGGATATTGGTCATCTGCAGGCCCTGCCCGAAGCAGACACTCAGCGCCATCATCTCGTTGCGGTGGCGGGCGAGTTCGGGGCAATGCTCGCAGAACAGGTCGGTCAGCATCTCGCCGACGATGCCGGCGACGAAGTAGCAGTAACGTTCGAGATCGACCAGCGCGGGCAGGCCGTCGAGTGTCTTGTGGGCCTGAAATTCCGGCATGCCCCCGCACATCGTTTCGACACAGCGCAGGACGGCGCGGCGTTGTGTCGGTGAAAACCGCGACAGTATGCGCACGACAATCGCTGTCTGTTCGACAAGTTCACGGTCGGCGCGCCGCGTGCGTTTGGACAGTCGCGCGGCGAGGTCTGCGGCGAACGGTCCGGCATCGTGGTTGCCCGCTCCGTCGGCGCCGATGACGGCGAGAAAGTCGGCCATCGCGGCGGTCTTTGCGGCGGCATCGAGTTCGGGGTCGTCCTCGATGGTATCGGCGATCCGGCACAGCAGGTAGGCATTGGCGACCACCGTTGCGAGCGGCGGCGGCAGTTGCGGAATCGTCAGCGCAAAGGTCCGCGATACCCGCGGCAGGATATCGTTCTGAAAAGACAGGTCGCGGTCAGCGGACATCGCAGTTCTCCGGGCAGCCGCGGGCGCTGTCGCCAAACGATAGGAACGTGATACCGGGCGGCCGGTTCACGCGGCGCCCGCTTGCGTGCGGTCGGTCAGCACATGGCGGCCGATGCGCGTCAGCACATCCCAGACCGGCCCCGGGAAGGTTTCCAGCCCGCGCATGACGGCAGTGAACGCCGCGAGGAAGGCGTCGGCGTCGTCGCGCGACAGCGTCAGCGGCGGCAGCAGTTTGATGACGTCCATGTGATGACCTGCGACCTGCGTGATCATGCCGTGATCTTCCAGCAGCGGCATGACGACGGCCTGCGGAAACAGGCTGGCATCCATCCGGTGCACCATCGACCAGGCGGTGCGCAGCGCCCGTCGTTGCGGCGCGCCCAGTTCGATACCGATCATCATGCCGCGGCCGCGCACGGCATGCAGGAATTCGAATTGCGGCACGAGCGCCTGCAATGCGTCGAGCAGGTAGGCGCCGTTCGCGCGGGCCTGCTCGATTGCGTTGTCGTCGTCGAGCGCCGTCAGTGTCGCCAGCCCGGCGACCATCGCCAGGCTGTTCTGGCCAAAAGTTGACGAATGCACGACCGATCGCTCCAGCGATGAAAAGACCCGGTCGTAGATCGCCCGGCGTGTCAGCACGGCACCGATCGGCACGTACCCGCCGGACAGTGCCTTGGACAGCACGAGGATGTCCGGTGTCACACCCGGTTCGTGTTCGATCGCGAGGAAGTGACCCGTTCGGCCGATGCCCGTCTGCACCTCGTCGGCGACGAACAGCGTGCCGTGTTGCGCGCATAACGCCGCGGCGGCGCGCAGGTAGCCGTCGGGCGGGACATGCACGCCCTTGCCCTGGATCGGTTCGACGAAAAATGCCGCGATATCGCCGGCCGCGAGCGCTGCGGCCAGCGCGTCGAGGTCGCCGAACGGCACGGCCGCGGTGCCGTCGAGCAGCGGCTCGAAACCGTTTCTGAAGGTAAGGTCGCCGTTCAGGGACAGCGACCCGTTGGTCAGGCCATGAAACGCATGTTCGCAAAACAGCAGGCGCGAGCGGCCGGTTGCACAGCGCGCAAACTTGATCGCGGTTTCCACGCCCTCGGTACCGGAGTTCGTAAAATACACGGTGTCGAGATCGCGCGGAACGCGCGCCTTGAGCGCCTCGGCAAGCAGTCCGGACAGCAGCGGGGCCTCCATCTGCACGAGGCTCGGGTAGTCGAGCGCCAGAAAGTCGAGCAGCGCCTGTTTGATGGCCGGATGATTGCGGCCGAGACCGAACACGCCGTACCCGGAGATCAGATCGAGATAGCGGCGACCCTGGTGGTCCCACAGCGAGCCGCCGGATGCCCGCGTATAGCAGCGGTCGAAACCGATGGTCTGCAACACGCGGGCGAAGCGCGGATTGATATGCGCGGTATGCAGCGCGTAGTTCCGCCCGGCGTTGGCTTCGATCAGGCTGGTGATGTCCAGTGGCATAGGCACGCATTCTAGCCCGGAAATCTGCTCGGCCGGTCGACGGTGGTTGAGAATTCCGGGTTTGCCTGCCTGCGCGGCGGGCAAGAAAGACGCGGGCACCCGGCTTACGAGGCTTTGTCGGTGGAGTCGCCTGGTGGATCGACTGCTGTGGGCAGCCAGGCGGGCAGTACGATCAGCGTGCAGAATGCCGTGATGACAATGCCGAGCGTCAGCACGAGGCCGATCGATGCGGTACCGGGGTGTGGCGATACCAGCAGGCCGCCGAACCCGCAGATCGTCGTCAGCATCGCGAACAACACGCCGCGCGATGTGCTGGTGCGCATCGGGTTGGTGCGGCCGTCTCCCTCGCGGGCGCGTTGCACCATGTGCACGCCGTTATCGACGCCGATGCCGAACAGCAACGGCAGCGCGATGACATTGGCAAAATTGAACGGAATGCCCGCGAATCCCATGATGCCCATCGTCAGCAGGCCGGCCAGCAGCAGCGGCAGCAAAATCAGCGCCACGGACTGCACGCGGCGCACGATGGCCGCCAGCAGCAAGGCGATGATCAGGACCGACAGCGCGAAGGCGCCACGAAACGCGCCGACGATGGCATCCCCGGCCTCGACGTTCAGTACCGGTTCATCGGTTGCCTCCGGCGCGACCGTCTGCACGGTCCGGACGAACCGGCGCAGTGCTTCCCGGTCGTCGAGATCATCACGCGGGTACACGGCGATCCGCCACGAGCCGTCCGTGCCGATCCAGCGATTGCGCAGGCCCGCCGGTAACGTGTCGATGGACACGGGCGGCGGCGACAGCGCACCGGACAGACGTAGCAGCGCCGGCGCCAGCTGATCGAGCCAGCGCGATTCGAGCCTCGAAATTCGCGCGGTGCGTTCTGCGGCCGGTGCCGCATCGACGGCCCGCATAAACTGGTCGAGGTGCGCATGCAATTCGGCAAACGGGGCGCCGGCATCGACGAGCCGAGTGCCAAGTGCGCGTAAGGCAGACCGTGCGGCGTCCGGATTGGCTTCGTCGCGTGTCGACGCCTTCGGCGCCGCTGTGCCGAGCGCCGCCGCCGCGCGGTGCAGGGCGTCGCGCTTGCGCTCGCTATCGACGGGCAAAATATCTTCGATGGTCTGCGCATCGCTGACCGTCGGCAGGGCACGCAGTTCAAGCTGCAGGGCGCGGGCCGCGTCGGCGTCCGGCGCCAGTACGCTGATGTGAAACGGCGGCGTCGCATCGTCGGCCATCAGGTCGCGCAGCGTCGCGACGGATTCTGCGTCGGCAGGACGCAGGTTCAATGCATCGAAATCAAACGCGACACCCGGCAGGCCGGCAACGGCCACGATGGCAAGCGCCGGCGTGATGGTGCGAAGGATGTTGCGGCGACGGGTTGCCTGTCGCTGCGCTTGATGATCGTCGGGCCGGCGTCGGGCCGGCCCGGTCCCGATCCGCGGCGTCGGCAATAGGGTCAATGCGGCGGGCAGCAGCGTCAGGCTCAGCGCCAGGTTGATGAACATACCGGTGCCGGAAATCAGGCCCAGTTCCGCAACGCCGGCAAAGCTCGTCGGCACGAATGCATAAAAGGCGGTGGCCGTCGTCAGCGTGCACAGCAGCAGTGGTCCGGCCATCCGGACGGTGGCGTGGCGCACCGCCACGGCGCGCGGTTCGCCGGCACGCAGTCGTTCGCGATAGCGCAGTGTCAGATGAATGGCGTAGTCGACGCCGAGGCCGATATACAGCACCGCGAACGCCAGTGAAATCAGGTTGAGCTGGCCAACCGCCAGCGCGGCGAATGCGGCGGTCAGGCACAGGCCCGCGAGCAGGTTGATGACGGCAGCCAGTGCGAGCCAGGCCGAACCCAACCCGATCAGCAGCACGCCGGCGACCATGACCAGCGCCAGGGCGCCGGTCCAGCGCGCGCCGTCGAGCGCCGTCGTCAATTCTTCGTGCGACAGCGCCGCGTCGCCGGTGATGCGGATCCGTGCGGCATAACGTTCGGTCAGGGCCGGCGTCGCGCGACGAATTCGGGCGATCGCGGCCTCGGCCGCGAGCGGCGCCGAGAAATCGAGTACCGGCTTGGCGAACACGAAACGGCGGGCGCTGTCGTCGCCCGGCGCATCGCCGGAACCGGGCATCAGCAGGCGTTGCCAGGACAGCGAATCCGGCCGTCCGTCGAGTTCGGCGCTGAGCGTGCGATCCAGCTCCGTGGTCAGGCGCTGTCGATCAATACCGGTTGCGTCGCCGGTCAGCACCGCGCCGATGACGCTCGCGAACGCGGCCAGGTCCGGCCCTCGCTCGAGGTTGCCGAATAACGGCGCGGCGGCCTGCAGCGTCGCGGTGAGCGCATCCAGCGATGCAGCATCCAGGTATAGCAGCGCCGCGCGGGTCAGGAAGGGATCGGCGCCCGCAAAGAAGACATCGACGAAGCTTTCGGGGGCGGCGGCGAGATCCGCCGCCAGTGCCCCGGCGGCGGCATCTGCATATTCGGGCGTCGGTGCGTCGACGACGACGATCAGCGTGTCGACGAGCGACGGGAAAGTGCGCCGGTATTGCTCGTAGCTGCGCCGGAACGGCAGATCCTCGGCGAGCATGGCGACCGTGTCCGTATAGACGCCGATGTTTGTCACGGTGTAGGCGACAGCGCCGCCGACGAGCAGCATGGCCGTCGCGATGATCAGCGCCGGCGCCGACTGGATGACGGTAACCCATGCGTCGATCCATGCATCGAGCCGGATACGAGCGTTGTTCCGTCTGCTGTCCAAGGGCGCGTGGTGATTCCGGCGACGATGCGAAGGAGGCATTCTAGCCCGAAAATCTCCCCGGCCGCCCACCGACGGTCAGCGCGGTCAGCGGCTTTATTGGCACCCTGCGAGTGGTGCGTGTCAGATCGACTGTTGATCCGGACGCATGAATTTGCCGACGAGCCAGCGGTCGACAGACAGCGTGCCCGGACCGTGAAAGAAGATCACCGCCAGCAGGACGCCCCACAGCGTGTGGTCCTTGATGCCCGCGATACTGATGTCGGGATAGGCGATAACGGCGACGACATTAAGCACGAACAGCGCCAGCGCGCCGAGGCGCGTGCCGAGTCCGAGGACCAGCAGCACCGGGGCGGCCAGTTCGACGCCGGTGGCCAGGATGGCGGCCAACTCGAACGGCAGCAACGGCACGGCATACTCGTATTCGAACAGCATCAATGTGGTGTCCCAGCTCTGAATCTTCGTCAGGCCCGAATTCCAGAATACGCGCGCGACCCACAGGCGCAGGCCCAGGTCGAGCAGCGGCGTCAGCGTGCCGATGGCCTGGCGAGTCTTGTCGGTGATCGTGACGATCGGATTCGCAGCGGCAGCGGTCATTGTTGGCTCCTGTATATGCTGCCGCGAGGGAATGGCCGGTGCCTTTTTGACATTACGCCATGGCCTCGCGGGTTTACGTTACCATTACGACCACGCGATTCAGCGATAGTTCTGGGACTGCCGGCTCCGCGAGTCGGAGGAATGGGGGGAACCGATGCCGCGTATTTTTTTCTGGATCATGGTTTTGGCAACGGTGTTGCTGTTCGGGCAGTCATTTGCCGATACGCTCGGCGCGGACGGTGCGACGAACGAGCACGCGGCGCATTCACTCGTGCTGTTCCTGCATCAATTGCTGCTGGTCTATTGGCTCGGCCCCGACATCGCGATCTTCATCTGGAGTCGGCGGGCCGTCGACACGACGCTCGGCGCCGAACAGCGCATCGTTGCCGGACAGATGATGACGATGATCGATATCGTGCCGCGTGTTTGCCTCAGCCTGTTTCTGACAGTGGCCGGTGTGCTCAGCGATACCTACGGCTTGCCGCATCCCTGGTGGCAGATGATCGGCATTGTCCTCGTCGGACCGGTGTGGCTGACGCTCGTCCTGCTGGGCTGGTTGAACCGCGGCAGCGACTTCGGCGCGCTCGTCGCGCGCGCGGAAATCTGGTTGCGTTGTGCGCTGGTCATCGGGATCCCGCTGTCGGTGCTCTGGTCCGTATCGACGGATCGGCTTGCCGGTTCGCCGTGGATCGGCGGCAAACTCGTGATCCTCGCGCTCGTGATCCTGCTCGGCCTGATCATGCGCTGGCGTTTCCGCGGCTTTTTCGACGGCATGGCGCGGCTGCAATCCGAAGGTCCGTCTGCGGCTGTCGATGCACAGATGTTGACGAGCCTGGCGCGGGCGCGCCCGTTCGGTCACGCCATCTGGCTGTTGCTGCTGTGGGCGTCGCTGATGGGAATCGTCAAGCCCGGCGAGCAGGACCCGGCGCCGGTCGCGGCCGCCGTCGTTTCCTCCGCAGTGTTGGAGGCTGCGACGGTAGCAGACGTCAGATAAACTTGGTCGTTGCGATAAAGGCGACGAGGGCGATCGTGCTATAGGTCATCCAGATGATCCACGTCGATCGGCTCATTACGCCGGAAATAATCGCCTCGATCTCCGGCGTCGATCCCTCCACCGCAAGACGCCCAAATGCGGCGCCGAGCGGATCGAAGATGCGAATCATGACGATGACCATCAGGTTGATCAGTCCATAGAGTCCGATCTTCCAGCTCAACCAGCTCGCGTCGGCCGGGATCGGACCGTTGCCTGTCAGCGACACGACCGCCACGGCGATGAGCCCGATACCGACGATACCCGTCAACCAGTTCGTGACGGCGGCGAAGCGATGGCCGATCGGCTTGTCGTAATGCCAGGCGCCAAACATGCTGACCGCCCACCAGGCGAAGCTGAATAACCAGACCAGCGCCAGACCGGCAGCGCTAAAATCAATGATGCCCATACCGTCGATCAGCATGACGCCGAGCGGCAGCGCCGCCTTCCACATGGTTCGCGGCAGCAATTCGATGCGCAGCGCCATGTGCAGCAGCAGTACGCGTGTCTCGAATGACAACTTCGGATCGGTCGATTTCCGTGCCGACAGGTAGACGCCCAGATCGGTACCAATCCAGAACACGAACATCATGATGTGCAGAAATTTCCAGATGTCGAAGCCGGTCATGGCATTCCCCGTTCGTGTTCCCAGCGGTCAACGATGCGTTGTTCGAGTGCTAACGGTAACGATGCGCGGCGAACATCGCAACGCAAAATGCCCGTCTTTCGGCGCCGTCCGCCGGCAGTCTTGCAAAACCACGGTAAAGCATGGATATTGCTCGATTAGCGGCTTGCAGCCGTTTAAACACGCGGTTTAGCGGTCAAAACAGAAGGGAGTTTTACATTGCGGCCTCATGTTGAATTGATACAGGAAGCGGACCTGTGCTGGCACGACGCAGAGTTGCCGCGCGGTGACGGCAAGGTACGGCAGAGGAATCTTTCCTACGACGAGGAGGACGGTTCCGCGTCGATGCGCGTGCTGTTCGACAGCGCCTGGCATCGGCCCGCCGGTTATCACCATGCCGATATCGAATGGTACGTCGTTCAGGGCACGATCAAGGTCGGCGAACGACTGCTCGGTAAGGGCGCCTATTATCGCGCGCCGGCCGGACTGGCCATTCCGGCGGTATCCGTTCAGGAAGGCACCGAGATCCTGATGTTCCGCGAATACGGCGACTGGGGTTTCTCGTTGTCGAGCAAGAATCGCGCAAAGTTCGTGCCACGCGGCGGCAATACGGCATCGAACCAGCAGGGCGAGTTGACGGTCGTTGATACGGCGCGCATGGAGTGGATGCCGAATGTGTATGAAGGCGACACGCAGCGTTTTCTGAAACTCAAATTGCTGTACCACGATCCGTCGCCGGAGGGTGACAACAACAAGGGTTTCGTGACAATGCTGGCGTGGGCGCCACCCGGCTGGTCCGATAACCGCATGGTGCATCATCCGGTATTCGAGGAAGCCTACACGCTCGACGGACACCTCGTGTACAACTTCGGCACGCTGGATGCCGGGACCTATTTTTTCCGGCCGGCCAAGGTCAAGCACGGGCATTTCGTCGCCGGTGAGGAGCGCGGCTGGGCCGGATTCTTCCGTCTCGACGGATCATTGATCAACTGGATCACGGTCAATGAGCGCATCGTCGTCGAAGGCGATGCGCTCAACTACGATCTCAAGACCCAGGCGCCCGTCATCGCCGGCATACCGGTGCGTACGCGGTCCGTGGGTGACTGGGACCTCGACGGCCAATAGCGTCCGCGGCTAAAAAAGGAAACATCATGGCCGGCGCTATCGATATCGTCTGCAACCTGTTTACGCCCGACGAAGTTCGCAACGGACAGACCGGTCTGGACGACGCGTTCAAGGCCCAGGTTCGCATGCCGGAGAACATTCGCGGCGGCGTACCGATCGAGGATTATCTCGGCCGCATGGATCGGGCCGGCATCGAGCGTTCGCTGCTGATTGCCGTGCGCGCCGGAGACATCAACGTCCGGGGCGGTTTCGAAATTCCCTATGCGCGCGTCCATGACGTTTGCCGGGAACACCCGACGCGTTTTTCCGGCCTCGCGGGCATCGATCCGTTTCGCGGCATGCAGGGTGTCTACGACCTGATGCAGGCCGTTACCGAATACGGCTTCGTCGGCGCGCATCTGTATCCGCACTGGTGCGGGCTGGCGCCAGACCATGCGAAATACTATCCGTTCTACGCCAAATGCTGCGAACTCGATATTCCGATCATGATGCAGGTCGGCCACAACCTCGTGTATTCGCGCGCACGGCGACTGCCGAGTGTCGGCCGGCCCATCTGCCTGGACCAGGTTGCGATCGATTTCCCAGAACTCCGGCTGATCGGTATTCATATCGGCATTCCGTGGACCGACGAGATGATCTCGATGTGCTGGAAACATGAGAATGTCTACATGGCCGGCGATGCCTATGCGCCGAAATACTGGCCGGAGTCATTCGTGCATTACGCTCGTTCCTACGGGCGGCAAAAAGTCATGTTCGGTACCGATTGGCCGGTCATCGACCCGGAGCGGGCCGTGGCCGAGATCGACGCACTCGGTTTCGGTGACGAGGCAAAGCAGTTAATGATGCGCGATAACGCATTGCGCGTGTTCAAGCTGGACGCGACGTGAGCGAACTGCCGTTTTCCTTCCGGCACCTGTCGATAGCCGGCGGCGTGCGGGCCGCCGCGGGTCGTGATAGAAACAAGATAGCGTATCGGCACGGTGAACGGACCCGGACCTACGGCCAGCTGATCGAGCGGATCGATCGCGTCACGACAGCGATGGCGGAGGATCTGGGGCTGTCGAACGGCGCACACGGCGCCATCGTCGCGCAGAATTCGATCGAGTACATGGAAATCGTCATCGGCGCGGCGCAGGCCGGGGTTGCGCTCGCGACGATCAACCCCAAGCTGTCGACAGCGGAGATCAAGGCAATCTGCGAGGATGCGCGTGCCCGCGTCCTGTTCGTCGATGCCGCCACCGCCGAGATGCTTGGCGACCTGCAAATCGACGGCCTCGAGCGCACGATTGTCATCGATACTCAATTCGAGGCGTGGCTGGCCGAGGTCCGGCACATTGCCATTCCCGTTGTCGAGGAATGGGGAACGTTCACGATACCGTATACGTCGGGCACGACGGGTCGCCCCAAGGGTGTGCTCGTGCCGCATCGTTCGCGCATCCTGAGCATGTTCGCGATGGCCTCAGAATACGGCTGTTATGCGCCTGACGACCGGTTCCTGGCGATCGCGCCGATGTGTCATGGCGCCGGGATGATTTTTTCCCTCGCACCGGTATTTTTCGGCGGCTATGCCGAGATCATGGATAGTTTCGATCCCGAACGTGTCATGGTCGCCCTCAAGGAAGGCGAGATGACCGGTTTCTTCGGCGTGCCGACGCATTTCAGTGTGATCTTCGGGCTCGAGCGTGCGGTACTCGACGCGAACCGGCCGGCGCACCTGAAGACGGTGATTTCGAACGCGGCGGCCCTGCCGCAGGCGATGAAGGAGACGCTCGTCGATTATTTCGGGCCGGGCCTCCTGCACGAAACCTACGGTTCGACCGAGGCGGGCATCGTCACGAACCTGCGCCCGGCCGATCAGTTGCGCAAGAAGGCCTGCGTCGGCCAGCCGATACCGGGCACGCTGGTCAGCGTCCGGGACGACAACGGCGATGAGTGCGCGCCCGATGAGGTCGGGGAGTTGTTCTCAATGAGCCCGTACCTGTTCAACGGTTATTGGCAGCGCCCCGATGAAACGGCGGAAGCCTACCGGGACGGCTGGGTCACGGTCGGCGATCTCGTGCGCCGCGACGACGAGGGTTATCTCTATATCGTCGATCGCCGGAAAGACATGGTGATTTCCGGTGGCGTGAACATCTATCCGCGCGAGATCGAGGAAGTGCTGATTGCCCATCCGGACGTCATTGACGTCGCGGTCATCGGCGTGCCGGACGAGAAGTGGGGCGAGAGCCTGAAGGCTTTCGTCGTGCGCAAAGGCGAGTCAGGCGCGGACGGCGATGCGTTGATTGAGTTCTGTGACGGCCGGATCTCGCGCATGAAGACGCCGCGCGCGATCGAGTTTATCGACGTCATGCCGCGCAACGCGTCCGGCAAGGTCTTGAAGACCGAACTGCGTGCGCGGCGCTAGATTTGCGGTGATATGGCAGCGGTCGAGTTCTATTTTGACTATTCGTGCCCGTGGAGCTACCTGGCATCCGTGCGGCTTATCGAGACGGCGACACGGACCGGAACCACGATCCACTGGCGGCCCGTCGTCGTGCAACGACTATGGGACCGGATGAGTCCCGAGCACAGGCCGGCACGGGAACCGGTCGTTCCGTGCAAAGCCGCTTATGCGCAGCAGGATCTCGACGCCTGGGCGGATTACATCGGCATCCCGATCACGCGTCCGGCGGACTGGCCGGCCGATGCCGGTCTCGCGGCGATCGGCGGGATTATCGCCGGGCAGCACCAGCGGAGCCGGGACTACAGCGACGCCGTGTTCTCGGCCTATTTCGGACTCGGCCGGGATATCACTGACTCTGCTGTCCTCGCGGACCTGGCGGGACTGGCCGGCCTGGATCGCGAGGCATTCGCGCGGGCGCTGACCGAAGCGGCGCACGCGGCCCGGGTGGAGGCGAATATCGACACACTGCTGGAGCGCGGCGGGTTCGGCGTGCCGACGATGTTCGTCGGCGAGCGGATGTTTTTCGGCAGTGATCGGATGCCGCTCGTAGAGTTCGCACTCGGACAGAGCAGCGACCGGACGTTTATCATGCCGGGACAGCATGGCTGAGGCGCGAGAGGCGAGCGAACCGGGCCCACGCACAACCGCGGTCCGGAACGCGAGCAAGACACATCGGCCGGAGGAGAGAATCGGCATGTTTTCGGAATCCACAAACAGGCGGCAGTTTATCGGCGGCGGCGCGGCCGCCGCACTGACGCTGAAGTTCGCCGTCCCGAGCCAGGCGCAACAGCCGCAAGCCGCATACCGGGGCTGGGAAGACCTGATGCGTAGCAAGTGGACCTGGGACCGGGTCATACACAGCACGCACGGTACAAACTGCACGGGTAATTGCGCATTCAATGTCTATGTGAAGGACGGCATCGTCTGGCGTGAAGAGCAGCAGGGCGAATACGGCAAGTCCGATGCCGATGCGCCCGATTACGGACCGCGCGGTTGCCAGAAGGGTCTGCGGCACGCCAAGTACATGTACGGCAAGCAGCGCGTCCTGTATCCGATGCGGCGGGTCGGTGAACGCGGCGCCGGACGTTGGGAGCGTGTGACATGGGACGAGGCGATGGCCGATGTCGCCGACCGGTTCATTGATACCTGCGTCGCGCACGGCGCCGAATCGGTCACGTTCGGCCTGGGTACGCAGATGGTGCTCAAGCGCGCAGCCTTTGCCTCGCTCGGCCGCTTTGCGACGATCGCGGGAACGCCGCTGCCGGAGGCATTTGCGGGCGTCGGCGATCTGCCCACCGGCGTGCACATGACCGTCGGTGCCGCGCTGATTGGCGATACGATGGCCGCGGTTTTTAAATCCAAATGCTGCCTTGTCTGGTATTCGAATCCGGCCGTGACGCGCATCCCTGACGTGCATTTTTTCTGGGAAGCGAAATACAACGGCACCGAAGTCATCGCGATCTCGCCCGAGTTCACGCCGACCGCGATGCATGCTACCCATTGGGTCAATCCGAAACCGGGCACCGATACTGCGCTCGCGCTCGCGATGGCCCAGGTGATTCTCACCGACCGGAGCTTTGATGCAGACTACCTGCGCGAGCAGACGGACATGCCGTTCCTCGTGCGCACGGACAACCGCAAGTTTTTACGCGGCAGCGACCTCGGCGTAGCAGACGGCGATGCGGTCTTTTATTTCTGGGACAGCGCGCGCGCGATGCCCGTCGCGGCGCCGGGCACCGGCTTCGCGACGCCGCCGCCGGGGCAGCCGAACCCGGACCATCCCGATTCACTCAGCCTCGGCGCAATACAGCCGGCGCTGGAAGGCGCGTGGACCGTCGAGACCGTGCACGGCCCCGTCGAGGTCACGACGGTTTTCGAATTGACGAAGGCGCATGCGGCCGGTTACGCGCCGGAACGCGCGCAGTCGATTACCGGCGTGCATCCGGACGTCATACGCAAGGTGGCGCGGCAATTCGCCGCGGCACAACCGGCGATGATCTTCTCCGGCTACCGGGTCGCGAAGTGGTTGCACGGTGACCTGCTGCAGCGATCGATGCTGCTGCTGCTGTCGCTGACCGGAAATCTCGGCAAGCCGGGCGGCGGCCTGCAGATCTGGAACATGCCCAAGGAGCACGAGCAGCTCGCGTTTATGTTCGAGGGGTTGCCGCCGACGCTGCGCGTCGCGACGATGTCGCGCTGGGATTACACCCACGGCAATCTGAAGGAACTGAACGAGGAAATCTACGGCGCGGAGCTGGCCGATCATTTCGACAGCCACTATCGGCAGTCGATTGACAACGGCTGGTTCCCGGACTACGGCAAGACCCCGTGGAAGATGGGCTTCTACATGGGCAGCAATACCGCCAACTGGCGTGCGTCCGGCCAGCGGTTCCGCAAGCAGGAATTCGAGCGGCTCGACCACATCGTCGCCTTCGCGACGGACATGGGCATCACGTCGATGTATGCCGATTACGTCCTGCCGGTCGCGCATCACTACGAGCGGCATGACCTGATGCTCGAGCCACGCACGCCCTACGTCCAGGTCATCGATGCCGCTGTCAAACCGGTGGGCGAGGCCGTGGACGATTTCGACGTTTTTTACCGGTTGACGAAGGCAATTGCCGAGCGGGCGAAGGCGCGTGGGATTGCACCGATCGATGACGTGTTCATGGGAGTCATGCCGGTCCGGCGCGACTTCACGCAATTTCACGAACTGTTCACGATGGGTGGCCGCTTCCGGAACGTTCGCCAGGTGCTCGATGAACAGATCGCGCACAATCCGGCGATTCCGGCGCAGAACTACGCAGAACTCGCCGCCGCCGGGATACTGCGCGGCCGCGGCTCGGACTCGGTGGTCTATGAGGCGGATTCCGCGTATCACGACACGATGATTCGCAGCGTCCGCGACAAGAAGCCGTATCACACGCTGACCGGCCGGCAGCAGTACTATGTCGATCACGACTGGTTCCTGCAGGAAGGCGAGGCGCTGCCGACCCACCGTGCGCCGATCGGCATCAAGGGCTATCCGCTGCGCTTCGTGCAGGGTCATGCGCGCCACGGCATTCACTCGATGTGGCGGGATGACCCGCTGCTCGTGAGTCTGCAGCGCGGCGAACCGGACATCTATGTGAATCCAGCGGACGCCGCCGCGCGCGGCGTCGCCGACGGCGATACGATCCGCGTCTTCAATTCGTTCGGGGCATTTATCGTGCAGGCGCACGTGACCGCGACGATCCAGCCGGGCATGACCTTCATGTACCACGGCTGGGATCCGATGATGTTCGCGGGACGGCAGAATTTCGGCGCGGTCGTATCGACGGCCGGGCTGATCAAGCCGACGTCCCTTGTCAGCGGCTATGGCCACATCGCGTACAAACCGCTCGTATTCGAACCGAACGCCACTTTTCAGGACCTGACCTGTGATTTCGAGAAGGCCGATGCCTGAATCCACACCGTCCATGGATGAACTGTTCGATGCCGTGTTCGACCGGGTGGCGCGGCATTTTCCGCTGACGCCCGTCGAACTCGATCCGGAGATCGCGCGGCCGAAGTCGATGCTGAAACTGCTCGATGCGACCCATTTCAACTGGCAGGCAGACCGATTTCGCAAGTTGTTCGGTATGCGTTTCCGCGTCAAGCTGCCGCCGCTCGATCAGCTCAATACCATTCTGTATCCGCAGCCGGTCTACGACACGCCGATCTTCCTGTTCTTCGCACTCGTGACAAAGCGCAAGCTGATCGCGCATCTAAACGTCTATTGCCCGTTCGACGATGCGGAATATCTTGACCGGCATGTGGCGCCGCTGGTCCGTATTCTGCAGAAGTATCCGCCGTTCGACTGTGACGATCGATATCCGGAATGGATGGCGAAGTACCGTCAGCCGTGTTCGATCTACGGCATGTTCGCGCGCGACCGCTTCGACGACCTGCAGCGCTGCGCCCATGACTATCTCGAGCACTACCTGTCGGTCGCGAAAACGGCCGAGGTGGTGACCGATCCGGAACGGCTGCGGCACATCGAGGCGTTTCATGCGCGGTTCGTCGACGATATCCGCACGCAGGACAAGGCGCAGGGCATGATTGCGAAAATGATCGGCAAGCAGAAGGCGCGGCGTATTTTTTACGAGATCACGACCTGAATACCGGGTTCGCGATGAGGCCGGATGAACCGGTCGCGGTCCCGTCCGGGGTCGGTCCCCGGAAAAAGGCAGCGTAGGACCGTGGCGCGAGAGCCAACCGGGGACCCGGACGCCACCCGGCGCCGACCGGCCGGGCGCCTGCCCGTGTCGACCTATATCGGCTACGGCGCCGGACAGATCGGCGGACAGATACTGCGCGATACACCGGCGCTGATTCTGCCTATTTACATGACGACGGTACTCGGGCTCGAGGCCGCGCTGGCCGGACTCGTGATCATCATCGCCAAATTCTGGGTGGTCCTCGCCGATCCGCTGGCCGGCATCGTGTCCGACCGGACCGATACCCGCTGGGGCCGGCGCCGGCCGTTCATCCTGGCCGGCGGTCTGCTGGCAGCGGCCTGTTTCGTGCTGTTGTTCTTCGCCCCGGTGTTCCGTGCGCAATTCGCACTGTTCGCGTACATGACGGTCGTCTACGTGATCCTGAATACCGGTTACTCAATGTTCTCGGTACCGTACCTGACGATGGCGTCGGAGATGTCCGAGCATCCCGACGAACGCACGACGATCCTGTCGTTCCGCAACGGCGCGCTGGCGCTCGGGCTCGTGGTGGCCGGTGCGCTGGCGCCGAAGATCGTCGCTTACGTGACGCAGAACCTCGGCGGCACGCCGCGCGACGGCTACGAATGGATGGGCCTCGTCCTCGGCGCAACGGTCGCGCTGTCGACCGTCTGGGTCTTTGTCGGCACGCGCCGGGCCTCGGGACGGGCGGCGGCGGAGGAATCGGTGCCGCTGCGCGAGCAGCTGCGCATCGCGTGGAACAACAAGCCGTTCGTGGTATTGATCACGGCCAATATCGTGCAGTACATCAGCGCCGGTATCGGCTACGCGGGCGGGTTCTTTTTTATGGCCTATGTTGTCGGCCTGGGTGTCGATGTGTTTAACGTCATTCCGATCTGGATCGTCATCATCTCGGTGGCGTCGATCGCGTCAATGCCGCTGCTGGTCTGGGCGGCCGCGCGTTTCGGCAAGATGCGCGTCTACAAGTGGTGCCTGTTGCTGTATGCCGTCAGTATCCAGCCGTATTTCTTCGCCACGCCCGACTCGCTGTGGATCATCTGGGTCATCGCGGCATCGATCGGGTTGTTTAACGGTGGTTTCATCCTGATGTCGTTCTCGGTGCTGACCGATACCATCAACTACGACCGTATCCGCTCCGGTATCAGCCGGGAGGGTGCGTTGTCGTCGATTTACTCGGCCGTCGACAAGGTCGGCAACGCCGTCGGCTCGGCGATCTTCCTCGTGATCCTGTCGCTGGTCGGGTTTGTCGAGTCGACGGACGGCGGGTTCCCCGCCCAGTCGGAAACCGTGCTGCGCGGCATCCAGCTGAGCTACATCGTCGCGCCGGCGTGCCTGCATGCCGGCAGCATTTTTATCTTGAATCGCTATCGGCTGACGCGCGAGGATCTCGCGCCGGGCGCGGCCGGATCGCCGTCATGAGCCGTCCGCGTGTCGGCAGCTTGCCGCGCGCGGCGGCATTGTCCGCTAAACTGATGGCTCGCTGTAGTACGGTGCGCCGGTCGGGCCCGATCGGCGGGCCGGGAGAATGACCATGCTTCAATACACGGCCGTCGGCATCCAGAACGAATCCCGGATGGCATTGACCCGGGACGATTACTGGACCGACCTGAACAACCTCGCGGGCAGCATCGAATATGCGGTCTGGAACTGCAGCCTGGATCTGCCGGTGCGGCTAGTCGCCATCAGTGAGGGCGGCATCGGCGGCTGGTGTCTCGGCGGCGGCGACGAGCATCTGCGCATTTACCGCGACGTCGTACCGGAGATTCCCGGCAAGGAAACAGAGTTCCTCGGCGAACTGGCAAAGAAATTCGACATCCATATCGTCGCGCAGATGATCGCCAAGGATCCGGACCTGATGCCGGACAAGATCTTCAATATTGCTTTCATCGTCGCGCCGAACGGCGAAGTCATTCACAAGCACTACAAGACGGCGTTCTACCAGCGCGAGCCGAACGTGGCGCCGAGTGACATCTGGGATCGCTACCTCGAGCGCTATGGCGACGATCCCGTGCGCCTGTTCGAGGCCGTCTACCCGGTGGCACGCACGGAGATCGGTAATATCGGCACGCTGATCTGCGCGGAAGGCAGTTATCCCGAGGCCGCCCGCGGCCTCGCGCTGAACGGGGCCGAAATCATCTGGCGCACGCAGTACCCGGAGCCGTGGATGGGCAACGACATGGCCGAGATCCAGAACCGCGCGCACGCGATCTTCAACACCTGTTATGTCGTCGCGCCGAATATCGGCGCGATCTGGTTCCCGGGCGGGCAGAAGAAGCAGAGCTGTGGCAAGAGCCAGATGATCGATTACCGCGGCCAGATTACCTCGCAGTATCTCGGCCCCGGTGAGGCGCTCGTCAGTTCGATCATCAATATCGACGGCCTGCGGGATTTTCGGGTCCGCGCGCAGTGGCAGAACCTGGTCAAGGACATGCGGGTCGAAGAGTACAAGGTCATCTATGATGCGATGATGGCCAAGGGCGGGATCTACCCGGCCAACCTGTGCATGGACAAACCGCCGCTGACCGAAGACCAGCAGCTTGAACTGGTCAAGCACCAGGTCAACAAGATGGTGACCGATGGCGTCTATGTGCCGCCGCCGGGCTGGGCGCCGTATGACGTCGATGCAGACGTCCGGGCGCGTATTTCGGAAGCGCAGTCGAGAAGTAAAAAATAGTATTAACAAGAGGTTATTGCAATGAGTGAAGGTGCAATCGATCTTTCGCAGATTCGCGGGGACTGGAAATTTCATATCGATTACCTGCAGAACGCCGTCGACCGGACGCTGGAGCGGCAGCTGCGGTGCCGGGGCGCCGCCGACGGCGATGCAGCGATTGATGCAGCTGTAGACGATCAGGCACGGCGCTGGGCGGACCTGCGCGCGGGCGCCGATGGCAACGGCACGATTCCGACCGCGGACGGGCAGCTCACGGCTTTCATCGCGGCCTGCCGTGACGCGAAGCCGCTGTGCGATGCGCTGCAGGATCGGGATGCCGGCGCGGCAGCCGAGGAATTTACCGAAGCCTGTCGCCAGCTACGCGCGTTATGCGATGACCTGGAGATGATGATCGGCCAGCGGCCGGACAATTTGTAGATACCCGCCGGCGCAGGCGGCTGCTCGCCTGATTGTGAAAGTTCAGACTTGATCGTTCAGACAATGTCAGATCAGATTGCGCTCACATGACTGCTTTGTGTTCGTAAGCTGTAGGTAAAATGATAAGGAATATTATGCTGTAACAGGCAGGAAACGGCCAGAAGCGGACATTTACGACACTCAAGATTCAGATAAAAAGAAACCCGCCGTGAAGCGGGTTTTTTTTGGCTTGTATAAAGCAGTTACGCTGTTTTTCGTCGCATCCAACTGAGCAAGCCCAATGCCGAGCCGAATAACCAAACAGCGGCAGGCACGGGCACTGGGGCTACAGCGCGCGCAAAACTGACCGCGTAGCTGCCGTTGTCAGCCGTCGCGCCAATATACGCCGCGTTTACGTAGCCGCCGGACCCGAGCCACCGGTCGACGGTCACCTCGCCTACCGGGATGCCGAACTGGCCGCCAGACATGTCATTGTTCGTCACGACGTCGGCGATAAGTTCCTCGGTAATCAGGCTGAAGGCCTCGTGGTGATCATGATCCAGCAGCGCAAGCTGCATCTGGGATGTCAAGGTCCACCCGGCTGCCATATAGCCGAGTGCATCACCATCAACTACCTGATCGTAACTATAACCAATAGTCTGAGACAACTTAAGATAATCGGCATTGCCAACATCGTCCCTGACGAAAGTCCCCATATCTATTAGCGCAGCGTGCGACGGGAATGCTGAAGCAATGAGCGTTAAAAATCCGAGTAAGCGTAGTAGATTCATATTAATCCCCCTCATAACAATCTCTCCTTACGCCCGCCATACAGGCACATCGTCTCTGTGCGGACGAAATGTTTAATCAAATTGTTTGTCTTCGCCCTTCGCGGTGTTGCGTCATCGGTGAGGGCTTAGTTCCGAATATAACAAAGATACAGAATTAGGGACGCTTCGCTTGACATAAACTCATGCTGAACCAAGCCGATACCGAGTGTCCTCTTCGGGTCGATACGGGCCAAATCGCAGCAAAACAGTAAAACGGCCGCTATCAGCAGGTCTCCGGATGTCGGACGTGATCAAATCTGACCGTGGTGGTCAGATCAAGTACTGACTAATGCGCCTAGTCGATGTTGCTTTTCGTGAATGTACCGCGCTTCAACAGATCGGCGACATTGCGCCGGAATACCCGATCGGCATCGGCATGCTGCATCGGCGGCTGGTTTTTCGGCCACAGCGGATCGTCGTAGAGTCTGCCGAAGATTTCGGTGCGCAGATACGGGATCCAGTTCCCGAAGCGGGCGTTTTCGCGGTAGTGGCGCAGGGCCTCGATATTGATTTCCGCGGCGACGTAGCAGTCGCCGACGATCTGGTTCGTCGCCAGTACATGCCCTTTGTAGTCGATGATCGCCGAACGTCCGCCGAGCGCGCCGTCGATCGTCGTTGGCGGCGATCCCGGAGGGCCGGGCATGATCAGTGCGCCGGTGTTCGTCGCCAGCATATACGCCGTGTTGTCCATCGCCCGCGCCCGGTTCTGCACCTCGAAGATCTCGCGCGAGACCCAGGGCTCGGGCAGCGACCCGCGATAGAAAATTTCCGCACCGTTCATCGCGAACGCGCGATAACATTCGGGGAAAGCGGCTTCGACGCCAACCGTGCCGGCGATGTTGCCGATCTCCGTGCGCGCGACCGGGAAAAACGCTTCGAGCGTATCGCCGTGATCGGCAATCCAGTCATCGTAGACATCGTGGGGCGTCGTGGAATGTTCGACATGCAGCACGATATTTTTCTGGTGCTGCCAGATCACGTCACCGGCCGGATCGATCAGAAATACGGTATTGAAAAATCGACCCGGGTATTTGGCGTTCTTTGTCTTTAACTGGGCAAGGATGTAACAGCCTTTCTGCTTTGCCTTGGCCGCCAGCGCATCCGTTTCGGGACCCGGTATCTCCGCGGCCATCGTTTCGGCGTACTCGGCCTGTCCCATGTCGAGGATCTCATCGACGAAACCCTGGATCGCGCCTTCGCCCAGCGTGATCAGCCGCACGGGTAATTCGAGTGAGCAGATGTGCGTGACCAGGTCGATCATGTTGCCGATATGCGTGAGGTTCACCTCGACCTCGTCGCGCGTCGTGACGTGTCGGACGGTGGTTTGCAGCGCTACGGCGGTGTAGGGCGCGATCATCTTGTTTGCTCTCCGATGGGTCCCGGCTGGTGCCGGGCGCCCGGGTCAGTCGATGTAGTCACTGATATTAATCTTGTCGGCACCAGGAATGATCGGGCGCATGAGTTTCTCGACGTCGGCAAGATCCATTGTCGCATCGATGCCGATCCGGACGGAGCGTTGTCCCTCTTTGGCCGCCCGTTCAAGCTCCCAGCTTTCCACGCCGGGAATGACCATGAATTTTGCGGCATCGGCGGCCCGGTTCCAGATTGCCCATTGCACCTCGTCCCGGTTGTGGACGTCGACATCGTTATCAACAACGATGATGCGCTTGGTGATCCGGCTGATCGGGAATATATCCCCGCGCGCCGCAAATGCGCGTTCGATGATTTCCTTTGGCTGCGCATCGCTCTGTTTATCGATTGCGATCGTGACATGGGCGAGGGTGCCCATGACCGGCTCGAACAGCACGTCGACGTCCATTGCTTCCGGAATGGCGGCCCTGATGCCTGCCGCGATACTGCGTTGAATTCCGAACACTGCGACGTGACCGAGCGTATTGTGCTCGGGATTTCGCCCGGCGACGATTGAATAAAACATCGCATCGTTGCGGTGCGTGATCGTGTCGACGCGCGTCAACGGCGCGGTTTCGGGTCCATACTGGTCGGCAAATTCGCCGAGCGTGTTGTTGACCCGCTCCGATAACTCGACGGTGCCCTCAATGACGATTTCGGCGCCGGCCGGCACCAGCAGGTCGCTGTCCTGGCAGCGCACGAGTTCGATCGGCTGACCGGCCAGTCCGCCGGCGATGCCGTACTCGCAGACGTTGCGGGCCAGTTTGCAAGCGCCGGCGATCAGCAGGGCCGGCGGCACGCCGAGGGCAATGGCGATCGGCATTGGCTTGCCCGTCGCTTCCCAGGCGTTGTAATTCTGGCGCAGGTCCGACATTGAGCTGGCATTGATGACGACATGGTTACGGTCGATGATCAGTGTCCGGTAGACGCCGATATTTAATTCACCGCTGACCGGATCCCGCGTAATGCCGACCGCGCCGGTGATGAACGGGCCGCTGTCGCGCTCGAAGAACGTCGGCACCGGCAGGTCGCCGAGGTTGACGGCATCGCCGGTAATGATGTTTTCCTGGACGGGCCCGGTCGGCACGGTCTTCGGTGCGACCGGATTCGCCTTGGCCGCTTCGATCCGGCGGTCGAATTCTTCGTTGGTGAACGGCTCGGGACCCGCGTGTCCCAGCGCCGCGCCGAAGCGCTCGATGTGGTTGTACAGGCCGCCGACGAGCGGGAAACGGGCGCCCTCGACATTCGAGAAATAGAAGGCCCGCCGGGTGCGCTCGATTTTCGACATGACCCCGGCCAGTTCCCGGGTCCTTTCGACCGGGCGGGAAACATGGTCCAGTTCGCCGCGGTCCTTGAGCAGTTGAATGAATGATCGAAAATCGTGCACGGGTTATTCTCCGACGGGTGACAGGTGGTGTTGATGGCGCCTATTCTATTTTCGTCTGCCGCTGCTGACGCGATTACAGCGGTGCCGTGACCACGGACAGGGCACGCTGCGCGGCGACCCGATCCGTCAGCAGCCTGTCAGCAAACGCCGAGACGGCCCGGTGCGGCATTCGTGACGGCTCCCGGTGCCCTTCGACCAGAGTTTGTCATCCGGCGTGTGCACTGATTTTTCTCCCCCGAGTCCCGGGTTGTTCCGGGCACGCCGGGAAGCTTTTCGACCGGCCGCCGGATCCGGGATTGTGGCAAGATCGTCTCCGATCCCTGGTGACTGATCGGGTGCCAGACTGGGCGACGGGCTGCGAATCAGGGAGAAAATACATTAATACGGAACAAATGCACACTTAAATATAGGGCTAAAGTCGAATTTTGTCAGACCGGCGAACCGAATTACTGTCGCGCTGCAGGGCTGCCCTCGGGGCCGATGCGGTATTGACCGGAAAACGCGTACACGAGCGCAGCGCCGGTATCTGGGGGCCGCCGCGCACGATCGCCGCCGGGGCCCTGGTGCGCCCGGCCGACACGGAGCAGGTCGCGCAGGTTCTGGCGATATGCAATGAACTGGGCCAGCGCGTCGTCGTACACGGCGGTCTGACCGGGGTCGTCGACGGTGCATGGGCCGAACCGGCCGACGTTGTGTTGTCCCTGGAACGGCTGACGGGTGTTGAAACGGTCGATCCGATCGGCGCCACGCTGCAGGTGCGGGCCGGGACGACGCTGGCCGCCGTTCAGGATGCGGCCGCGGAACACGGACTGATGTTTCCGCTGGATATCGGCGCGCGCGGAACGGCGACGATCGGCGGCAATGTTGCGACGAATGCGGGCGGCAATCGCGTCATTCGCTACGGCATGATTCGTTCCATGGTGCTCGGCCTGGAGGCCGTGCTGGCTGATGGCACGGTGCTGTCCAGCCTCAGTCGGATGGTCAAGAACAATGCCGGCTACGATCTCAAGCAGCTGTTTATCGGTACCGAGGGGACGCTGGGTATCGTGACGCGGGTCGTGCTGCGTCTCGTGCCGCGCCCGACGAGTCGTACGACGGCGCTCGTGGGCGTCGGTGACTTCGATCGCGTCGGTCGTCTGCTCGGCCATGTCAGCGCGGCGTGCGGCGGGATGCTGAGCGCCTGTGAGGTCATGTGGCACGACTACTACACGTTTGTTTCTGCGGGCCGGCCGCGACCGCTGCCGGCGGAACATTCGTACTACGTGTTGTTCGAAGCGCTTGGCGATGAACCGCAGCGGGATCCGGAACGTTTCGCCTCGATCCTCGCCGATGCGCAGGCGACGGGTTTGCTGGAAGATGCGGTGGTCGCAAAGTCCGGGGCGGAGGAGGAGGCGATCTGGGCGATACGCGACGACGTCGTGCGACTGCTCGAACTCCGGCCGATGTTCCTGTTCGACGTGAGCCTGCCGATCGATGCCGTCGAGGCCTACGTAGCCCGAATACGGGCCGCGCTCACCGAAGCATGGCCGGACGGCCGGTTGTTCGTTTTCGGGCATCTTGGTGATGGCAATATTCACCTCGCCGTGTCGGCCGGGCCGGGGTCCGGCGATGCGCGCACCGCCGTCGAGCACATCGTCTATGGACCGCTGGGTGCAATCGGCGGGTCGATCTCGGCCGAACACGGGATCGGGCTGGAGAAAAAACCGTATCTGGACTGGTGTCGCAGTGACGAAGAGATTGCGGTCATGCGGGCGATCAAGAAAGCGCTGGATCCGCACGGAATCCTGAATCCCGGCAAAGTATTCGATTGATGGAGAGCAGTGGATGAATTCGACCGATGCGATGGCGCAGACTGACGCCGATCCGTGGCGATTCTTCTGGTACGGAGTCTATGTCTTCGTCATGGGCGTGTCGGCCATGCCGCTGGTTTTCGACCTGCAGGTCCCGCCGGTTCTGGATCGGGTCACGCTGCTGGTCATTCATGAGTTCGGCGGGTTCCTGTTTGTCGGCCATACCCTGTTCAGCAATATCTGGGCCATGCGCATACGGATGACGCAGCCGGAGGCGGCCGGCATCTGGGCGCGCGGCTTCTTGCGCAAGCTCGCGCTCAGCGTGACGTTCCCGATGTCGATTGTTACTCCGGGCGCGGGTCTGTTGCTGATGGCTTACTACGGCGGGCTGGCCGAGAATCCGTGGGCGTGGGATGCGTATTTCGCATTCTGGCTTATGGCCGGCGTCAGCATCGTGCCCGACATCATTCGCTACGGTCGCAACCGCAACGCCGCCGATCCGCGGCACGGCATCTGGAGCGGCGCGATACGGGGCAATTTCGGCACCGTAATGGTGATCTATATCCTCTGGTGCATGATCACGAAAGGCGCTTTGATCGCCGGCTGACCTCGAGCGCCGACGCCGTTCGACCCGGCAGGTTTCGGTGGTACACTCGAATCAATCGGATTTGCGGGTGCTGAATCGATGACCAAAAAAGCATGCATACTCATAGTCGTTGACCCCGGTGCGAAGCGCCATCCGGCCGTCGAGCGCGGCATGCTCGTGGCCGAGCGCCTCGACATGTGCGTGGATCTGTTCATCTGCGATTACAACGTACAACTGGTCGGCGGCGCTTTGCTCAATGCCGATAAACTCAAGCGCGCGAAAACCGATTATCTGGAACAGCAGAAGGCATTTCTGACCGAACTGGCGCAGCCCTGGGTCGAGCGTGGCCTGCGCGTCGCGGTGAAGGCCGCGTGGGATCGTCCGCTGTACGAGGGCATCGTGCGCCAGGCGCTGCACAGCGATGCGCGTTTCGTCTTCAAGGATTCGCACTATCATTCGGCGCTTTCGCGCGCCTTGTTCACGAACACAGACTGGCACCTGATTCGCAGCTGCCCGTCGCCGCTGTGGCTGGTGCACCCCGGCCGCGGCTTTAATCAGCCCAAGGTGCTGGCCGCCGTCGATCCGCTGAGCGAGCACGACAAGCCCGCCGCGCTCGATGTCCGGCTGCTGTCGGAGTCATTTGCGATCGCCGATGCTTTTGGCGGAGCCGTCCATGTCGCGCATGCGTTCAATCCGTATCTCGATCCCGATGATCCGGATCGAATCGAGCAACGGCATGCCGAGGCGCTGGAAAAACTCGTCACGACGCTGCAGATTCCGTCCGAGCGGACGCATCTGCAGGCGGGCAATCCCATCGACCTGTTGCCGCGCATCTCGGCAGAGATCGGTGCCGACCTGGTCGTCATGGGCGCGGTGGCGCGTTCGCGCATCGAAAATGCGATCATCGGCAGCACGGCGGAAAACGTGCTCGACCGGCTCGGCTGCGATGTACTGGTCATCAAGCCGAAGGGATTCATCAGCCCGGTGACATTCAAGTCCGTGCCCAAGGGCGGCGTACTGGCCCATTGACCCGACTTCCCCCGGCCGTGCCGGAGAAGCGGGGTGCGCTATTGCTGAATCGACTCGATATGGTCGATCAGGTTGCGGATGATGACTTCGACGTTCTCCTCGGCCGCGTCATCGGCGCCTTCCTCAACCCAGAACTCGTAGCCCCAGACCGGCATATAGCGCGTGCCGTGGTAGATCACGACATTACGCCCGTCGATGATCTTGCGCAGCGTCTCTTCCGGGAAGCGTTCGCCCTGGCGCCGTTTCAGCGTCGTCAGGTCCGGTACCGTGATCGGAATACCGGCGGCGACCGGCCCGTCGCCGCGGCCGTCCGCGCCATGGCAACTCGCGCAGAAACGATCGAAGGTTTCCTGGCCGGAATACTCGGCAAAAATCTGCGCATTGCCCGTCGGCAAAAATACAGCGGTCAATAGCGCCAGCAGCGGCGCGGCAATCCTCTTCGGCACGTAATATCTCCCGTTCAGCGGCTGCGAATCGACAACACCGGGCATTCGGCGTGGCGCAGGACCGATTCGGTCGTGCTGCCGAGCACGACGTGCTCCAGACCGCTGTAGCCGTGTGTGGTCATGATGATCAGTTCGGCACCGACCTTGGCGGCATAGGCCACGATCTGGTCCGCAGGCTTGCCGGTCAGTGTCGCCGTCACCGGGGCCGGCTCGATGCCGCCGAGATGCTCGGTCACAAACGTGTCGAGCTGCGCCTGCGCGTTTTCGGCCAGTTCCTCGGTCGTCGGCAGCGGAATCGCCGGCGCCATGTCGAGCGCCGAATAGATATGCGGTGGCTCGACCGTATAGATGCAGTGAATCTCGGCATTGGAGATCGCGGCCATGCGTCGCGCCCACGGCAGCGCGGCCAGCGACAATTCGGAAAAATCGATCGGTAATATGATCACGTTCTTGTCTGACATCGTTTTCACCTCGACTGAATGGCCGAACCCACTGACTATATGGTCATTGTAAGCTCGTTTATCAACCGGTGCGCGGTATTGCGGCTATTACGGACCCGCATCGGCGGCGGCTCGCAATCGCGTGACGATTTCCGTCAGTGGCAGGATGTTGCCTGTGTCGACCGGTACCGCATGGCGTCGTTCTGCGTCGGACAATGGCTCGGCCTGCGCCTGCTGCCAGGCGAGCACGTCCAGATCCGCCTCGGAAGCGTCCGCGCGCGCAGCGCGACGGCGGGTAATGCGCTCGGCCAGTGTCGAGGCATCGGCCGAGCAATCCAGGATCGCGAACCGGGCCCCGCAGCGGCGGGCCACCGCGCGCAGTTGTTCGCGCTCCCGTCGGCGCAGGCAGGTTGCGTCGACGATCGTCTCGTAGCCCGCCGCCAGCGATTCGCCGGCGTGGGCGGCGAGCGCCGCGTAGGTTGCGGCCGTGGCATCCGCGTCGTACAGGCCCGCGCCGACCGCCGAGCCGGAGGTTTCCAGCTCGGCGATGTCATGCAGTTGTTTGCGAACGATGTCGGAACGGATCCGGATTGCCGGCAGGATCGGCAGCAGGCGCTCGCTGAGCCAGGTCTTTCCGGAGCCGGACAGGCCGCGGCAAATGACCAGTAGCGGTGGTCGGGCCGGGTTGGCGGTGTGCTCGGCGAGGCCTACATAGCGTTCGACGGCCGTGTTGCATTCCGTGACCGTTTGTCGACGCAGTACCGCGATTTTTGCCCGGACCAGGCAGCGGTAGACAGTGTAGAACGGCAGCACCGGAATGCCGGCGTAATCGCCGGACACTTCCAGATACCGGTTCAGGAAAGCGTAGCCGAGATCGGACCGGCCTCTGAGCAGCGTATCCATGAGCAGGAAGGCGACCTCGTTCATGACATCGATGCAGCGCAGGCCCGGATCGAACTCGATGCCGTCGAACGGCGTGATGACTCCGTCGAGGCACACCAGGTTTTCCAGGTGCAGGTCGCCGTGGCATTCACGGATGCGCCCGGCGGCACGGCGTGTTCGGAAGGTCGCTTCGAGTCGCCGCAATTCGCCTTCGCTGCGATCGGCCAGCGCGTCGATGCGTTTGCGCAATACGCCGTGCGGATACTGCGCGCGCAATGCCGTGAAATTATCACGTACCGGCATCGCGACCTGGTCCGGTGTACCCCAGTGAGCCGTGGCTTCCGGTGCCGGCGTCCGTTGGTGCAGGTGAGCCAGCGATGCGCCGAAGATCCGCATGTCATCGATCGTGATGAGGCCGAGTTCGATCTGGCGGTCGAGTCGCGCCGTCGCCGGGAACTGGCGCATGCGCACGGCCCATTCCACTGCCGGCGTTGCACCGATTGTCGGTCGACCATCCGGTTCGCCGATCGATACGACATCGAGGTACAGATCGGGCGCGAAGCGCCGGTTCAGATCGAGTTCTGCGCGGCAAAAGTGTTGCCGTGCGTCGAGCGTCGAAAAATCCAGAAAGCTGAGTGCGACGGGCTTCTTGATCTTGTACGCGAAGTCACCGGTCAGCAGTACCCAGGAAATATGGGTCTCGACGATTTCTACGGTCGTCGTCGGATGGCCGAAATCACCGCCTGCGGCAAGACGCTCGATGCGACGGGTCGCCGCGGCCAGTTCGTCGGCCGGATGCCCTGGGTCGTTCATCGCGCCTGCATCGCCGGTCGATATAGAATGGCAAGCGTCGGGCCACCGGGTTGTCGGCATCGATCGGGCATCATGTCATGTCAGGTCGTGCGGCGTCGGAGTCTGTGGGCATCTTCGCAGATCGGCCGGTAACCTGTCACGAATTACGAGGTGGAGGATAACGTGAGCGAGCAGCATCCGGATCATGACGATAAGCCGGAGGCGGAGCGAGTACCGTGCGCGCCGCCGCCAGACCGCCGCAGCGAACCTCTGCCCTGGCAGCGGCCGAAAGCTAAAGAGGAGGATCCGACTGCCGAGCAGAGAATCGAGGCGCTGATTAACAGTCCGAGTTACCGGCGAGCCGATCAGGATATGGATTTCCTGGGTATGCCGGAATCTCGCGGCGCGCGGCTGGCGCTCGATTACCAGAAGCCGGATGTCTACCTGCGCCGCCACGGCGTCGAGAACACGATTGTCGTGTTCGGCAGCACGCGGATCGGGGAGCCGGCGGAAACGCAGCGGCGGGTTAGCGAGTTGACCGCAGCGGTGGCGAGGAACCCTGACGATACGGCGTTGCGCCGCAGGTTGCAGGTTGCACGTCGAATTGCCGAGAAGTCGGGTTATTACGAGATCGCCCGGGAATTCGCGCGGCTCGTGGGGCATTGCGGTAGCGGTCCGGAGGATTGCCGCCTGTTGCTGATGACCGGTGGCGGCCCAGGCATCATGGAGGCGGCCAACCGCGGCGCGGCCGATGTCGGGGCGCAGAGTATCGGACTCAATATATCACTGCCGCACGAACAGTATCCGAATCCGTACATTACGCCGGATCTGTGTTTCAGCGTCCGCTATTTCGCAATTCGTAAACTGCATTTTCTGCTCCGTGCGCGCGCCATGGTCGTTTTCCCGGGCGGCTTCGGCACGCTCGACGAACTGTTCGAGACGCTGACGCTCGTGCAGACGCGGACGATCGAGCCGCTGCCGATCATTCTCGTGGGAGAGCGGTTCTGGCGGCGAGTATTCGATCCGGATTTTCTGGTCGATGAGGGAGTCATCGAAACGGAGGATCGGGATCTGTTCTGGTTCGCTGAAACGGCGGAGGACATCTGGCAGGGCATTCTGAGTTGGCACGAGCAGGCCGGTACCAAAGACCTGTTCTGCAACGGCAACTGAACACGATTACCGCGGGGACGCTGAATATGAATCAGGGATGCCGAATATGAAAAATGAAAGCATGAGTATCGAATTCTTCGGCGCCGTCGGCGAAGTTACCGGATCGTGTTTTCTCTTGACCTGCGGCGGGCGTCGCGTGCTTGTCGAATGCGGCATGATCCAGGGTAGCCAGAAGCACGAGCGGCACAACCGTGACCCGTTTCCGTTCGATCCGGCGTCGCTCGATGCGATGATCCTGACGCATGCGCATCTCGATCATTCCGGACGCATCCCGCTGCTCGTCAAACAGGGATTCAACGGCCGTATCCATACTCATGCAGCAACCGTCGACCTCTGTGAAATCATGCTTGCCGATGCCGGTTACCTGAACGAGAAGGACGTGCAGTGGGAGAACAAGCGGCGCGCACAGCAGGGCCGGGAACCGATCGCGCCGTTGTATACACGCAAGGAAGCGCTCGATTCGATCGAGGCATTTACCGCGCACGAATACGGCGTCACAACCGAAATTTGCCCGGGCGTGACGTTCACGCTGCACGATGCCGGGCATATCCTCGGCTCGGCGATAGTGGAGCTGACGCTTACCGACGGTTCCGTGCGCAAGCGTGTCGTGTTCAGCGGTGACCTGGGCAACCCCGGCGCGCCGATCCTCCGGGATCCGCAGCCGCCGGGTGCTGCGGATCTCGTCGTGATGGAATCGACGTATGGTGATCGTGTCCACCGGCCGTGGGAGGCAACCTGGGCGGAGATGGGCGAGATATTTGCCAATGCGAGCAGCGGCAAAGGCAATATCCTGATTCCGGCATTCACGATCGGTCGCACGCAGTTGCTGCTGTATACGTTTCGCGAATATTTCGACGAGTGGCGGCTCGGGGACTGGTCGATCGTGCTCGACACGCCGATGGGCATCGCGGCGACGGAAGTGTATGCGCGTTATTCGCGTTTATACGATGCGAACGCACGGCAGATTCATGCCAAGGATGGCGATCCATTCGATCTACCCAACCTCTATGCCTCCAGGACGTCCGCCGAGTCAATGAAACTCAACGAACGACGGTCCGGGTTGATCCTGATCGCGGGCAGCGGCATGTGCACCGGTGGGCGAATCAAACATCACCTGCAGCACAACGTCTCTCGTCCGCAGACGAACGTCATGATCGTCGGTTTCCAGGCGCGCGGCACGCTCGGTCGCGAGCTCGTGGACGGAGCGCGCAGCATTCGGCTCTGGGGCGAAGACGTCGAGGTCAACGCCGCCGTCCATACGATCGGCGGCCTTTCGGCGCACGCGGATCAGGCCGACCTGTCCCGCTGGTTCGCCGCGATCCCCGGGTCACCCGTTTGCGTGCTCGTGCACGGTGAGCCGTCGGCCACGCAGTCGCTGGCCGAACGAATCGTTGCCGACGGGGCAAAGAGTGTGCGGCAGCCTTCGTTTCGTGAACGCATCGATCTGACGCGATTGTGAGGCGCGTCGGTTCTTCCCTTATGTGAGCACGAATCAAAAAAAACCCGGCACGAGGCCGGGTCGAAAAAACATCTTTGGAGTTAAAGCGATTAGCCGGCCCTGCGGCGCATCCAGCCCAGCAGTACCAGTGTCGAACCGAATAACCAGGCAGCGGCGGGAACAGGTACCGGAGTAAAATCGTACTCGACGGTTACCGTCGCCAGGTCTTCGGAGTCGTAAAAGCCAATATCCAGCCAGGCTTCGACGGTGTCCATGTTGATCAGGTCGCTGAATGCAGCGCTCTGGGTAATGACCCCGAGTTCTATAACCGAGATATCACCGACGCCGATAAAATCGGCGAAGTCGATCCAGTCGCCATCTTGTGAGCTGGTAAAGGTCGTGAAGTGATACGGCGTAAAATAGTCGGAATAATAATCACTGCACGGAAACGATTCTTCTCCGTAGCATTCCACCATTACATTGTCACCGTTGGACGCCGAAAGAACCTGGCCATAGGTCGGTGATGGCATCAAAAGTCCGGTCAGGAAGTCGAAAGAAAATATTGCCGAATTCGGCGTGCCGGTCGTTGTGATTTCATCGATGCTCGCGTCGATCTGGAGCGTACCGCCGGTCAGTCCGAATGAAATCGAGTCCAGTGTGCCGAGCGATGCATCGAATTTCGGGATGCCGGTGATCGGAATGAACTCGTTGCCGTTGCATCCGGACGGCGAATTATTTTCGCAACTGGCGCCTACGGAGGCCATGGGCGCTGCGACCGTGTGGACGATGACTGCCGCACTGGCTGTCGATGAAAATGCCATGAACACGGCAATGCCGCCGATCGTTATTAACGTGCGCAAGGTTTGCGTGCACCGCAGGATACGGCGCGACTGGTTCGTATTACTCAATGGATCGATCCCCCGAAATCAAAGTATCAAAAAAGACTCGATTGCGTCATCGGGAAGATTGATTTGACGGCACCTTATCAACGTTGCGGTGCAATATCCAGCACCAATTTAACAATAATCTTATTTACGCACGATGCACCGTCGCCGCCTGGTATGACCGCCACGGTAATAGCGTGCGGGCACGGCAACGCCGCGGGGACAGAACTGGAACGTCCGGGCAGAACCGTCGCGCTCAGCGCAGGACGATACGCCCGGTGCGGATTCGAACGACCACGGCTGCGAGGAGTACGGCCGTATTGATCACGCCCATCAGCACGAACGGACCGCCAGGCATCCACTGGTCGAAGAGCCGCCCGCCGATCGCTGTTGCGATCAGGATGCCG
>JAJFJS010000099.1 GCA_021773815.1 Gammaproteobacteria bacterium
TGCGTAAAGATCGGGAACGGGCCGACATGACGGAGCGGCACCTTTCCGAGACACGCCGTGAACACGTCCATGTGGGCTTGGGGCCCGCGTCCCTGCGGGCCACAGTCTCGGAAAGGTGCCGCTCCGTCATGCCAGCCTGACAGGATGTGCAAGGTTGTGGGACAGCAGTGCTAAGGAATTCGATTCGTGTGTTGCCTGTCAGGCTCGTGAGCAACGTAGAATAGGGCCGATACCTTCGTTACCTATTATCATATGAGTGCCCCGATGATCCCGAGATTCCCAGAATTGCCCATGGAAGAGTTCGATGCCGACTACCGTCAGGCCGAAATCGAGAATCTCGACAAGCTGAAGAACATCATTGCCGAATTTGAGGCGGTGGCCGAGATGGTTCCGTCGATGCATTTCGGTTACTTCACCGGGGAGCCGGTCAGAATCCTGGATATCGGTTGCGGCACGGGGACGTTGCCGTTTCATCTTGCGCAACGGAATCCTGCGGCGACCGTCATCGGCGTCGATATCAGCGAGGAGTCGATTGCCTACGCGCGGGAGCACTATGAGCCCAGGGCCGCGAACCTGAGTTACGAGGTCGGCTCGGTGGAGGATCTCCACGGACGGTTCCGCGATATCGATATGATTACCTGCGTGGGCGCATTACATCATTTTCCCGATCTGGATTCGGCGGTTCACCAGATTACGCAGACGCTTGGTGACGACGGCGCGTTCTTTTTGAGCGACCTGAATCGGGAAAATATCCACGCACATTTCTCGGCCAAGGAATTGAAGTACCTCGACAGTGTTCGCCGGCTGCCGGAGAAGGTCAGGAACAACAAACTGCGCAGGCAGGGATATACCAAGGGGCAGAAAGTGCGTCGGTTCCTGACGCTGATGTCGTTTCAGGCCGCCTACACGCCGGCGGAAGTGTCCGCCGCTCTCGGTTTGCGTTACGGGTTCAAGGGCCGGATGGCCGGCGTAGACTACGTGCTCGTCGTATATAAGAGGGATGTCGCCGCGACGGACGCCGAATCCGTGTAATCGTAGCGCCTGAGGGACGATCCCGTTCGCCCGCGGTAACCGCCGGAAAACGGGATCGGATCGTTTCGTCGACGCGTAGCGCGATGCATCAGCGGGCGGTGACGGTCACCTCCGCGTCGATGGTCTGCCCGTCCCGCTGAATCACTGCCGGCACCGTATCGCCCGGCGTCAACGACTTCAGCAGATCCGTATAGCCCTGCAGGTTTGCGATCGACTGCCCGGCCAGGCTCAGCATCACATCGCCCTTGCGGATATCGGCCGCGGCGGCCGGCGATCCCGGCACGACGGCATCGATACGCACCCCGGGTCCCTGGAACGCGAAATCGGGCACGGTGCCGACGGACACGCGCCGTTCACGCGCGGCGCCGGATGGCGCGGCCGCGGGCATAGAGGCCTTGCCGGTGATCGTGACTGTCAGTGGTTCCGGCCGGGCGGCCAGGTACGCGACGGTTTCCTTGACGAAAGCTGCGACCTTGATCATGCCCGCCCCGTCGATCTTGTCCGCGGTGTCGGTCGGCCGGTGATAGTCGAGGTTTGCGCCGCTGGAGATCTGCACGCCGGGCACGCCCTTGTCGATGAAGCTCTGGTGATCCGATGACGCGAAGTCGCCGGTGATGCTCCGCGACCCGATGCCGGCCGAAAAGCCGATGCCACGAAAAATATGCGGCCATTCGGTCGCGGTGCCTGCGCCGAATACCGAGATATCCTGATCGCCGAGGCGGCCGACGGTGTCCATGTTGACGACGCCGTTGATGCCGTTGAGCGGCACCGGCAGCGGGTGTTCCGCGTAATATCGTGACCCGAGCAGACCGGCTTCCTCGCCGGTGAAGGCGATGAACACGATGCTGCGCTCGGGCGCCGGTTCGTCGGCCAGTAATCCGGCCAGTTCGATCAGGATTGCGACGCCGCTGGCGTTGTCATCGGCGCCGTTATAGATCTTGCCGCGATCCGCGGCCCGCACATCCGGCCACCCGTGGCCGAGGTGATCATAATGTGCCGTGACCAGCGTTGCCTGACCGGAGAACGCCGGGTTGCTGCCGGGGATGACGCCGATGATATTGGCGACATCGTGCGGCTTGCCGTCTTCGCTGGTTTCGACGCGAAACGTTTGCCGGTAACTGTTGTCCGTCACGGGCGCCAGCCCGATTTCGGCAAACCGGGCCGCGATGTAATTGGCGGCCAGTTCCAGGCCGGGCGTGCCGAGACCGCGCCCGCCGAGTTCGTCCGATGCGAGGTACTCGATGTGCGTGAGCAGGCGCTCGCGCGAGAATACCGGCGGGATCTCGGCCAGCGCCTTGCGTCGCGGTGACTCGGCGCCGGGCACCGGGCCTGCGGCGCGATCACTGGCCGGGCGCAGGTCGACGCGCAGCGGTGAGTCGGTCGCAACCCACTCGCCCTTGGCCATGTTGGCCGGCTCGGTCCCGGCAAATCCGAGGAACGAATACTTGCCGTAGTGTGGCAGCTTGCCGGCGATGCCCGGCACCGCCGCGACCGGATCGACGACGATCCAGCCGACCGCCTTGGACGCATTCGCCGGGTGCCGGCGGACCAGCACGGCCGAGTGGCCGTCGCGCGGAATCGACTGGCCCTGCGCAACGATAGCCGAATCGGTCAGTTGCATATCCAGGGTGGCGCCGCTCGTAAACAATGTTCGTGCCAGTCGATTCTCCGCGCCGAACACCCAGGCGGCACGGTCCGCAGGCAGGGTTTCGATTTCGGTGTCGTTCACGATCGAGATTGCATGCGCATCGCTCTGCCAGGCTTCGGCGAGTTGTCGGTAGCCGGCCAGCTTGTCCGGGTTGCCGGTTGTCGGCAACACGACGATGATCTCGGGTTCGCCGAAGATCTGGCCGATCGATGGCGCGGTCTCTTTGGGATCCAGTAGTCGAAACAGGTCAAACGCCGGGTCGACCTCCAGCAGCAGCGGTTGTGCGCCGGACTCGATCGTGAATGTCTGCGTTCGCCCATCCGTGCGTATCGTCGTGTGTTCTGCGCCGCTGGCGGTCGTCATTCGGATCGGGACATCGAGTGCATAGGCCGGGCCATCCTGAACCTGCGCCAGCGTGCCGGTGATCGTCCAGGTGTTGCCGGTTTGCCGTGCTGCCGTGTCACGCACGACGAGGTTCGGCGCGCCGGTCCGCTCGACCCACTGCGCAAAGAACGCGCCGAGATCGAGGCCGCTGACGGCTTCCAGATCGGTGCGTATATCGGCAAAGCTGGCCTGGCGGCCGCGATTGTTGCGGTAGAACCGGGCGAGGCCCTGTTTGAACATCTCGTCGCCGAGCCGCATGCGCAGCATATGAAAGCCCATCAGCGTCTTGCCGTAACCGACGGCCTCGGTCGCGGCGCTGTGGCGGGAGCGGAACTCGGTCAGCGGGAAATCACGATCCGCCTTGACGAAGTCGCGGTACTTTTTCAGCGTGTCCCGGCGATAAGGCGCGCCGTTGCCGCGCTGTTCCTGGATCAGGTGATCGGCCATGTAGGCGGTCAGTCCTTCGCACCAGTTGCCGCTCGCGTAATCAACGAATACGGAGTTGCCCCACCAATTGTGCAGGATCTCATGCGGATATGACGAGGTCAGGATAAACGGGAAGCGGATGATCTGCGGGCCGAGCAGTGTGAACGACGGCATGCCGTAACCCGTTTCCCAGAAATTCTCGACCAGCGCGAACTTGCCGTACGGATACGGTCCGATCAGGTTGCGGTACATCTCCAGGTACTGTGCAGTGGCGGTCAGGTATTGCTTGGCCAGCGCGTCGTCGGGTTCGTGCAGGAAAACCTCGGCAGTGACCGCGCCAGCCGGTTCCGAATAACGGACCAGCGGCCCGCCGACGAGATAGATCTCGTCGACAGCGCCGGCCGAATCCCATTGCGTCCGACCCTGGTCGTCACGCGAGGCGCCGTTGCCCTGGCTGATCAGATGCCAGCCCTCGGGCACATTACCCTGCAGCCGAAACGTGATCAAATCGTTGCTGAAATACGGGTACCACAAGGAACTGCCGGCGAGATAAATACCCTGTTCGTCGACAAGGCCGGCAGTGCTGCGAAAACCGCGGGTGTATTGTTCTTTCAGATCGCCGAGTTGGAAGTTAATCGTGCCGCGATAAGTCATCTGCAGTTCGGTGCCGCCCGGCGGCAGTTGCACGGCGTAGCGGGCGACATGCCCGCTTTCGGTCAGGTCGACGCTGGACCCATTGATGCCGGTAAATCCCGGGCCGTCGCCGCCGTCGGGATCGAAGGGCAGGCGTTCCACGGCCGGATTCGCCGTGACGATTTCGACGGCATCGGTCAGCAGGAATTCGATGCGCTTACCCGCCTGCTCCGGCGGCAGCGTCATGCGCGTCACGGCTTCGAGCTGATGGCTGTCGGGCGTGATGACCAGGTCGAGGGCATAGTCCACCGGCTGCGCCGCGTGGGCCGTGCCTCCAAGCAGCATCGCGGTCAGCAGATAATGTGACAGTGCGCGCAGGCGTGCCGGCAGGTACTTCATCGAAGGTCCTCCTGAACAGGCGGCGGCAATGCCGTGCAGCATCAGGGTGCGCCCCGACTGGCCCTGGCCCCGCCTGAATCCTTTTAAATTATTGATCTGAAACGATTTTTACGTATCGGGTTAATTGCGTCGAGTACTGTAGCACGGTCGCGAAATGGGGTGACCGATGTGCCGGGCGTGATCTGAACGTCTGACCGGGAGGTGGTGCGCCCGGCAATGCGAGCGCATTTCGCGCATTTTGGTGTGTTGCCGGCACGCAGGTCGGCGGATGGCTGGTTTGATGACCGGTGTCTCGACCCGGCGTCGGTGCGGGCGGCGCCCGGGCCGAACCCGCCCAGGCGCCGCCCGTCTCCCGGTGGGACGCGTTGCGCTGCAACGGTTTCACGGCTATTTGCGCTCTGCTACAGTGCAATGTTGTATTTCTACTACACTCGCGCCGGATAATGGTTGTTATGTACGCTGATGCTGAGAGACTAGGAACCTTCTAGACATTAGCATCCTTTTTGCATCACATAATCCGCTGATTTATAGTCGGGCCGTTCGAAGGTCGCCAATCACGCGGGGGCGTTGATGGCTTCTTTTTTGTGGTGTTTTCGCAAATCCGGGGGGATTCGTCATGTCCGACTCATTTATCGGCTCCATGCGCTTGTGCGGGCTGGTTCTTTTCATTGGTCTGTTTCTGGCACCGCCCGCGACTTTCGCGGCAGACGAGGAAATGGTTATTACCGGCTCGCGCATTCCCCAAGGGGATCGCTCGAGCGTTAATCCCATCACGGTGCTGTCGGATGAAGACTTCCAGGTCTCCGGCAACATCACGATCGAGGATTTCATGCAGGATCTGCCGCAGGTATTCGGCGGCGATTATGGTTCGAGCGTAAACAACGGCAACCCGGGTCTGGCGACGGCGTCATTGCGCGGTCTCGGTCCGAACCGCACGCTGATCCTGATCAACGGTCAGCGCCCGGCGCCGGTCAGCACGAATGGCTTCGTCGATCTGAACATGATCCCCGGCTCGATCGTCGAGCGTGTCGAAGTGCTGCGTGATGGCGCGTCGACGATCTACGGATCGGATGCCATTGCAGGCGTCATCAACATCATCACGAAGAAGGATTTCGAAGGCGTGCAGTTTGATGCCCAGTGGGGGCAATCATCGGAAAGTGACGGCGACGAGATCAATATTGCGATGACGATCGGCGGCTCGTCCGAGCGCGGGAATTTCGTGATTGCGGCGCAGTACACGGATCGCGAGGAAATTCGCCAGGGCGACCGCGGTTTCTCGCAGTGCCCGTTCGGTGAGGAAGACGTCATGGGCGTCATCACCCGGAATTGCGTCGGCAGCGGCACGACATACCCGGCCGCGATCTTCCCGGACGTCGACGATGCGTTCGATTATATAGTCGACACGGACACCGGCCTGGTGCGGCAGTTCACGAGCGCCGATACGTTCAACTACGCGACGTCGAGCTACCTGGTGACGCCGCAGGAAGTCTACAGCCTGTATGGTTTCGGCACGTTCAACCTGATTCCGGAAGGCGATAGCTTCACGTCGGTCGACGCGAACATGATGATCAACTTCGCAAACCGGCAGTCCGAGCAGTTGATGGCGCCGGAAGGCACGTTCTGGGCGCCGCAGATTCCGGCTGATCATCCGAGCAACCCGTTCGGCGATGTGCTCTGTGCATTGAACCCGGACTGCACGGCGCCGCAGGATGTCTTCATCGCGCGGCGATTGCGCGAGACGCCGGGACGCGGGTTCACGCAGGATGCCAGCAGTTTCCAGATCATTCCGTCGATCAACGGCGTATTCAGCAATGAGTGGACCTGGAACGTCAGCTACAGCTTCGCGCATTACACGGATGCGCAACGCGACCTCGACCGCGGCAACCGGCCGCGCATCGACATGATGCTCGACCCGGACCTGTGTAACGCGGATGCGGATTGCCTCGCGGCCACTGACAACGTCGGCTACTGGGACCCGTTTGCGATCGATTCGTTGTCGCCGGCGATGCAGGCTTATGCACTCGTCGACCCGAACCAGATCGAAAAATCCACGCTGAAGGTTTTCGAGGCCAATCTCGGCGGCGATATCCCGGTGCTCGAACTGCCCGGTGGTCGCATGGGGTGGTCGGTCGGCGTACAGCGCCGGTCCGAGGAATCGGAGGTGTTGCCGGACGGTGCGGCTTTGCTCGGTCAGGTCTTCAACGTGGCCGGTGAAACGACCTTCGGCAAATACGAGGTCGATGAGGTCTACGGTGAGCTTCGCGCGCCGATCCTCGAGGGCGCGCCATTCGCCGAGGTCCTGACGGTCACGGCCTCGGTCCGCTGGTCCGATTACGACTTCCTGAGCAGTTCCGACACGAACTGGAAGTTCGGCGCCGAGTGGGCGCCGATCAATGATGTGCGGTTCCGGGCTACGGTCTCGGAGGGCTTCCGGGCGCCGAATATCGACGAACTGTTCGCACCGGTCGAGCAGACCGCGTCGAACTATAACGACCCGTGCGTGAACTACGGCGCACTGGGGTCGGGCGTCGTATTTGACAACTGTGCGTCTGAGGGGCTGCCGACGAACTTCTCGCTTACCTCGAGCCAGGCGTTCGGCAATATCGGCGGCAATGCGGCGCTGATACCGGAAACGTCCGATAACTGGACCGTCGGCGTTGTGATCACGCCCGAATCGATGCCGACGTTCTCGGTCACGCTGGACTGGTTCAACATCGAGATCGACAACGCGATCGGCACGGCCGGTACGGACAACATCATCACCGGGTGTTACGACAGCGTCGGTTTCTCCAGCCCGCTGTGCGACCTGATCGAAGGCCCGGCGGCCGTCAACGAGTCGCCGCACCCGACGAGTCCGTTCCGCAACGTACTCGGCAACATCTCGGGCCAGAGCCTGCAGAACGCCAATCTCGGCAGCTTCGAGACCAGCGGCCTGGACTTCGCGATCGACTACGGCCTCGATACCGACTGGGGTGCCGTGGACGTCGCGCTGACGGGCACGTACCTCGATTCGTACAAGTTCCAGCCATTCCCGGGCGGCCCGTTGCTGGAACTGGCCGGCAAGTTCGGCATCGACCCGTATCAGGGCGACAGTTCGGCGACGTTCCCCGAGTGGCAGGCCAATCTTCGCATCGGCCTGGCGCAGGATAACTGGGGCGTGACCTGGATGACGCGCTGGATGGACGAGACGACCGATCTCAACGCCGATGTCGCCAATCTCGTCAACAAGGCCGACGAGGTCTACTATCATGACCTGCAGGGCTACTACGAGTGGAAGGGTATGACCCTGACGGCCGGCGTTATTAACCTGACGGATGAGGATCCGCCGTATGTCACGAACTACGATGACATGAACACGATTCATTTCTCGTATGACACCATCGGTCGGCGTTACTACCTGCGCGCCAGCAAGAAGTTCTAGGGCGCAAAGGCAAGTGTGAGTAAGGCCGCCGGGGGCAACCCTGGCGGCCTTTTCTTTATGCGTTCCGCGCGATATGTTTGAGTACGCATTCGTGCCTGGAGGATTGCCGATGAACAGGGTCTTGATCGCCGGCTGGCTGCTGGCATGCTGCACGGGCGCAGCGGCTGCGGATGCGCTTGATGAGGGCTGCGTGGCTATTGATTCTGATGCAGAGCGGCTGGTCTGCTATGACCGCTTGCACGGCCGGCCGCTGATGAATGACTCGCCCCGGGCGGTGGTTGTCGCGCCTGCGCCGGTGAGCGCTCCAACCGCAAAGGTGTCGACCGAAGGTTTGTTCGGCAAGCGCGTCGAGGAACAGAACGTCGCGCTGGAGCGATCACTCAACGCAAAGCATCTGGAGTCCCTCGATGCCGAGATCGAGCACGTCGAGACAAATCGTGTCGGTAAAATGTCGATACGGTTGACCAACGGCCAGCTCTGGAGGCAAATCGATTCGAAGCGTCTGCGTCTCGAGGCCGGCGACCAAGTTGTCATCGAGCGTGCCGCGATGAGTTCGTACTTGCTGCAAAAACGTGCCGGCAGCAGCCGTATCCGGGTCAAGCGGGTCGATTGAATTTCGAACTGACGCACGTGGCGAGTCCATGCACATGAGCGATTCCCCGCGCAGCACGGGCAGCATCGCACGCCGTACCGCGCGAGCCGCCGCGCCGTTGATCGTGATCTGGCTCATGAACGGTTGTGTGAGCATGGCGCCCGATGAGCCGGCGGCAACAATCGGCCCGGATCGTCTGCTGTCGGGTGACGCACTCGGTGTTTCAGGGGGCGGCAGATTGATGGCTGATGCCGATGTCCTGCGCCTGAGTCCCGAGATGACGGCCTTCATCGATCAATATGTCGACCGCAATGCGAATGCCTACCTGCAGCTACACCAGTTGATCTACGCCGTGATCGGTGATGCTACCTTCGGACTTACGTATGACAATCAGACACAGACCGCCGAGGAAACGTTTCGCGACCGGAGCGGGAACTGCCTGTCGTTCACGAACTTGTTTGTATCGATGGCGCGCGATGTCGGGCTCCGGGTGTCCTATCAGGAGGTCGATATTCCGCCCGACTGGACCGAGAGCGACGGTACTTTTACGTTAAACCGCCACGTGAATGTGCATGTCGATCTCGGCATGGCCGGCGGTCATGTCGTGGATTTTAATATCGGGGACTTTCGATCAAGTTATGACCGGCGCATTATTTCGGACCAACGGGCGCTGGCGCATTTCTTTAACAACAAAGGTGTTCAAGCACTACAGCGCGGCAATGCGGGTGCGGCATTCGCCAACCTGCGACACGCACTGGCGCGTGACCCGGAGTTTGCACCGGCCTGGAGCAATCTCGGCACGCTGTATCGCCGGCAGAGGTTATGGACGTATGCCGAGGCGAGTTATTTGCAGGCGCTGGAGGTGAACCGGAACGAGTACGTGGCCATGAGCAACCTGGCCAGCCTGTATGCGGAGCGGGGCGATGCAGAACGGTCGGCCTGGTTTGAAAAGCGGGCGAGTCGGCACCGGATGCGCAATCCGTACTATCGGTTTGGACTCGCGCGCGATGCGTTTCGCGATGGCGACTTCGACAGCGCTATCGGCCACCTGCGTTATGCCGTTCGCCGCAAACCGCAGGAAGACAGCTTTCATTTTCTGCTGGGCCTGAGTTACCTGCAAAAGGGCGATGCGAAGCGCGCGCGTCCGTGGCTCGACAGGGCTGAGGCGCTGGCGCAGACCGATGCGCTGAAAAGAAATTACCGGAGCAAGATCGATTTGCTGTTATCGAGTGGCGAGGAATAAAAGAAGTCAGGGGGCAGGGACATTAAGGGGGCAGCTAGCTGATCTCTCGGACGGATGTAGAGAGATGGAAAAATTCAGCTGAGAATTAAGGGTCAGTTTACTTATCTCCCGTCAACGTCGTGTGAGTCATTGACCATCTGTGCGGGGAGATAAGTAAACTGACCCTTAATTCTCCTGCCACCGCACTTATTCGGCAGCGCGCCGGAACGGTATCTTGAGCGTCAGCGTTTCGCCGCCGCGCCGGATCTGCATGTCGGCCTCGTCGCCCCAGCGAAAGCCCGACACCAGTTTGCGCATCTGCACCGAGGATTCGACGGGTTGGCCGTCGAAGCTCAGCAATACGTCGCCGACGAGCAGGCCGGCGCGTTGACCGACGGAGTTTTCGCTGACCTGGATCAGCTTGGTGGGCTCTTTGCCGATGGATCCCATCATCGAGACACCGAGCGACGGATACAGGGGTTCGGATTCTTCCGGCAGGCCCCAGATGAAGTTGGCGTAGGAGGCGCGCACGGTTTCGATCGGCAGGCCATCCTCATCGACGACCGGAAGCGGGATGATCGAGGAGATCTTGCCGTCATACCACGGCGCGACCTGCCGTTCGGCGCCGAGTCCGAAGGTCACGTGGCCCGAGCCGATCAGCACGACCATGATGGCATCCTTCCCGCCATTGTCTTTTAGCGCCTGCAGCGCATTCCAGCCCATCGTCGCATCCCAGGTCGTCTGGGCGCGATACATGCCTTCGAGCGCGTCTTTGTCTAATGCCCGGTGCAGCGTATCGTCGGCCTCGAAAAACGCGTTGTACATGCGCCGCTGGTCGTCGGTGACCGGCACGATTTCGTGCGGGATATGGGCGGCTTCCTCCTCTGTCAGGTTCGCGTAGCCTTTCTTGCGCACGGCCGTGACGACCTCGCGCGGTGAGTTGACCGCAAACATGCGCAAACCGTGTTTCTGCGCATACAGAAAAATATCCCGGTAATACTCCCAGCGGTAGCCCCAGTGTTTGTACCAGTCGGCGAGCTGGACGAACCCGGCTTCCGTATAAAGCCCGTCGTTCCAGCCGGTGAGAGCCGCCTGCTGCGTATAGGGGAACATCTCGAGGCCGATCAGGACCTCGCGGCCGGCCCGGTGCAGTTCAGTGATGACACGAAGCTGGACGTCGTGATAGTCCTGATTCGTGTGCGTCTCGCCGACAAACAGCAAGCCGGTGTCTGCCAGTCGCCGTGCCATCTCGGGCGGCGTGATCAGCTTGCCCGTGCGCGTATCGGTAATCCCGTCGAGAATCAACGGCACCTCGGTGCCGCTGCGGGCCGGATCGCCGATCTGCATGTGCAGGACGGCCTGATCGGCCTGGGCCGCGCTCATCAGCGCGGCCCAGGCGATCGCGGCCAAGACCATCGTCGAATATAGGAACCGCATCATCGACATGCCGAACCCGCTTATTTCGCTGCGGGCGGCGTGATGCCCGGCACCTTGCCGGTCCAGTTCTTCGGTCCCAGGTTGAGTGACGAGACATCCATGACCCACGTGTACAGGCCGGACATGAACCGGCCGCCCTCGCTGCGGGCGAACAGCATCTTCGTGCCGTCCGGTGACAGTGACGGGAAGCCGTCGAAGCTGTCGTTATACGTCAGTCGCACCGGTTCGCCGCCGGCAAGATCGCCGAGGAAGACTTCCCAGTTATTGTTCTCGATGATGCGCACGAACACATAATGGCGGCCGTCCGGCGCCGGATAGGGCGCCCAGTTCATGTCGCGATTGAAGGTCCGATGTGTCAGTTGGGTGCCGTCATGCTTGATCGTGAACACCGTCATCGGCGTGGGCTTGACGCCCGCGGCGATGTCGCTGCGCTTCCAGGCGCGCATCATGATGGTTTCGTTGTCCGGCAGGTAAAACGGTGCGCCTTCCTGCCAGTCGTCCGTGAACGTAATACGCTTTTCGTCGGAGCCGTCCGGGCGCATACGCCACAGGTCCATCTTGCCGTCGATCTGGCGGCCGAACACGATCCATTTACCGTTCGGTGAGACGGATACTTCGGCCTCGTAGTATTGGTTGTTCGTCAGGCGACGGACGTCACTGCCGTCGAGATTCGACGAATATAACTCGGCGCCCTGTGGGTAATCCGTGGAGTCCGACCAGTTGCCGATCGGCATGTCCATGTTGTCCTTGGTCGATGTCCAGACCAGTCGCTTGTTGTCGGGGAAGAAGTACGAGCAGGCGTCCTGACCTTTGTCGTTGATGCGGCGGACATCGTCGCCCTGATCGGTGAAGGTATAGGTCAGCGCGCCGCTGGCCCGGCCTTCTTTCTTCATTGCTGCAGCGTCCTGCGTCTGGGCGATGACGTGCAGGTTATCGGGGGCGTAATACGCTTCTGCGGCCTCGGGGATATTCGGAATCTTCCAGACCGGAAGTTCTTTGCCACCGGCAGTTGCGTTTGCTGCTGCAGACGTCTCGGCCGCATTGGCTGGTTCGTTGATTGCGCAACCGGTCAGGCCGGAGAAACACAGGAATGCAATCAATGGTTGAAACCATTGGGTTGTCGACGCGTTGCGAGTATTGGTCATTTGAAGGTGTCTCCAGATAAGTAACTGTGCCTGGCGGCCTCTTGCTTTTGCCGGGCCGCTGCCCGACCGATGAGACTCGCACCATCGACTGCAGACTGTCAACGCCTGCGCTTGTTCTGACGGGCAGCGAACCCGTCTCGTCCACTCTTCGGCGAATCTGTGGCAAAACTCCGGGCGGGGCCCGCCGGATTATCCGGCCGAACGGAAGAGATGCCCGGCGCCTTCGCCTTCGCCTTCGGTTTCCCACGCGAGTGCAGCGAGCGGTCACCGGGTCCTGCCCTGCGATCGACGGGTCGTCAGGCCGGTTTTCCGACACCGACCGAAGTTCTTGTTGCGTCAATGCAAATTCGATTCGCTTAGAATCAGTCAAAAATGTACTATGTAAAATCCGCAGCCGGACTCGGGGCCGTTACGCGGTCACTCCGGTTGTTGTTTTTTAGCAACACAGGAGCTGTGCAATGATCTTCAAACCCCCCGCTGGCGGCCTGCGGCCGCCGGACTGTTTGGCCGCTTTGCTGCTTCCGATGGCCCTGATCGCCTGCAGTACGGTGGCTGCCGCTGATGCGCCGAAGGAAGAACTGATCACGATCGGCACGCGAACCGAAGGCCGGACGGCGATCGATTCGCCGGTGCCCGTGGATCTGATCGATAGCGAGGCGATGGCGACGACCGGCGCGACCGAAGTCGGCCGCATGCTGCAAACACTCGTGCCGTCGTTCAACTTTTCCAGTTCCTCGATCAGCGACGGCACCGATGCGTTGCGGCCGGCCACGTTGCGCGGCCTGGGACCGGACCAGACCCTGGTCCTGGTCAACGGCAAGCGTCGGCACGGCAGTGCGCTGATTCACGTCAACACATCGGTGGGCCGTGGCACGGCCGGCACCGATCTGAACGCGATTCCGGCCAGTGCCATTCAGCGTATCGAAGTGCTGCGCGACGGCGCGTCAGCGCAATACGGTTCGGATGCGATCGCGGGCGTGATCAACATCGTGCTGAAAGATAACTCAGAGGGCGGGAACGTTCGTGCGTCCTACGGTGAATATACGAAGGGCGATGGCGATACGTATGTCGTCAGCTACAACCAGGGGCTCAGCCTCGGCAGCGACGGGTACCTGAACCTCGATATTGAGTACCGTGACCGCGAGAGCACCAATCGTGCGGGTCTGACCGGGCAGTGCCAGTACACCTGCACCGATCTGGGCGGTGGAGTATTCGAGTCGACCGATCCGCGCGAAGCGATCTTCCCGCGCCAGAACTTCCGTATCGGTGACTCAGACTCGCAGCACCTGGCCGGCACGCTGAATCTCGGGCTGCCGATCAATAATTACGTGGAGTTCTACGCATTCGGTACGTTGTCCGACCGGGAGAATGAGTCAGCCGGCTTCTATCGCCGCGCGAATCAGGCGGGCAACAACCCGACCTTCCAGTCCGATGGTGTGACGCCCGTCAACAATGGCGCTGCGTTCTACCCCAGCGGGTTTCTGCCGCTGATCAACACGGACATCACCGATGTGTCGCTCAATGCGGGATTCCAGGGTGAATTTGCCGGGGACTGGCAATGGGATGCCAGTGTCGGTTACGCGCAGAACCAGTTCGGTTTCTTTATATCGAATTCGGTCAATGCATCGCTGGTCTCGGCGACCGGGACGAGCCCGACCAGCGCCGATGCGGGTCAACTGGAACTCGGCATGACCACGTTCGATCTCGAATTCGTCAAGCCGCTGAACTGGGGTTCGCTGGCCTTCGGCGCGGCGTACCGTGAGGACACATATGAGATCAATCCCGGCGAACTGGTGTCGTACGCGGACTTCGATACGATCAACGGTGTATCGATCGGCGTGCTTGATGCCGGCGCGGGCATCCAGGTATTCCCGGGCTTCAGTCCGCAGAATGCCGTGGATGAAGACCGCGATGCGTGGTCGCTCTATGTGGACACGGAGTTCGATGCGGTGGATCGTCTGCTGATCGGCGGCGCCGTGCGCTTCGAGGATTACAGTGATTTCGGCAGCACGCTGAACGGCAAACTCACGGCCGCGTTCGATGTCGTCGACAGCTTCAAGATTCGCGGTGCAGTAAGTTCGGGGTTCCGCGCGCCGTCGCTGCAGCAGCAGTTCTTCAACAATACCAGCACGCAGTTCGTGATCGATCCGATGACGATGATGACCGTGGCCCAGCAGCGTGGCACGTTCCGCAACGACAGCGCGGTCGCGCAGGCGATTGGGATTCCGAAGCTGGAAGAAGAGACGTCCATGAACTACAGCGCCGGCTTTATCTGGCAGCCGGCCGACGCCTGGACGATCACCGTTGATCTGTACAAGATCGATATCGATGATCGCATCGTGATCAGCGGTTCCATCGGCACGGGTCTGGATCCGGCGCTGGACGCGGCACTGGCGGCAGCCAATGCCAACTCGGGGCAGTTTTTCCTTAACGCGGCCGATACCAGCACCGAGGGCGTGGACATCGTTATCGACTACGCCACGGAAGTCTTCGGTGGCACGCTGGACGTGGCGCTGGCCGGCAACCACACGGATACGGACATCGATTCGGTGCAGGCGCCAAGCAACCTGTCGAGCATCCCGGGGATCCAGGATGTCATATTTACGTCGCAGGATCGCTCGATTCTGACCGAATGGCAGCCCGAGACACACGTCAATCTTTCCGGCCTGTTCTCGCGTGATGCGTGGAGCTGGAATGCCGCGGTGAGTTACTACGGTGAGTACACGGTGGAAGAGGGCGGACCGACGCGTCAGGAGTTCGACGGGAAATTCCTGGTCGACACGCAGTTCCGCTATTCGTTTGACAACGGTGTGTCAGTCAACGTGGGCGGCAACAATATCTTCGATGAGAAGCCCGACATCAATACAATCGGCCAGTCGCGTGCCGGCACGATCGTGGATGGCAACGGTGACCTCATCGTGCAGTCGGACGGCGTGTTCCAGTATTCACGCCGCTCGGCGCCTTTCGGCTTCAACGGCGCCTACTTCTACGCGGGGGCTGATTACAGGTTCTGAACGACGATTCACCGTTTGAGGCATTTCAAAGGCGCCGGCATCCGCCGGCGCCTTTTTTATGACGGTTGGAAGCGGCCTGCGCCCCGTTTCGAGTTGGCCTTTGGCATCGGGCTGATACCGCCATTGTGACTGCCTGATGGCGTCACCACCTAGTGGCGCAAATGGTGGATGGTCGGACTCGGGCTACGGTGTATTAACTCGATGATTTTTCGCTTGAATTTACCCCGGTCAATCGCGAGGTTCTGCTCGTCTGGAGACCAATCGGCCGCTTGATCCCCGGTGGGTCGCCGCGTATGTTTACGAGTTGCATTTGCCGCCGTTGCGGGCGTTCGGAGGTTGTTCGCAGTGATAAGAATAAATGGGGGAGTCATGGGGGAATTGATGGTCGGTTTACGGGGGCTCTGGAAGCCGGCGATCGCGATGGCACTAATCGGCGTGTCGGCTGTTGCCAATGCGGTTACGGTGCAGCTGGTCAGGCACAACCAGACCAGTAGCAGCGGCGCGATCAGCACGCTGATCACGGACGGCAGCCACGTTCAGGGCCAGCCGGCCACGACGGCCGTGTTCGACTGGGACGGCACGACACTGAGCTCGACGGGCCTGTATTCGGCTCTCAGCAGCCTCGGCAGCAGCCCGTACGGGCCGACGGTCCTGAACGACCGGATCACGGATCTGTCGATCAACACCGGCGCGGGCACGGCGACTGCGACGGCGTACGCATGCCACGAGGGCACGTTCCTGGCCGGCGTCGGCGCCAGCGGCTGCGGCGGCCATAACCTGGGCGCTAACTATTTCAACGAGAGCACGACGACCTGGGGGCCGGGTCTGGCCTTTTCCCGCACGATCGGTGGCGACGACGTCGCGACAGGTACGCAGCGTTCAATCTCCGCCTATGATTTCGGCACGGTATCGCTGACGGGGACGGGTCTGAATACCGGGGACCAGGTTCGGATCGGCAACGGCATCCCGGTCGGCACGCCGGGCGGCGAACTCATAATCTTCGATGTCGTCTCGTCAGCCGTCGCGGTCGACGACACGGCCAGCGGGCGGGCCAACGAGGTGATCAACATCGCCGTGCTGGCCAACGACACGCTCGTCGACAACATCACGGCCCTGACCACGGCATCGGTGTCGAACGGCACAGCCGTCCTCAACGGCACGCCGCCGGGGCCGAAGGCGGGACTTTCGGTCGACTACCGTTCGGCGATCGGGTTCAGCGGCAATGCGACCTTCGATTACACGGTGACCGACGCAGACGGATTCCCCGTCACGGGGTCGGTGACGATAGCGGTCTCCAACCAGGCGCCGACGGCCGTGAACGACACGGCGGCGACGGCGGTTGCAACGCCGGTCGTCGTGAATGTGCTGGCCAACGATACGCTGGGCGACGGACCTTCGAGATCCGTCGATGTGACGTCCGGACCGACGAACGGATCGGTCACGACGACGTTGCCCGTCACCTGCACGGTGCCGGCCAACTGTGCGCTGTCGTATACGCCGAATGGCGGCCATACGGGGCCGGACACGTTTACCTATCAACTGACCGACGCCAACGGCGATACCGCTACGGCAACCGTGACGGTGACGACGAGCGCGGGGCTGGCGGCGGCCAACGACTCGGCTACCACCGAGATTGCGACACCGGTGGTGATCAACGTGCTGGCCAATGACGTGGGACTGGTCAATCCGGATTTCACTGTTGACGTGACGACCGGCCCGACAAAAGGCACGGTGACGACGACGCTGCCGGTGACCTGCACGGTCCCGGCCAACTGTGCACTGTCGTATACGCCAGGCGCCGGGCAGGTGGGCAACGATACCTTTGTTTACTCCCTGACCGACAACCTTGCGGCTACGGATTCAGCGACGGTTACCGTGTTCATCAATGATGTTCCGGTGGCTGTTGACGATACGCTGCCGGCGCTGACGGCGATTGCGACGAGCCTGGCTGTGCAGGCGAACGACACGGGCCGGAACGATACGCCGATCGTGGTCTCGATCGTCGGAGCGCCATCCAGCGGCACGGCTGTGCCCGACGGCAGCAATCCCCAGCGGGTCACCTACACGTCGGCGGCGGGTTTCGTGGGCGTCGATTCGTTTACGTACCGACTGGACGACGACAACGGTGATACGTCGAATACGGCAACCGTCACGGTTAACGTCGACGATCAGCCGGTTGCTAACAACGACGGTACGATGGGTGCGCCGCTGTTTACGGTTGCGCCGGGCACGACCGTAGCTCTGAACGTGCTGGGCAACGACACGGGTCTCAGTGATACACCGCTGACCGTCACGATCGTTAATCCCGCCGCCGCGCTCGGATCACCGGTGGTTACCGGGTCGCCGGGCAATGCGGCTGCGATTCGCGTGAACTATACGGCGGGGACGACGCTCGGTACGGACGCGTTTGGTTACCAGATCATGGACAATAGTGGCAACACCGCGACGGCCACGGCGTACGTTGCGGTCGCGGCACAGAATATCCCGGTGGCGTTCGATGATGCGGTTTCGACTTACGCGATTCCGGAATTCGCAGGCGGGGAGGAAGATTTCGTCTTTCTGGATGTGCTCGCGAATGACCAGGGACTGGCCGACGCGCCGTTGCTGGTGACGATCACATCGGATCCGGCCAACGGCATCATAGGTGCGATTCAGGGCTGCCTGCAAAATGGGACGTTTTGCCAGGTGTCTTACCGCCCGAACGAGGGATTCAGCGGCACCGATTCTTATCAGTACATGGTGACGGACGGTAACGGCGACAGTTCCAACGTGGCCACGGTCACGGTGACCGTCGATGAGGTGCCGGTGGCGGTCAATGATGCGTCATCAACCACGGCGGGCACGCCCGTGACAATTGATGTGCTGGCCAACGACACCGGGCTGAGTTTCCCGCCGCTGACGGTCACGATCATCGGATTGCTGGCCAATGGCACCGTCGGCACGCCGACGGTGCAGCCCGATAATACGATCCTGTACACGCCGCTGGCCGGCAGCATAGTGACGACGGACACGTTCGACTATCGCGTGATTGACGCCAACGGCAATTCGTCGTTGGCAACGGTAACCGTGACGATCAGCCTGAACCAGGCTGGGTTGCCGGGCAGCGGCAGCTCAGCCGTCGGACCGGTTGGCATTGGGCTGCTGATGTGGCTGGTCGGTCTGCGCCGTCGCCGGCAGGACGTCCGGTAAGCGATACCGCCTGAATAACCATTCGTGATCAGTAAGGGTCAGACTCCAAAAATCAGGGGTCTGACCCTTCAACCCAACTGCCGGTTATAAAACAACGAACCCTGCATGGGGTCAGACCCCTGATTTCTCCGGACCCTGGTGGCGATTGGGGAGTGTATGGGGGTACTTGTACCTGGTGAGCGACAACGCGCCGGGAAAGGCCTGAAAAATATGGGGTCAGACCCCAGGTTTCCCCCAGGCTCCTGATTTTCGGGATCTGAGCCTTAATTCCAACTTCCGGTTATAAATCAAAAAACCCTGCATGGGGTCAGACCCTAAATATCTCCGGGCCCTGGCGTCATTTGGGGGAGTGTATGGGGTGCTGTACCTGGTCAGTGTCCGCGCACCGGAAAATGTCTAAAAACTATGGGGTCAGACCCCATATTTCTAAGGGCCTTGGCGGCGTTTGCGGTTGAGGGTATGGGTATGGGGGGGTAGGACTCGGCGGGGCAGATAGCGTCTTAGAAAAGTAGGGTCTGACCCTATAAGCCCATAAGCAAGAAACCCCGCCGGAGCGGGGTTTCTTAATTGGCCCGAGTGACGGGATTTGACCCTTAGTCTTTCCGGCGGCGTCGGCTGCGAAGCAGCGGAAGGCCGGCCAGCAGGCTCAGCAGGCTGGCAGGAGTGATGGCGCTGGAGCCGGGCAGGCTGTCCTGCGTCGGGATCGTGACGGCCGGGCCGGTCATCGTGATCGTCGCCGTGTTGCTCGCCGCGCTGCCGTCACCGTCGGTCAGATCCACCGTCAGCACGTCGGGTCCGGCAAAGCCGTCCGGCGTGTAGGTGAAATCGACTGTGCCCGCGGTGCCGTTCACGGTCGGGTTCGAGACCGTGCCAAACTGAGGTGTCGATACGCTGACCGAGTGATCGCTCGCGGCACCGTTGCCGGCCGTGAACGGCAGGGAGACCGTCGTCGCGCCCGGGGCTGAGATCGTCTGACTGGCTGCCGTTAATGTCGGCACGACATCCGGGATCGACAATGAGATCGTGCCGGTGGCCGCCTCGCCGTCGGCATCCGTGATCGTGTAGCCGACGGCATCGCCTGCACTCGTGAAGGCCGAGGCGGCGATCGTGATGGTCGCGCCAACTACCGTCGAGGTGACGTCGTTGGACGGTGTCGTCGTGACGACCGCGGTGGCGTCGCCAACGGCGTTACCCGCGATGGCGCCGCCCGCGCCGACATTGACCGTCGTGGTCGCAGCGGCCGGGCTGATGCCCTGCGTGTCGAGCGTGATGCCGGCAAGATCGCCGGCGACCGGCAGTGCATTGTTGACCTGGACCGTGACGACGGCCGTGTCGCTGGCTGCAACGTTGTCGGTGACCTGGTACGTGAATGTGTCCTGATAGGCGGCGCTGCCCAGCGGCGCCGTCGATGTGTACGTGATCGTGATATTGGCCAGCGGTCCGCCGTTACCCGTGATCGTCGTTGTGCCCTGGGTCGGCGCGACGGTTACCGCCACCGAGGACGGATCGGAAAAGCCGAAGTCGTTGGTGCCTACTGGTATTACGACGGGCGCGCGCAGGCGTGTGGTCGCGGCGTTGTCATCGGTCGCGCCGAGCGGCGAGACATTGACGGTCAGCGTCGCCGTGTCGGTCTGCCCGGACAGCGGGCCTGCTGCGTCGGTGACCCGGTAGACCCAGGTCTCGGTGCCCGTGAAAGCCGGGCTCGGCGGCACGTAGGTCACCGTGACATTGCCCGGTGAGCCGACCGTGCCCGAGTTATTGATTGTGAATGAGCCGCCTTGGCTGCCCGCAGTCTCTTCGATGACTGTCGCACCGGGCGGGCTAACGGTGCCGGTATTCCAGTGCAAGTCGTTGGCACCGATCGGGAAATCCACGGTCGCCGTGCCCTGGGGAATGTTGCCGACGTCATCGACGGCGTCGCCGGGTTTTTGCAGCGTGTAGGTGTAGCCGGATACGCCCGGGATCGCGTTCGAGACGATGAGTTTCGTTCCATCAAAGCTGCTGACACTGAAACCATCGTTCTGGTCGATATTCTGCTGCGTGCCGATGGCCATGTCGTCGCCGCCGAGGGTTCGTGAGAACGCAAGGCCCGGACCCCAGCTCGTCGAGCTGTCATTCGTGTAGTTGGCGCCGAAGTTGTAGTTGCCGCAGATCGAGGCGCCGACGTAGCCACCGAAGAGGCCTTCAATACAGGTGTAGTCCGTCGCCGTCGCCGTACCGGAACCGGTCACGTCGATGATGAAGCCGTTGATCACATGGCGAAAAATCGGGTTCACGGCGACGTTGTACTGCGCGTCATAGGCGCTGCCGGCCGTCAGCGTCTGTGCGACGTCGTCATAGGTCCAGTCGTTGCCGTTGATATTCAGTACCGGCGTCGATTGACCGCTGCTGCTTTCGCTGACGACGCCGGTGAGCTTGAGCGTGTGCGTTGCCGCATCCGCGGCGCTCGTTGCGGAAATCGCGGCTGCGACGGCCAGTGCGATGGGAGATTTCTTCATGACTCGACTCCAGTTCTGCCGATGCTGCGTTGATTCGTGGCGCCGCGTGCGCGGTGGAGCCCCACCAGCAGCAGCATCAACAGCATCACAAGACTCCAGCTATCCATCGCGCTGCCGCCCGGCAGTTTGATGACGATGCCGCTCTCAGTGACCGTGATCGTCACGGTGCCATCGACATCGTTGCCGTTGCCGTCCTCATCCGTGACGGTATAGGTGCATGTCGCATCACCCTCGAAGTCTGCCGGCGCCGTGTAGGTGCCGCTGGCCGCGAAGCCGGTGCCCGCGGCGGCGATGCTGACCGTGCTGCTGCCGCTGTCGCAGTCGATCGCGACCTGGTGCTGGGCCAGGGAACCATTACCGAGTGTAACCGCGGCCGTGAAATCCACCGACTCACCGGCGTCGACCTCGACGTCCACGTCGGCCGCCGTCGGCGAGACATCGGCGATATTCACCGTAACGGTGGTTGGGCCGGCGGTCTCGTTTGATGTGCCGGGTGAGTTGAAATTGTTGTCAACGATCCGATAGGTAAACGAGTCCGAACCCTGGAAGAAATCCGCGTCGGCGACATACGTAATCTCCGCGCCGCTAACCGTGGCCGTGCCGGCCGTGGCCGCCGTGACAACGGCCACCGTCGGGTTGTTGCCGCCCGAATTGCCCGTCACGCCGGTCAGTACGTTCGTCGTGTTGCGCAACGATGCCGGTGCCGCACCCTGCGAGTCCAGCGTGATCGTATACGCGTTGGCGACCGGCGCCGTATCGGCCGTGACCGTGATCGACACGGTGCCCTGCAGGCCGAATTCCGGGCCGAGCACGCCGTCGTCGAGCGTGTACGTGAAGCTGTCGGTGAACGCCGCGTTGAAACTGTTCGTCGCCGTGTAATCGATACCCAGGTTCGCGACGTTGCCCGGCGAGCCGGTCACGACGCCGCTGCCGCCCGTCGGTCCGGGGGCGTCGATCGTCAGCGTCGTGGTGCCCAGCTGCCCGCTCGGGTCGTCGTTGGCGCCGACCGCCAGCGGCACCGTCGCGTTGGTGCCGGTCACGAAGTTATAGGTGTCGTTTTTCGCCACGCTGCAGTCGTCGCAGGTGGCCGTGAACGTGATCAGCGGGCCATCCCAGCTGTTGTTCGCGCCGGGCGCCGGGGCAATGTTGAACACGATCGATTCGTTGTTCGCGAAGATCAGCGCGTCCTCGACAATATCGCCGGACGGATCGACGACGATGCGCACGATCCAGTTCTCCATGACGCGCCGCACCCCGCAGAAATGCGCGCCGGTGGTCGCACACGGGCCGGAGGCGGTCGGACCGAACACGCAGCCGTCGGTGACCGACGGATTGTTCGGGTCGCCGGAGTTGGCCACACACGCAAACGTGCCGTTGTTCAGCGCCGTGTCATCCAGCGTGACCTCGACGCCGACGTTGCCTGCGAAACCGGCGCCTTCGAACGTGCCGACGCCGATGTCGGTCGGGTTGCTCGCGCTGTCCCAGGCCTCGTTCTCGTTGTCCGGCGGATTCGGGTTGATCGGATCCGAGCCGATCGCGGCATCGACCGGGTAGCTCTGCACGCCGGCCGGCAGCAGGCCCATGGTCTGCAGCAGCGGCGGGAAGCCCTGGCTGCCGAAGATGTATTCACAGCCCTCGGTGATCGTGTTCTGAAAATCGGGCACGGACTCGGGCAGCACGTAGACGACGGTGTCGGCGCCCCAGGTCTCCTCGCCCCAGGTACCCGGCCCGCCGGAGAACGTCCGCGTACCGGCCTCGAGTTCGAAGCGTCCGGAAATCGTGTCGTCGCCGTCACAGGTCGTGCCGTTCTGGTCATCGATGACCAGCGAGCCCGAAATCGTGAGCTCGGCGGTGTCGGCATCCGGCTTTGCTGCCTGGGGCAGCGTACCCGGGTTCTTCTGGAACGGGGAGTCGCCGGAGCGATAATAGCCGGACCCGTACACGGGGCCGACCCATTTGTTGGTATTCCACGAATCCTGGGCCGACAGCAACTGGTCCGTCTGATTGTAGGTACAGTCTTCGCCGGTTGCGCCGGGCAGGGCGCCGACACAGGCATTGTCGACGTTGGACTGCGATGAGCCGGCATCAATGGTGTAATTTGCTACGTCTGCGTTGACCGTTCCTGCGATGGCGAGGAAAAAGGCTCCACAGACCAGCGCGCGATGAAAAGCGCGAAGTGTCGTCATTCGACTGTCCTCCAAAGACAGGGATCTCATGTGCAGTGTCATGCCGGATGGCACGGTGACGCGATTCCTCTTGCTTATCCCCCGACGAAGCGTCGCGACCCTGCAAGATTCGGAACAGGTTCCGTGTTGTTTTCCCACCCCCGGTAACAGGCGATTTCCACCTTAATACTGGCCGCGTAACCTTACCGTGCGTCAGGGGCCGAGGCAAGTCACGTCAAGGCATGGCAGGGGGTGAACCAGACTGCGCCGGGCGGTCCCGCGGGCGCCGCCAATGGAGTCCTGCCCCCGGTTTTCGGCCTGCGGCGAAAGCCGTCGAGACTCGGTTCGGTCAGCCTTTGACCGCCGGGATGAGCTTGCTCTGCCAGTCCGGGAAGGCGGCTCCGGACAGCCTGTGTTTGTCGCTCTGTCGTTCGCCGTCGGGAAAAATAAGGATCCGGAAACCCGGACGGGTGATGTTTTCGTGAATCTCGGATTCCAGGTCGGATCAAGAGTATGCATTCAGTCATGGGTCGGGTCTGGGTGATTTTCGGCAACCGGGCGGCAGAAACATCGACCGAGAATGGATTCCGGCGTAAAACCGGGTGACGGGATCGGCCGTATGCCTCGCGCGGGCCTGGCCTCCTTCCTTACCAGTCAGGGTCGGGATAGCCATAGGTATTGACCAAAGCGCGAACGTGGTGGGCATGGGGCTGCAGAAACTCCCGATAGTGCTGCCACTTGAAGCGTGAGGACTGATACAGGGGCCGGATAACCTGCGACCGGGAAGGCGTGTTGATCAGCTTCTCTCTGTTTACCGCGTGAAACGACCGATACGAGTCATCGGGTCGAATGCCCAGGAACTCGAATACCCCGGTCACGGTGCGTTCGAAGTCTTCGACCAGATCCTCGTAACGCACGACATGCAGTTCGAGATTGAGTTCATCGCGGAATCGTTCAAACAGCGTCATAACATCCCGGTATCGGCTGAAGCATCCCTCGAGGCTCGTGAAGAATGCCATTTCGTTATTCAGTAGAAAGTCCTGCTGAAAGCAGCTCAGGCAGACATCAAGGGGATGGCGCAGCGATAGAATATATCGTGCATCCGGAAACAGCAGTCGAATCAGCGGCAGGTGCATGATATTCAACGGCAGCTTGTCGATGACGACCGTACAGTCTTCCGTATTTTCGAGGTAATTTTTCGTCGTGGCCGCGTACAACTCCCGGAGGTCAGCTGTCTGTTCCCGCGTCAGTGCTGATAGTCCGGCCGGGTAGGTCAGCCCGATCCGCTCGATTGCTTTGCGAATTTCCAGCAGCGTGTCGACTTCGCTGAGCGTTGATACTTGCGGCTGTGTGTCGAGAATGGTTTCCAGCAGCGTCGTGCCGGAACGGGGGAACGCCACCATGAATACGTGCCGACAGGACATCGGCTCATCGCCGGGGAATGACGGTAGATCGTCAAGCGCTACATCACGCCAGGCCTGCACCGACTCCGACTGGTCCGCAGGCGCGTACATGCGCCGCGCAACGCCATTCATCTGCCGGAAGCTCTCGAAGGCTTCGGCATATTTGCCGATTTCTTCCAGCGCTTTCCCCCGGTAATAAAAGAGACGCCTGGCAACAGCCGGCTCCGGGCAGCCGGCGGCGATGTCTTGTGTCGCGATGTCCAGCACGCCCTGGGTGTTTCTTGTCTCAAAATACACCTGCGCCTGCAGTTCCCGCAGTAACTCGTCATTGATTTGCTGTTCGTGGCAATGATCCAGCAGTTCCTGCGCCGGCTCGAAGGCGCGGAACTGCACGTACAGGCTGAGCAGCCAGAGCAATTGGCGCTTGTCGAGCCGTGCGAGGCTGGATCGTGCCTGGCCCAGGTGCGCGAGACCCTGCGGCCTGTTGCCGAGTTGCTGATGTGCCGCCGCCAGCCAGAGCTGTGCTTCCGGCGAGAATTCGGGAATGGCGGCCAGTCGGGCCGCTTGCGCCATCAGTCCATCGATATTGCCGATCGTCTGGTAGCAATTGCATAGCTTGATGATTGTGCCGGCATTTTCCGCGGTGGCGTCCAGTGCGATCGATCGTTCGAGGACACCGGCCATCCGCGCCAGATCGTCCTGCGATATCCGGTCCTTGTGCTGCAGGTAGATCAGGTCACTGATGCGATTGAGGATGCGCACCTTGTCTGCCGGTTGCGTGGCATGCGCTTCCGCGGCTTCAAAGGCGCTTGCTGCCTCGCCGTATCGTTGCCGTGCCTCGAGCACGTAGGCGTATCGCAACAGGGTGTCCAGATTCCTGCGCGCGGGCTTGCGATTGATCGCCTCGAGCAGCGTTTGAGCACGTGACAGGTCGCGGTTGCGAATCGCCGCGTCCACCTGCTCCAGTGATTCTTCTGTGTCGGTCACTTGGCCCTCCCGCATCCTCAGACCGCCGGTTCCTTATACCAGAATGCGTGTCCACCGATAGTCGGCACGTCGGCCGGCCGCTTTGACACGTCGGCGGCGATGTTCGCGCGTGCGGCCTGTTGCGCCCGATCCCGAATGTTGCGAGCGGCGCAAAGCCGTCCGACAGACTGTCGGCTCGATGCAGCGATGGCTTTACGTGACCTCCCGTGTCGGTTTATCGCGGCATGGCTTCACGCCGTCCAGGCGAATCGGCCGGATGACCGCATATACCCCGCCTTTCCTGTCGACGATTGAGGACGGACTGGCCGTCAGGGCCGCACCCGACGCACGTTGGGGTCAGGCTCCGGCCGGATTCAGCGGCTGTGCAAAGAACTGGTACATCCCGGTAAACAGTCTCGGTTCCTTTTCCTCGACTTCCTGCCAGGCGCTCAGGTCGTAAGGATTTCCTGTACCGCCCAGCAGGTTGAATCGATGGATTTCGGTCGGCGAGAAAGTCAGGAACTCCAGCTCGTTGTCGCGCAGAATTTGAACCAGCTCCGGAATTGTGTATTGGCTTTCCTGCTCATGCAGGATCAGGTCCCGGCAACCGCTGACCGAGAAGAAATCCCGAAATTCCATGATCCGGCGGTACCGGGCGAAGCTGTCGTCGGTAAGAAATCGATGCCGCAATTCGCGAATCGCGTCGGCGTCCCAGCTCTTGCCCAGACGTGAATGCTCGCGACGAAATGCAATAATCGTTTGCCTGGCCAATTGGCTGTAGTAGCCGAGCCGGATGATGCCGTCGGCCCGCAGGAACTTGCGCAGGATTGCCAGTCCCGCATTCGGATCCTGCAGATGATGCAGTACACCGATGCTTTCGATGATGTCGAAGCGGTCCTCCGGCTCACCCAATGTCGTTTCATCAAGGGCCAGAATATCGGCCTGCAGGAATTTGATATTCCGGATGCCCAGCCGCTCGGCCATCATTCTGGCGTATGCCAGACTGGCGGCGCTGATATCGATTGCGGTGATCTCCAGCCAGGGAAAGGTGATGGCATGCGAGATCGGGTGCCAACCGGTGCCGCAACCGGCTACGAGCATGCGGCGAAACGGATTGCCGGATTGCGGGTGCCACGCGGGGCAACGGGTCAGGGAAAAGAATTCCGGGTATGGCAAGGCTTGTGTGTTGGTGTTCCATTCCGGCGTGACCCAGCGCGGATAGGGGTTCTCCGTATACATCCGGGCGACGGCCCTGGAGGTGTCGTCGGTGAGTCCGGCGCTCTCGCTGAACTCACGGGAATAGTGTTTCAGGACCTGCCGTTCCGTCAGGTCGGCGTCGATGAAGTCGGCCAGTACCGGCAGATTGGCGGGTACGCAGGATTTCAGCGTCGCACCGGTGATGGGCAGTTCCCCGGGCGCCCGATACATGAGTGTGCCGAGGAGCAGGGGCAGCGCCTTGTTTGTCGCGGGACGGTCGTTGGCGCACAGAGTGGTCAGCCGTGATGCCATCTGATCGAGAATCGTCGCCTCGTCGGCCCCGATATAGAATGCATATTCATTTCGTCTACCCTGGGCGGCTAATGAGACGGCCAGTTCCGATAGGTCCCGGAAAGATTCCGGATCGGCCTGCAGCAAGAACAGCATTTGTTTCCTGAGGTCCGTGCACAGTAACTCCGCGCCGGGAGACACAATCCAGAAATTGCGCAGTACCGCGTGGATCAACCGAGAGTGATCGCATGCGGCCAACGGTGACGGCTCCAGCTGCGCGCCGGCGATCTTATGCTGCAGGAGCATGTGAACGAGTTCATTGATCGGCATGCAATCGATACCGGGGCAGGCCAGGATGCGACAGACCTCGGCTTCCACCTCGGCACTGATGTCGATGTTTCGCAGACCTTGCATGATCGCGACGATCTGGAAGGTCACCTGGGGCTGTTGCTTGAATGGCGTCGATAAGGTCAGCGATATTGCGAATGCCCGTTCAAAATCCTGTGTTTGCGCAAAGTTGATCATCTTCTGATGCAGCAGGCGGTCGTCGCCCGGGTGCGTGGTCAACATTGCGTCCAATTGCGCGTTGGCCGCCTCGAATTGACCTTTGGCTAGCAGCTCGTGCTGGGTGACAAAGAATTCATCGGGAGTCTTGGGGGTCATTATTTTCGGCCCTTTCCGTCGCCGGTAGCGAAAGTGAAAAAATTGCTCGATGCCGGACCTAGCCGTCAGGCGTTTTCGCCACCGATAGTGGCGAAGCGAAAATCATAGCCCCTTTCGTCGCGGCGTCGCCTGCTGCGGATCGATCGACGATGGATGGCGGGCCCGCAAATGACTGCAGAGTGGTCGTTCCGGCAAGAGGCGGCTGATGGATTGGCGACCTGACGGCAGCTGTGTGGTGACTGCGGTTCACCGGACCCCTAAAGAGAATGAATTAAGTCGATGTTTGCCGGACAGAATATCGCCCATACTGCGGTACGGCGAAAATAGAGGTAAATCCCGCGCTTATGTCAACTTGAGGCTTGCCCTCGGCCGTGCATCGGGTATAGTCGGGACGTCCGAAAAAGAAGGAAAGGGCACTCCAGGCGCAAGCCTGGTTCGCAAAGCCACGGGTCTTGCTACTCAGGCTGCATCGCAGTCGGGAGCGAATAGGGGAAGACAGCCGGGCTACAACCTCCTTGAAAAAGACATGTCAATTCGAAAATCTTTGGAGGATTATTTCAATGAAGAAATCTGCAATTGCCTTGGCAGTCGCGACGGCCATGGGGGCGTCCGCTGCGAATGCGGCGGCGTGGAATCTAACCACCTATATCACAAAGTCGAGTAACGGCCAGAGTGCAGGTGTACTGGCTGGTGACACCAGCTTTGTGACCGGCGTCGGCAACAGCCTCGTCTCGAACGGTGCATTCAGCGCCGCGTTTTCCGTTGGCGTGACGCCGCTGATGACGCAAGCCTGGGGCGCCGGCACGACGATGTCGGGTGGCGGTACCGTATCGGGTTCTTTCAACTGTCTGGAAGGTCTTTTCGGCGGATACGTGGGTGCCAGCATCTGTGGTAACTACAATTTCGGCGGCAACTACGCCAACGAGTCGACCGTCAATACCGACGGTAGCAATCGTGTGATTGGTGGTGACGATATGTCCATCGGGCCTGCGCAGTCGGTCGCGGACTTCACCGGGTTTGCTCCGGTATTTCCGGATTCCGATTTCGTGACGACGATCCGGCTCGAAAGCGGTACGGCGAATTCCGGCAATATCTGGGAGTTCACGGCAGTTCCGGTTCCGGCAGCCGCATGGTTGTTCGGTTCGGCACTCGGCCTGCTCGGCTGGGCACGCCGTCGCACGACTTCCTGAGTCGCGAGACCGCAATGATTTTCGGCCGGGTTCTGCCCGGTTGGTGATCGGAAGAACCCCGCCCTCGGCGGGGTTTTTTTTTGGGGGGGGCTGTCGTAGACGGCGGGAATTGAGGGGATTAAGGGGACGACTTATCTCCCCAGGCCTCATCGCTATGATATGCACGGCCCTGGCACGAGATAAGTCAACTGTCCCTTCATTTCCGTTATTCCCTGTCGGGATATCCCGGTGATTGGCTGCGTTCGCTGTGAAGAGCTCGGTTGCGGCGGCGGAATCGCTGTCCAATAATACGGGCGGCTCTGTCATCGCCTGATCGCGCATCGTCGATCGGGCCCACGAGAAGGAGAATACAGTGTTGGCGAGATCAGTTGCCCTGCTTTGCGTTATTGCGTTGCTTGCCGCCTGCAGTTCGCCGGAGGATCGGGTCGCGAGTTATCTCGATAAGGCGAGGCAACTGTTCGACGAGGGCCAGTATGTCGAGGCCCGGATCGAGGCCCGCAACGCGGTCCAGATCCGACCCAAAAACGCCCAGGCGCGTCTGCTGCTGGCGGAATTGGCGTTGGAACAGAAAGCTTATGTCGCTGCGCTGAACCATCTGAAGATCGCTGTGGAAACCGAACCCGAGCTGCTGGATGCCCGCTTGTCGCTGGGGTTCCTGTATTACTATGGGCGGGCCCTTGAGGAACTGTCCGAACAGGTCGAGATTGCGAACCGGTTGGCGCCCCAGGATCCCCGCGTATTGCTGATGAATGCCCGGTTGCTCGAGGCCAGGGGCGACAAGACTGCTGCGCTCGACAAGCTGGACAAATCCTTGCGCGCCGACCCGTCGAGTGCACAGGCGATTGGCTTCATGGCGTCGCTCGCCGCCGAATTACAGGGCGAGGATGCGGGTATCGCCGTCATCAATGGGTATCTCGGAGCGGTTGCGGCCGATGAGGTTGAGACGTTGCGCGCCCTGAAAGCCGTCTTCCTCAGCAATGCGGGGCGTGATGATGAGGTCGAGGCCGAGATTCGGCAACTCGCGGCCGATTATCCAGATAATGAACGTTATCCCGAGGCGTTGACCCGGTACTATGTTGCCGAAGGTCGCGTCGAGGACGCGGAACAGGTCTTGCGTGACGTGATCCGCCGGGACCAGGCGGATGTCGGGCGCCAGATCGACCTGATTCAGTTTCTCGCGGGGCAGCGTGACAGCGAATCGGCGGAGGCCGCGCTCAAGGATTTTATCCGCAACTCCCCCGACTCTCCGGAGTTGCGGCTGACGCTTGGCCAACTCTATGATTCCGAAGGACGTCTGGATGATGCGATCGTCGAGTACGAGCGCACTATTGCGATGGCGCCCGGCAGCAACGAGAGCTTTGTCGCACAAAATCGCATTGTTTCGGTGCTCGCGCGCCGCGGCAAATCCGACGCAGCGCGTGCGCTGGTGGAACGGATCCTCGCCGAGCGGCCGGACGATGAGGGGGCTCTGCTGGCGCGCGCGGCGTTCAATATGGCCTCGGGCCACTACCAGGACGTGATTGCCGATGCGCGTGTGATCGTGCGCAAGAACCCGGCGTCGGAGGATGGCCGGATCATGATGGCCCGTGTGCATCAGGCGCTGGGTGAAACCTTGCTGGCACAGGACGCCTATCGTTCGGTGCTGGACGATAATCCCACGAGTGCGCCCGCGGCGACGGGCCTGGCTACCCTGCTGGTCGAGGGCGGCAAACCCGGCGAAGCGCTGGCCGTACTCGAACCCGTGACGCAGTCTGAACAGACCGATGTGGCGGCGCTCGAGGTGCTGGCAGTGGCGTTAACGGCTCTCGGGGATCTGGAAGCGGCGGAAAATGCGGCTCGGCGCATCGTCGAGTCAGATTCGGGCTCGGGAAGCGGTGACTACCAATTTGGCCGGATTGCAGAGACGCGCGGCGATATCAATGAGGCGATCAGCTTCTACAAGCGTGCCCTGCAGAAGGATCCTGCCTTGCTGGCTGCGTTGCAGGCTTTGGTGTCGGTCAGCCTGTCCGGCGGTCGGTCCAACGAGGCGATCGAAGCGTCGCAGCAGTTCATCGCCGATAATCCCGACCAGTCTGGTGCCCGGCTGCTGCTGGCCAGCGCGTACCTGCAGGCGGGCCGGGCGTCCGCTGCCGAGCAGGAATTCAAGCAGCTGATTGCGGATGAGCCTGCGCTGCCGCAGGCCTATGTCAATCTCGCGGCGGTCTATGATGATGACAGCGATCAACGATACGAGACATTGCGTCGCGGCTTACGGGCCAACCCGGAGGACTTGCGGCTCGGTATTTTGCTCGGGCTGGAGTATGAGCGCCACGGGCGTGTCGACGACGCCATCGCCGCCTACGAGGAGGCGATGGCGTTGAACCCGGACAATGCGCTGGTGCCCAACAACCTGGCGATGCTGCTGCTGGACCACCGGTCCGATGAAAGCAACCTGGGCCGGGCGATGGAACTCTCCCGGCGTTTCGAGCGCAGCGACGAAGCCACGGAACTGGATACGCTGGGCTGGGCGTACTACCGCAACGGCGATTATCCCGCGGCGGTCAGGGTACTGGAGCGTGTCGTCGCATCGGTCGGCGAGGTCGCGGTCCTTCGCTACCATCTTGGCATGGCGTATCGCGCCGCGGGTAATCTGGTTCAGGCCGAGGCCGAACTTGCGCGCGCCGTGGCACTGGCCGATCAGCCGTTTACCGGTATCGAGGAGGCCAAGGTCGCGCTGGCAGAACTCAGAATCGAGTGACTCGACCCCGGGCCGCCCCGGGAGCGGCACTGTTTTCCCGATAGATTATGGGCGCGGAGATGGGAGGCCGGTCGTCCGGCCGTTCCATCCCGGGCCTCAGTGCTCGGAAGGTCGGTTTCCGACCAATTCCATGTCGTTACTCAACCCGGATACCATAGCGTCGAAATCGACCGGTCGAATCAGCAACGGCGGGAAGCCGCCCTTGCCGATGATCGACCAGATTGCTTCCCGGGTGAACGGAAACATCGAGGACGGACAGATCGAAGAGATCATGCTCTTGCGTTCGGCTTCGGAATATCCCTGGATCAGGAAGATGGCCCCCTGGTCGACTTCAATCAGGAATACGGTACCGATGTCCGTGGTCGCAGTGATGGTTACGCTCAACACGATCTCATACTGATCGTTCGTCCTGTCTTTGCTGGTGATCTGCACATTCATGCTGAGCTGCGGTTCCGCAGCGGTCGTGAAAACGTCCGGAGAGTTCGGTGATTCGAAAGAGAGATCTTTCAAATAGACCTTCTGCATGGTGAAACGGCGCCCCTTGTCTCCGGAAGCGCCCATGCCTGCTGTGGTTTCGTTCATATTCAGTATCTGCCTGACGAAAAGAAGTGAAGTGTTTGCGGACTTCCGGCCGGGCCGGCCTGGCCGATTTGAACCTTAGCAAATTATGGCGCGCAACGCGCTGCGCTCAGTGCCGTGCCGATGTTTTTTTCTGCCTTGTATTCCAGTGTGAACATCCCGGTGATTTTCATGCCTTCGGTCTCCAGCAGCGCTACCAGGCGTTCGCGGCCGGACGCGGACAGAGCCGCGGCGCTGAGATCCTCGACTCGCCTGATATGCGCGATGAATGCATCGCGCGCGCGCGTTATCAGCTTATTCCGCTCCGTGCGCGAGCGTTTTTTTGTCTGGTCGAAAGCCGAATTCAGGCGCCGGACGTACAGGTGCAGCGGAGAATTGCCGGGGTGGTGTCGTGCCATGTCGTCGACACGGCCGGATGCGTGCCGGATCTGCGCCATCAGAGTGTTGAATTCGGGTATCGTGGCCCGTCTGGCCGGATTCTTGTGTTTCTGGTACAGGCGGTCCATTTCGAAGGCCAGGTCATGCAGCCGGATTTCCTCGGCGACCCGCCGAAAATCGTCGAGATGTTCCGTGGCGCCCCTGATGATCGAGGACTCGCGGTCGTGAAGAATCAGGCCCAGCCGGCCCGTTGCCGCAAGCGTTCGACCGATCTCCGGGATGGCCTCTTCCGGGTTCGCATACTCCAGGCCGTACTGGCTGACGAACATATCGATGGAGTAGTCCGGGAATGGCAGCCGCTCGATCGGCGTGTTGCCAATAAAACGGATCGCGGGAAAATCTTCGGGCTTGCGCCCGAGCACCCTGAACGGAGAGATGTCCGCGAAGTCGACACCGGTAATTCTGGATTCGGCATCGTCCGCATTCAGGATGTCGTTGCAGATCCAGGTCAGGGCGCCGTTACCGCAGGCCAGGTCGACGACGTGCGCCGGCTGTCCTTCAAGCTGTATACGCCAGAAATCCAGGATGGGTCCGTCATAATTGTCCGGAAACAGCTCGCCGAACGAGGTGATGCTCTGATTCTTCCAGAACGGCGACCAGTCTTGTGGGTCGAGCTTTTTCATGTCTAATCGCGCAACGGCCTGAAAGTGGGCAGCGGTGATTATAGCCTTCGGGCTTTCTGGCAAAATAACTGTGCATCCCGATCCGCCGGCGACCGCCTGTGCATGCGCTTCGGGGTCCTATCAACCGCGTGACGGCTTGACATAACGATGTATCGGAACCCGGCATGACAGAACCAACCAGTTACCGGCGCGCACCGGGCCTGCGGGTGACCGCCGACGGTGCGGTCGTGATGCCCGGCGGTGCGGCTCGGCCGTTCTTCCCGACAGCCGCCCAGCAGCGCATCCTGCAGTCCTGTGCGTCATTCAAGACGGCTCGTCAGCTCGCAACCGAGGCGCCCTTGTCGGGCAGCGATCTACGGGCACTGGCGGCTGCTGGCCTGCTCGAAACGGATCGAGCGATTATCGAGGCCTGCCTATTGCAGGCCGTGGCCGAGAAGCTGGCACCGATTGCCGACCTGGGGATACTGACGTGTGCATCGCCGCCACTATTGCGCCGCTCCGTGGAGTCGTGGCACAAATTGGCCCGGCACTGCGCTCGGGATGCGCGTTTCATTGTCGTAGATGACAGTCCGACGGAGTCGTTGGCTGCCGAACAGCGACAGGCGGCACAGGGACTGGGTTCGGTCCTGGGTGCCGAGCTGCGCTTCGTCGACCCGCAAGCGCGCGCCGAGCTCGGGCGAGAGATTGCAGGCCTCGCCGGCGTCGACCCGGCGCTGCTGGAATTTGCTCTGGCCGGCCGCGAGCCGCCGAGAGTCGGCATCGGCGGCAACCGGAATGTTCTGAACCTGCTGACGCAGGGGCGCCGCCTCTTGAGTGCGGATGACGATGTCGTCGCGGAGTTTTCCGATGCCGTCGGCCGCATGGATGTGCTGTGGATTACCTCCGCGGATGTGCCGCTGGATACGTGGTTCTTCGATTCCATAGAGGAAATGCAGCAGCAGGCCAAACTCGGCCGGCATCAAGATCCGTTCCGGTTGCATGAATCGTTTGTGGGGCGTTCGGTCGGGGATGTACTCGACGGCTTTAACGGCGACGTCAGCCTGGTCGGGGCGAGCCCGGCACTGACCGACGCCATGCGGAACGATACTGCGCGCATCGCCGTAAGCGCGCTGGGACTCGCCGGAGATGGGGCATCCGATTGCCTCGCATTCTTCAGCATGCTCGCGGCCGGCCAAACCAGGAACAGGCTCTTCGAGCGGCCGGATCCGATGTCCGATAGTCGCGAGATCATGCGCCGGGCCGCGGGCCTCGCTCTCTGTCAGGGCGCCGGCCTGATGACTTTCTGCCACGCAACGGATAATTCACTGGCCTTGCCGCCGTATTTCCCGGTCGGACGGGGGGAAGACCAGGTGTGGCAGAAGCTGATTCACTGGAGCGACCCGGCGACACTGGTTGCGCATCTGCCGCTGGCGGTTTTGCACCGACCCGCAACGGCGCGTCGATATAGCGAACAGGATTTTATGAACCCCTTCGCGAAATTTCCGGGTAATGCTTTTTTGCTCGGTGCGATCGAATCATGTGCGAAGCCATATATCGGGTTCAGCCCTGATCAGCGTCTTGACTGGCTGGGAGACTACTTTGAGTCAATCGCCGGTAGCTCGTCAGATTTTTCGGCACTCGTCGAGCAGGCATGGCGGGCGTATCTCGAGCATCATCGCGAACTGGTAGACACGGCGCTGGAGACGCAGAAAGATAGCCCCCGGTGGTGGGTCAGGCATATGATAGGGCTGGGAAAAACGCTTAAGAAACAAGTAGATGTCGGCGGCCCTATTCCTCTGGAATATGCTTCCTTGCAGCCCGCGGCCGCGGTCGAGGCATTGCGGATCGATGTCAGCAGGTTTTCAGAACTGCTGCGGGCATGGCCGGATATCCGGCGTGCTGCACGGGTATTTTCCGATCGACTGGTCGCGGATCCCGGCTGGATGAGTCCTTGAGCCTGCGCGCCGGGAACCGGTCAGGATAGGGTCTTCATGTAGAAATCAGCGGCCCGAGATGTTGTCGGTAGTTCTTCCAACGACCGACCGACCCCTTGTATATCGGTTGGCGCACCTGATCCCGACTTGCCGTCATGACCACCCTGTCGGTGGCATGAAATGTCAGACATGCGGGTTCGAAATCCAGATCGCAGTGCGCGAGTAACGAACGAATATGACGTTCCGGATCGGAAACCAGATCTTCATATTGTATGGCGAAGACATCATCGGGCAGGCACTCGAGCCAATGTTCCGTCAGGTTGTCGAAGTAACCGTGGAATTTTCGAATCTGGTCGAGGTCATAGCTCCACGGGTATGCGCGGCCGAGATCTTTCTGAAAAACAGAGAGCCCCATGTCGCGGACGTCGCGCCGGCAAATAATGATCTTCGCGTCAGGCAGCATGATTTTGATCAGGCCGATAAAAAGATAATTGAATATGCTCTTGTCGGTAACGTGAGGCCGGTTGCCGCCGAGAGATCTCAGTGAGGCGACATATTGGCTTGCGATTTTCTGAATTCCGGTCGGACCGAGCCGATCGATATTATCGGGAAAGGCTTCATTGACTGAGTTTGTTCGGCTGACGCTGTTCACGATCGCCACGAGTTGCTGGATTTCTCCGCCGCCGAAAACTCGCGAATGGCTCGCCAGGATCTGCTCGACGAGCGTGGTTCCCGAGCGGGGCAGGCCCGTGATGATAATCGGTGTGTCGTCCGATATACCCGAATGCTCATGACCTCTGAAGAATGCCGCATCCATACATTCTTGAATTCTCCGGTGGCTGACCTCCGCTGTCGCCATATCCATGGGCGCCATGTCGGTCGACGCGATTTGATTGCCTTCACGAAAAAAATCGAAGGCTCTGTCGTAGTGTTTCAGGTCGTCGAAAACCTTACCCAGTGCGAATGAGAGGCATCTTCGTGCCAGGCTGGTCGGTGCCGTTGTTTCGTAGGCTGCTTCCATTGCCCGAACGTCATCGTCGTGGTCTGAGTATCGGCAAGTCGTTGCCAGATCCATATATGTTTGGGGCATCGCCGCGGGATTCAGTGCTATACAGCGCCGATAACAGGCCTTTGCCTGGTCGAATTTCCCGAGGTTTTTGTAGGCAGTAGCGATCCGAATCAGGGTGGTGTGATCTGCTAACGCTTTCGTACAGGCCTGATCCAGGGCCTCGATTGCCAAATCAAATTTCTGCTGATGAATATAGACGGCGGCCAGGACGCTGGTGGCCGCAGCATTGTCCGGGTCCAGCGCCAGGATTTGCCTGACAATGGCTTCGGCTTGATCGATTTGCCCGGACTGCATCTGCCGATGGGCCATCTGGAGACGGATGTCGAGTTGGGTCTGCATTCTCTGGTTTGTAATGGGCCGGTCGGGATAAATCGATGATGCGCGTATAATTTCAAAATATTATATCAAAGCGGTAAACAACCGAATGAACTCGCGCGGCACAGTGCCGCCGGGGCGGGTCTGTGCCGCGGTTTTGGTGCCGGCGTTCCGGCGTTAGAGTCGTTTTTGGCAGCTATTTCCAGGAACTTGTCTGACACGATGTGATGGCGAGCCGAGAGTATTTCGATCTCTTGCAGCACGCGGGAAACTGCCTGGCGTCGGGTCAGTTTGCGCAGGCGCAAAGTGCCTGTGAGCAGGCCGCCCGCCTCGAGCCCGACAATGCTGATGCCCACGCCCTGATGGGCCTGATTGCAGCGCAACAGGGCAATCGGGAGCGCGCTGTCTTTCATCTGCAGTCGGCGGCCGACCGGGCGCCCCGGGCGCCGGGGGTGCAGAATAATCTCGGCGTCGCCTATCGTGACTGTGGTCGGTTCGATGAGGCCATCGCCTGTTTTCGGCGGGCGATCGAGTTACAACCGGATTATGCCGTCGCCCATTTGAATCTTGGTGAAGCACACCGCGCGCAGGGTGATGCGAAAGCCGCGATTGCCTGTTACCGGCAGGCCCTGGCGATGGATCCCCGATTGGCGGCGGTGCATGTTGCCTGGGGTATTCTGCTCCGGGCGCGGGGAGAGCTGCCGGATGCAGTGAAGCATTTCCGGCAGGCGCTTGAGTTTCAGGACGATCACGGGATCCGCATGCAACTGGCCGATGCCCTCGATGCATTGGGGCGTCATCAGCAGGCAGTCGATCTCTACAGGGATGTGGCCGCGAGGTTGCCGCGCGATGCGGGCGTGCTGAATAATCTGGGCCTCGCGTTGGTCCGAATCGGAAGTGTCAATGAGGCAATTGATTGCTATCGGCGCGCCATTACGCTCGATCTCGCCAATCCGATTCCGCACAACAGCCTCGGGAATGCGCTGACACAGATCGGTCAGCCCGCGGCTGCAATGAATGCCTTTCGCCGCGCGCTCGAACTCAAGCCCGACTACGCCAAGGCGCATTCAAACCTGCTGTTGAACATGAACTACATCGAGGACCAGCAGGAAAATATCTATGCGGAGTCATTGCGATTTGACGACCAACAGGTGCGTGACGTGGGTGCCTGCGCCGCGTTTACGAACGTGCCGGATGCGGACAGGAAGTTGCGGATCGGCTATGTATCCGGAGACTTCCGCCGTCACTCGGTCGCCTATTTTCTGATGCCGCTGTTGCAGGCGCATGACCGTGATCGATTCGAGATCTTTGGTTATTCGAATACGTCGGCACCGGATGCGGTGACGGCGCAGATCCGGTCGTGCATGAATCACTGGGTGGTGATTCACGGCCTGTCTGACGAGGCTGCCGCCGAGCAGATTGCACAGGATGGGATCGATATCCTCGTCGATCTTTCGGGTCATACCGGCGGCAACCGGCTCATGGTCTTTGCACGCAAGCCGGCGCCGATACAGGTTAACTGGCTGGGTTATCCGAATACGACCGGCGTCAGGGCAATCGATTACCGAATAACGGATGCGGTTGCCGATCCCGTTGATCCGCAGGTCGATCGCCGGCACACCGAACGGTTGATCCGTCTGCCGGGGGGCTTCCTGTGCTACCGCAGCGATCCGGTCAGTCCGCCGGTTGCGGCCGTGCCATCGGCCGGTCAGCGCCAGGTGACATTCGGCAGTTTTAATGCTCTCGGCAAGGTGACGGACGAGGTTGTCGGGGTCTGGTCGGCGTTGCTGAATGCGGTGCCCGATGCCCGGCTGTGCCTGAAGGCCGGCGCGCTGGGTGACGAGCAGGCGAGGCGGTCCGTCGCCGAGCGATTCGCCGTGCACGGCATTGGTTCCGAGCGGCTCGACCTGTTGGGGCTGCTGCCCAAGGCCGAGCATCTCGGTACATACGGCCGGATCGACATTGCGCTCGACACCTTTCCGTACAACGGCACGACGACAACCTGCGAGGCGCTGTGGATGGGCGTGCCGGTCGTCTCGCTGAGCGGGCACCATCACGCCGGTCGGGTCGGTGCCAGCATCCTGCGGCAGGTCGGGCTGGCGGATCTCGTGGCGCAGGATTTGCCCGGTTATCTGGCGCTTGCCGAATCGCTGGCTGCCGATGAGAGGTATCGGGCCGGTCTGCGTCAGAGCCTGCGCGGGCGAATGCAGGAATCGACACTGATGAACCCGTCGCGCCTGGCGCGGGAGATGGAGTCGGCCTACCGTGGCATCTGGAAGACCTGGTGTCGGGAACAGGGCGGAGCCGGCGGCCCTTAGCAAGCGGTTAGAGCGCACGCAGGCGGCACAATTGGTGTGGTTAACGGATTCCTTTCGCTGATTTACCGAGGGTTCATGTGCCGGCGCATCCGCTGCGCTTGCCTATTCGGCTTGCCTTGTTCTGGCGCTGGCCGGGACTATTGTGCCAGCCCGCCGGTTGATCTGGCCGGGCGTGTTGCGGAAAATGCAGGGTTTTCCGAAGGTCGCCAGTGTTTAGAATATGGCGACGCTTGTGTCAGGGGTTTTACGGAGGTTTCTGTTGATGAATGTTATTGTGGTCGCGGCCGGTCTCGCGGCTTCATGGCTTTCTGTGGAGTTTCTTCCATTACCGTTCATCTGGGTCTTTGCCGGATGGTTCGCTTTCTGCGTCACGATAGTGCGGCGGTCTCCGGGGACGGTGGCGCGGATTGTCGGTATCAACCTCGCGGCGGTTTTGTTTGTGCTCCTCGCCGGGGAACTGCTGTATGTCGTCAAGGCCGAGCCGTGGAAACCGCAAGAAACAGGATCACCGGCAGCCGCGGCTTCGGCTGTCGAGGGCCGCGATCCGGCGGAGCCGCGGGCCGGAGAGGGGTGGAGTGTGGCGAGCACCGGGCCGGTGCAGTATCGGCCATCCCGTTCGCGCTATATTCAGGATCACGAGCATCTTGGCTATGCGCCGCTGCCGGACAACCGGGTAGAGGCGCGCCGATACGACGGTGACCGACTGCTTTACGACGTTGTCTACGACATTGATTCACAGGGGCTGCGCCGCGCGCCGGAATGGGCTGGCGCCGACGATGCCGATTGCGTGCTGTTTTTCGGCGGCTCCTTCACGATCGGGGAAGGTGTCAACGGTGAAGAGACGATGTCCTATATCGTCGATATCCGAACCGGCGAGCGCTACCGTACCTATAACTTCGGGTTTCATGGGTACGGGCCGCATCAGATGCTTTCTGCGCTCGAGCATGGCATCGTCGAGGACGTCATCGAATGTCGCCCGAAATACGTCTTCTATCAGGCGATCCGGGCCCACGTGAATCGATCAGCGGGACTGTCGTCCCATGACCGGCACGGGCCGCGGTACCGGTTGCAGGCGGACGGAACGGTGCGCTTCGATGGCCGCTTCGATGATGAGTCGGTCGGCGCAGATGAAATATCCGCCGGTCGCTCACCCATCTACCGATGGTTGTCGAGATCCTTCCTGGTCGCAGAGATGCACCGACTGACCGTCATTTACTCGGAGCAGACCGATTTGCTTGCGTCCATCGTCCACGCATCCCGGGACCTGGTTGAGAGCCGCTGGCCGGGCAGTGAATTCCACGTCATTCTCTGGGACGAGCGCATCCAGTGGAAATTGCAGATGCTCGAGAAAGCGCTCGCGGAACGCGATCTAAGTATTCACCGGGTCGGGGAGATAATTTCCGATTACTTCGACGACAAGAACAAGTACCGGATTCACGAGGACGACCATCATCCCAATGCGTTGGCGCATGCGCGGATTGCTGATTACCTGATGAGTGAGGTGCTGGCCAGGTGAGCGTTATGGCGTGACGGAACATTCGGAGTAAATTCCGGAGACAGTAAACTGCAACATTGGCACCCGAAATTGGTGTCAGACACCAATTTCACGATTTCGCACCGGAGACAAGTTAACGGCCCCCGAAACTCTCCCGCGCGGAACTTGTCGCGGTCGTTACGGTCATTAAAAGAGCACGACGTCTCGTGTCGGCTGAAACCGGGGGAAAACATGGGTGATTTCAGAATGTCTCGTCGCGATCTGTTCGCGACAACGGCCGCATCGGCCCTGGCGCTGAGCGGTTCGGCCGCCGCCGCCCCGCCGCCCGCTGCCGACTGGTCGGCGCGCAAGAAGTATCAGACCGTCGACGGCGTCCGGATGGCCTACTACGAGATCGGTGCAGGCGATCCGATCGTTTTCCTGCACGGCAACCCGACGTCATCCTACCTGTGGCGCAACGTGATTCCGCATGTCAGTCACCTCGGTCGTTGTATTGCCCCCGATATGGTCGGCATGGGCGATTCCGCGCACCTGCCAGACAGCGGCCCGGGCGTGTACACGTTCGTGAATCAGCGCAAGTACCTGTTCGGTCTGCTGAAAAAACTCGGTGTCGAAGACAACGTCGTGCTCGTGATCCATGACTGGGGTTCGGCGATGGGTTTTAATTGGGCATACCAGAACCGGGGCAGCGGGAAGGTCAGGGGCATCGCATACATGGAATCGTTGCTCAGTCCCCCGGACAGGGATGATGCCGGACACAAGCCGAGCAAATTCTTCCAGGTGCTGCGATCGGAGCGGGGAGAGAAGGCGGTTCTCGAGGACAACATTTTTATTGAGATGTTTCTTCGTGAGGTCGGCCTGTATCTGAGCGAGGCGGACGAGGCCGAGTATCGGCGGCCATACCTTGAACCGGGTGAGAGTCGCAGGCCGATGCTGACCTGGCCGCGTGAGGTGCCGATCGGCGGAACGCCGGCGGGCAATGCCGCGATCATCGGCGAATATTCGCGCTGGCTGGCCACTTCGGATGTGCCCAAGCTGTTCATCCAGGCCGTGCCGGGAATTATCTTCAGCGTCGACGAGTTACGGCGTTTTGCGCGCAGCCTGCCGAACCAGAAAATCGTTCAGGTATATGGCGGGCATTTCGTCCAGGAGATTTCCGGTGACGCGATCGGCCGTGCGCTGCGCGACTGGATTCCGTCACTCGGCTGAGGTTAGCCGGCATTGCGCGATCAGGTTTCACGGCCGAAATAGCTGCGGGCCGCGTCGGCAAAGATGCGCATGTCCTCGACCCGGCCCATGCTGACGCGCGCCCATGACGGATACGGCGCATAATGCATCCCCGTCATGATGCCGGCACGCCGCATCGCGGTTGCAAAATCGGCCGGTGAGCCGCCGGTGTCGAAATAGACGAAGTTACCGTAGCTGGAGATGAACGGTCGGCCGAGTTCTTTCAGGACGCCGGCGGTGATGTCCATGCATTCGCGAATTCGTGCGCGGCTGAAGGCCAGAAATTCCGTGTCCCGTAAGCTCGCCGCGGCAGCCATGACGCCCGGATAGCTCATATTCGTCACGCGTAGTTTTTCGAGTTGCGAGATCAGCGCCGGCGGCGCCAGTGCGTACCCGACACGCAACCCCGCCATGCCATGAAGCTTGGAGAATGTGCGGGTCACGACCACCGGCTTGCCGTCCCGTATGCTGCTGATGGCGGTATGTTCGGCGTGATCATTCCAGAGATCGAGATACGCCTCGTCGACCAGCACGGTCGCGCGTGGTGTGACCTCATCGATGAAATCCGCCAGCGCGGCGCCGGTGACGCGCGTGCCCGTCGGGTTGTTTGGATTGCACACGTAGATGAGCCGCGTATCCGGACGCACCGCTGTGGCCATCGCCGGCAGATCGTGTGTCATGCCGGCATCGAGTGGAATCTCGTCGACCGTGCAGCCGATGTTGCCCGCATAGGTCGGCAGGAAGGCGAATGTCGGGGTTGCACTTACGACCCGGCCTTCGCCATGCGTGAATGCCATCGCCGCCACGCGCAGTGCTTCGCTCGAACCGGCACAGACCATGACATGACTCGCCGGGACGCCCTCGTGCGCGGCGATTTGCTTTTTCAGTGCGCCGGTCTCGCGGAACGCATATTTCCAGCCGTCGGCGACTGCCTGCTGGGCGGCCGCGCGGGCGGCGGGTGAGGGGCCGTATGGGTTCTCGTTGGCGATCAGGCGCAGCAGGTCGGCGGAGGGGTTGCTGGTCGGGCTGCGGCCCGCACCGAAAGCCGGCAATCCGGCACCGAGCAGCCCCACAGTGGTTGCGATCACGGATCGACGGGACAGTTTGCGGTTCATCGGTTTACCCTCTCAGCAAGTATCAGGCAGGGCGCCGGGGGGAACTGGCGGCACCGTGGCTAATAGTACCAGTGTAAGGAGGAGGACCTGATGATCGAATTTACGCGACGTACCCTGACCGGGGTATTCATCTTCTTGTTGATCGGCGTTGTGGCGCTGACCCATGCGGGCAAACCCGAATTCAAGCAGGCCGATCCGCGGGAGCTTCCGTCCTACGTGATTCCGAATATACCGGTCGCCGCGGAGGCTTACTGGGCGCCCGATTCCCGGCACCTGATCGCGCAGACGCACGATGCCGATGCCGTGCCGTCTAACCGCGGCGGCGACGGCAACCTGACCTATATCTTCACCGATGACGGTGAGGAGATCTGGCGGGTCAATGACCGCGGTCAGGATGCGTGTTCGTATTTCTTCCCGGACCAGAAGCGCGTTGTCTGGACATCTACACGAGATCGCATGGACATGCCGGTCGGTGACTGGACCGATCCCGACAATTACCCGCAGGGCGGGGAATTGTACTCATCCGATCTCGATGGCGGAAATATCAAACGGCTGACGAACAACGAGTGGTATGAGGCAGAAGTATCCGTGTCGCCGAACGGCGAATGGATTGCATTTGGCCGCCAGGTCGATGGCAACATGGATATCTGGGTCATGCGTTCGGACGGGTCCGACCAACAGCAGGTCACGCATACGGCCGACTGGCACGAAGGTGCGCCGTTCTTCATGCAGGATAACGAGCATATTATTTTTCGGGCCTGGCGCGATGAGGATTTCGGTGTGGTCAAGCCGACGCCGATGACGATCTTCACGATCAAGAAGGACGGCACAAACTGGCGGCGCCACACGTTCGATAAAGGGATGAACTGGCATCCGCACCCCGCGCCCGACGGTCGACATTACGTCTACGTCAGGGCAATGGAGCATAACTGGGAGATCTTCCTCGGGGATCTGGCGACCGGCGAGCAGCGACGCCTGACGTTCAGCGATGCGCTGAATATCCTGGCGACGGTGTCCCCGGACGGCAAGAAGATGAACTGGGGTCGCTCGACCGGTGGGGGATTCGCGAGCATTCGGACTCACATCATGGATGTGTCGTCACTGAATATCGGCCCGGAGAATGCCGTGCCGTACGATCCCGAATGGGGCGAGCCGATGGTCCTTGACTGACAGTGGATTTCCGGGTGGGGCGATTCGGGTGAATCGGCTTCCGCCGGCCTCGTCAGAAGCCGCCACCGGCGTGGCAGGCGCCGCAGACATAGCCCGGCAAGGTAACTGCGATCTGCAGATCCAGCGTCGCGGTTTCCGCTGCGGCATCCGTGACCTGTACCGTAAAATCAGCGGTAGTGACGATGGTTGGCGTGCCGCTGATGACGCCGCTCGTGGCCAGTGTCACGCCTGGCGGCAGCGCGCCGGCGCTGACGGCCCAAGTATACGGCGGCTGGCCGTTCGATGCCGTCAGCGTATGGGGTCCGTATGCCTGATTCCAGTCCGCATCAGGCAGCGTGATCGGATCGATGACCAGTGCTGAGACGGGCGTGACCTGCCACGCAAGACCGAAGTCCCACTTAAATGTCCCCTGCGTCGCGCCCCGTTCGACGCGCAGCGCATAATCTTTTCCGGCTGCGAGGAGTTGCCACAGGTGCTCGCTGTTATCCGTCGCGCTGTTTGAACTCGCGATCGTTATCCAGTTGGCCGGATCGGTAACGTCAAACAACTGCAGGTCCAGGTCATGTAGCGTCGCGGTGCCGTCGAAGTTGTTGCTGGTACCACCATCGATATCGATATTCCACACCAGCGCCGCCGTCAATCGTGCCGCACCCGAAGGCTGCGCGAAGAAGTAAGTCGCGGTCACGTTGCTGCCGTTCGATCCGCCGAATTTCGGATCGAAGTCGAATCCGGCAGGCCCGATTAGCCCGGAACTGCCGCCGTCGTCCTCGAGGCTGTTCTGTTCCCCGGCCGCGATGATGTGGTAGCTGTTCTGTATGTTGAGTTGCCCGGCCCCGTAGCGGCGATCGAGTCCGTTGGCGGTCTGATTGATGACGGCGTTGCGATAATCGGTGATATCACCGCTCGTGGAATTGGCGGTCTGCCGGTCGGCGCCGGCCATCAGGGCCGCCTTGATGACTTCGATGCGTTCGGCGTTGTAAATCGTGTCGCCGCTCCGGTTGGTCGTGGACAGGCCGGCCGGGTCCGTGGACAGCGTCGGGTTTCCGTGCCCGACGTCGACGAGTAACGCGGCTGCCGACGCGACCCGCGGCGTGGCGGTACTTGTCGAGGCTTCGGGCGCGACGATATCGGGCCTTGTTCGTCCGGCCGTGTAGACTCCGCCGGCATCGGCCGAACCCGTGTTGGTCGGTGAGTCGGTGCGGTTGACGGCAATGACATTAAAGGCGCTGGCCAACAGCGGTTTGGTCGAACTGCCGGTGAACCCGACGACCTGCAGCATCTCGTCCGTCTCGATGGCCCAGTCCAGGCGGGCCAGTGCGTCTGCGTCGTAGCTGCCGGCGCTGCCGATCCAGCTGTGGTTGCTGATGCGACTCGGCGATGCGAGCGGCTGGTATACCGGCCAGCCGCCGGTATTAATGCGCAGGAACCCGCCGCCGATCCAGTGGTCGGCGAGCCAGGCGTCGATATCGGCGATGCCCGGCGATGTTGACGTGGCGTTGCCGAAGAAGCGCTTGCCGACACTGGTCGCGTGCCCTGAATAGACGCCAGGTACCGCTCCGGTGATATCGGTGATTGTCTTGCCGACGAATTCGCCGTCGGTGGTGTTCGGCATCCAGGCCAGGTCTTCGCCGGATTGCACGGCTGCCTCGATCAGGCTGACGGGCACACCATCGCCGTCGGGCGTATTGGCGCCCAACTCTGAGGCCAGCGCCGTGTAGCCGATATCGTCTTCATACGCGGCTTGTGCCGCCGGCGCGCCGAGCGAGCACGACGCGACGAGCAACCAGATGGCACCGCATCGTTGCCGTATTCGGCCCGCTTTTTTAACAGTGTTTAATTTGAACATCGGGTTTCTTATGCTGTTGACAATACCGTGCATGATCCGGTCGTGGCATGCAACCGGGCAGGCATTATGTTTACTGTTCCGGGCTTCGGGTGTGGAATGCCGCGGGTGGCGGCCGGGGTGACGACGACCCGAAAGGCCGGCCTGTTTATGTTTCGTCCGGCTCCGCCGCAAGAGTCGCTCGACCCGGGCCGGAATCGCCGCCGGAATAGACGATCCGGTATATCGCGTTGGCAAAATCATCCGAGACAAAGATTTCTCCCGCCGGACTTTCGGCGATGTCGACGGGTCGACCGATCACGTCGCCGTCGATGAGGAAACCTGTCATGAAGTCTTCCCCGCGAATGGCCCCGTCTTCGGACCAGTGCAGCCGTACGACTTTGTAGCCGTCTTTTTCGGCCCGGTTCCATGATCCATGCAGCGCAACGAGGGCGTCATGACGAAACGCGTCGGGGTAGCGTTCCGCGCGCAGGAAGCGGACGCCGAGCGGCGCGTTGTGCGGGCGGAAACCGAAGACCGGTTCGAGCGCTTCATCGATGCGGTCATCCTCGGCGGGCATGTATTCGGGATCCGGCTCGCCGAAACCGTTAACGGCGGGCCACCCGTAGAATTGTCCCTGTTCGACCCGGTTCAGTTCGTCCGGCGGAGCGTTATCGCCGAGCAGGTCGCGGCCGTTGTCCGTCGCGTATAGCGCGCCGTCGTGCGGAGACCAGTCAAACCCCACCGGATTGCGCAGGCCGGTGGCGAAGGGTTCCACGGTCCGGCCGTCGAGACTGGCGCGCTGAATCGTGCCGCGGCGTTCATCGGGTTCGCGACAGGCGTTGCATGCCGAGCCGATGCCGATATACAGCCATCCGTCCGGACCGACGCGCACGGTTCGGGTCCAGTGACGGCCCTCGACCGGTAATCCGGTCACGATCCGTTCGTATTGTCCGGTCGTCTGCCGGGTCGTCGCGTCGAAGCGGATTCGGCCGACGGCGTCGATCTCGGCGACGTACAGCCAGTCGCGGTACAGTTCGATCCCGTGTGGCCGGTTCAGGTCCGATAACAGGGCGATTCGGCCGTCCGCCGTGCCATCACCGTCGTCATCGCGATACAGCAGGTGCACGGTACCGTCCCGCGGTGTCGTGACCAGCAGGTCGCCGCCGCTCGTGACCTGCATCATGCGGGCTCCGGCCAGTCCGGATGCAAACACCGTGAAGCGAAACCCGTCGGGCAGCCGAATGCGGCGTGCCAGCAGTGCCGCATCGGCGTCGATACCGCCGCGCAGGACCGCAATAGGCATGTTGACGGGCGGCGCAAAAAAATAGAGGGCGCCGGTGGCGACCAGCACGAAGATGATCAGACCGGTCAGGAATGTCTTCATCGATTTGCCTCGGTTGTATGTTGTCTGACGGAACTCGATGCCACACTCGGCCTGCCGGTGAGCAAGATCATGGCGCGCTCGGGCATGGTAGCAACCTCACGCGGAACATCCACCGCATTGGCCGTTGACGGTTTGTGCACATGCCGGACTGCGTGAATCGATGGTCGACGGATGATAAGGCTTGCGGTCGGCACATGAGGAATATTTTTGTGCAGGGTTCGTCGCCGGCCTGGCTGTGTCCGTTCCTGAATGCCGCCTCATCGAAATGCTCCCGGTCTGTTCCGGTCATGCTACGGAGTGCACGACCCGGCGGACGCGTTATTGCCCGGCCGGGCCGCGTGCTGGCCACTTGCGGCCTTTTGGGGGAGAATCGATCGTCTGCGGGAAAAAGAGGATCGGGCGATGCGAAATGTTTATCTCTTGTCGATACTGTCCATCTTGCTGCTTGCCGCCTGCGGTCAGCCACAGGCGCCCGTGCCGGATGCGTCGGTGCCGATACCCGTTGGTCGACTCGGCGCGGCGGTCCGTCCGAATCATTACCGTCTGGACCTGACGATTCTGCCGGCGCGGGCGGATTTCTCCGGGACCGCCGAAATCGATGTCGAGATTGCCTCGGCAACCGCCGTGATCTACCTGCACGGCAACGGACTCGACGTATCCGACGCATTGCTGCGGACGTCGTCCGGCGCTGCGCACGCGGCTGTCTACGAGCAGGTCGATGACACGGGTGTGGCCCGATTGACGTTCCCGGCGCCGGTGCCGGCCGGCGCCGCCACGTTGCGGTTTGAATATACGGCACCGTTTCGCGCCCGCCCCGAAGGCCTCTATCACACGACCGTCGACGGCGAGGCCTATGCCTTCACGCAGTTTCAGCCGATCGATGCGCGGCGCGTATTTCCCGGATTCGATGAGCCCGCATTCAAGACCCCGTTCGATATCACGGTCACAGCCCGCGACGGCGATGTCGTTATCGGCAATACGGAAATACTGCGCGAGGAGGACGTTGCGGGCGGTCTCCGGCGCATGACGCTGGCGACGACAGAACCGTTGCCGACCTATCTGCTGGCGTTCGCGGTCGGTCCGCTCGACGTCGTGACCGGCACGTCGCTGCAAGCCAACGCCGTGCGCAAGCGACCGTTGCCGTTTCGCGCGGCGGCAACCCGCGGCAAAGGCGAGCGATTGCGCTTTGCGCTCGATCATACCGAGGTGATCGTCCGCTATCTGGAAGACTATTTTGCGGTCGAGTATCCCTATTCGAAGCTCGATCTGATCGCCTCGCCGGAGAATGGCACCGGCGCCATGGAGAACGCCGGCGCCATTGTCTACGGTGATGCGCTGCTGCTGCTGGCCGACAACGCGTCGGTCGAACA
>JAJFJS010000100.1 GCA_021773815.1 Gammaproteobacteria bacterium
CCATCAATGGATCGGGCGCATCGACCTGAACACCATGACCAAACGTAATGGTAAACGCGCCAAAAAGGCCTACACTGATGCTTAGAAACTGTTACCCATGTCTCCGAACAAACTGTTACCTATCTGTCCGGTCTATACACCATGTGGGCTTGGGGCCCGCGTCCCTGCGGGCCACAGTCTCGGAAAGGTGCCGCTCCGTCATGCCGGCCTGACAGGATGTGCAAGGTTGTGGGACAGCAGTGGTCTGACACCAATTTCCAGGCACCAATTTCGGACAGGAGTCAGGTGCGGCGGCGGCCTTTTGCGAGCAGCAGCGCCCGGCGTCGGGCCGCGTCCAGCGTGCGCGGCTTGCGGCGCCGGTCTTCGGCAAACGGGCGGTGCCGGTTCGCGACGATGGAGAAGATGTACGGATCCCAGCCGGTGTCATCACCCTGTTTCTCGGGCTGTAACGGCACGACGTCTCCGCGGTATTCTTTGTCCATGTTGTACTGCTGTTCAGATTAGATTGCACCACTATAACCACCGGTCGTTCGGGTCGCGCAGGCGGTTGACATAAAGGACGGGTATCAGGGTTAAAATGCGAACCACGTATCAGCTGCGGCTGGCGACGGGTCCCGGAATGCGCCGGATCCCGCGCGGTTGCGCTGCGGCTCGGCGCATTCCGTGCGGCAAAACACCGGCCGCCGTTATGCGGACGAGCGGGTCTCGACCCGCGGGAACAGGCTGACGAGAAAGGGTTTTCGGGAACAGGCCATTGTTGTGAAGATGACCGCGGCCGCGGGTTGCCATTGGTCGGCGCCATCGTTGCCCGGGTTGAACGGAAGCGGAGAATATCGGCCAAACTACCGGATTCCCGTCACTTACAGAATCATCAAGGATAGATAGAGAGGACTGCACAATGAGTGAACCAGCGAGTTTGTACACCCGGCTTGGCGGATACGATGCGATTTCGGCGGTCGTCGAAGCGTTGTTGCCGCGCATGCAGGCCGACCCGGTGCTGGGCCGGTTCTGGCAGAACCGCGGCGAAGACGGCATACGTCGTGAAAAGCAATTGCTGGTCGATTTCCTGTGTGAAAACGCCGGCGGGCCGCTGTATTACACCGGCCGCGACATGGTGATCTCGCATGTTGGTATGGGCGTTACCGAGGCCGACTGGAAGGCGTTGGTTGGCCACATCGCCGATACGCTCAATTCCTTCGGCGTGCCCGAGCAGGAATGCAGCGACGTGCTGGCATTTATCGACAGCACCAAGGCCGATATCGTCGCGACGTGATGATGCGGGCCGCGTCATGCGAAGGGAGCCGAAACGGCGAGCGAGCGTGTCGCGCCGGGCGCCGCGCATGACGCCGGCCGGCGGCACGGCAATCCTGTGGCCACTGTTCGCGCTGGTGGCGTTAACCATCGGCGTGATTTTCCGGCTCGGCAGGATGCGATTTGACGCCGTTCGCGCGCGCCGGGTCGATCCGCGCTTCTACCGGGCCTACCGCGATTCGGAAGAGCCGGAAGATATCGCCGTGGCGTCGCGCCACCTGATCAACCTGTTTGAGACGCCGGTACTGTTCTACGTTGCCGGGATCCTGATCTACGTCACGGGTCAGACATCGTGGCCCCTGTTGCTGCTGGCCTGGGTCTTCGTTGCGATCCGCTGCGTGCATACCGCGGTTCACCTGACCTCCAACCGGGTGCGGGTACGCTTTCGCGTGTTCCTGTTCAGCGTCCTGGTGCTGGCGCTGCTCTGGATCGTGTTCGGCGTGCAGCTGGCGCTGGCATGACAAGCCTTTGCCACGCATCGACGCGATGGGCGTGCAGCGGATGAGCCCGGTACGTGTCGCGTATTTTTCTGATGTGCTGTGCGTCTGGGCGTATATCGTCCAGGCGCGTCTGGCCGGTCTGGTCGGCGAATTGCCGTCCGAAGTGCGCGTGGATCTGCGGACGTATGATGTTTTCGGTGACACGCAGGCCAAGATCGCGTCGCGCTGGGGCGATCGGGGCGGCGCGGCAGGTTACGCGCAGCACGTGCATGATCTCGCGGCGGACTTCGAGTCGGTCACGATCCACCCCGACGCATGGCGACGTACGATCCCGGTGTCATCGCTGCCCGCACACCTGATCGTCGCGGCCGCACGCTGCATCGATCGGGACACCGGCGAAGGCGCGGCCGTGCGCCTCGACCGCGCGATTCGCCACGCCTTTTTCGCATCCGCACGCGATATATCGCAGCAATCCGAACTGCGGGCGATTGCCGGTGAGGCCGAAATTGAATTTACCGATCTGCAGGCTCAGCTCGACGGCGGTCGTGCTCATGCCGTGCTGGTTCATGATGCCCGCGGCGCCGCCGAACTCGGTATTCGCCAGAGCCCGACCCTGATTCTCGATGACGGACGGCAGATGCTCAGTGGCAACGTCGGCAGCGGCGTCATCGAAGCGAATCTGCGTGCGCTGATGCCTGAGCGGGACGGCGGTCGGGCCGTGCACTGAAGACGGACCGCGTGGCGCGGGTTGCGGACCTGTGGCATCTTACGCAAGCCGACCGGTTCGGTCGCCAGCATCGCCCAGCCGGCGAATGGAACAAGCGATGGATCACTTCAAACTCGTACTGCCCGAGAACATGAACGATCAGGGGTCGCTGTTTGGCGGTTACCTGCTCAAATGGCTCGATGAGTTTGCGTACATCACGGCGAGCATGGAATTCCCCGGCCATCGTTTCGTGACGATCGCGCTGAACAATGTCGAGTTCAAGCACCCGATCCGGTGCGGCCAGATCCTGCGCTTTGCCGTCAGCCGTTGCCGGCTCGGGCGGTCTTCGGTCGAGTATCTCGTCGAGGTCTTCGGCGAGAACCAGCGCCGCCCCGAGGAACAGGTCCTGTTCGCGACCAGCGTCACGTTCGTCAATGTCACCGAAACCGGCGAGAACTGTGAGATCGCCCGGTAATTGCAAATTGCGGGTGACGGCATGATGCGGTGGATGGCTATCGTCGTGGTGTTGCTCGTCGTTGGCGCGGCTATCGGTCTTGCGGTGCGGGCGCCCGATGATAACCGGTCGGTTGAACAGTTCGCGGTCACGACCGTGCTACCTGAGCCGCGCCCGCTGCCGGCGTTCGCGCTGACCGATCACGAAGGGCGCCCCTTTGATGCCGCGCGCCTGAACGGCAACTGGGATCTCGTGTTTTTCGGTTTTACGAATTGCGCCGCTATCTGCCCGACCACGCTGCTAATACTGAGCAGCGTGGCGCAGGCGCTGGAACCGCCGGTGCGTGTGGTATTTGTCTCGGTCGATCCGCGTCGTGATAGTACCGAACGGCTGCGAACCTACGTGCAGGCGTTCGGTGCCAGCGTCACCGGCGTTAACGGCACCGACGCGCAGGTCTCCGGCATCGCGTCGGCACTCGGCGCGGCGTATTCGGTGCCGGACACGGATGGGGACTATATGGTCGAGCACTCCGGCGCCGTATTTCTGATCGATCCGCACGGTCGGTATGCCGGTGTGATCTCGCGCCCGGACGATCCCGAATTGATTACGGCCGATCTGCAGCGACTGATCGGCACGTAGCTGCGCGGTTGCCGAATCCGGAGGGCCACGATGCGCTACGTTATTCCCCGGTCTGCCCAGCGGGATGAATACCTGACCGATGAGGGCTGCTGGATCCTCGAACAATCCAACGACGCCGACGATCCGGCGGCATCGATTGCGCGAGCGCGCGTGCCGGCCGGACAGACGACAAAATGGCACCGGGTTATCGGCATCGTCGAACGGTATGTGATCCTGAGCGGCGAGGGCCTGGTCGGTGTCGGCGCGCAGGCGCCGATTGCAGTCAGCTCCGGTGATGTCGTGCGGATTCCGGCCGGTGAGGCGCAGCGCATCGCCAATACCGGCGACAATGACCTGGTCTTCTGGTGCATCTGCACGCCGCGCTTCGAATGGCAGTATTATCATTCTCTCGAGTAGTTCCGCCGCGGGTGGTGGCGTCACCGACACAAGCCCAGGGAGAACATGCCCATGTCCATCGAGTTCTGGATAACATTTCTCGCATGGTGTTCGGTTGTGAACATCACATTGTTGATGCTGTGGTTTCTGGCCATCCTGTTGCTGAACGATTTTATTTTTGCTGTCCAGCAACGGTTTTTCGGTCTGTCGCGTGAGGCGTTCAATGCGGTGCACTACGGCGGAATAGGGATGTTCAAGATGGGACTGTGGCTGTTCAACCTGACCCCGTACCTCGTGCTGCGTGCGATTGCATGACGGTGGCAACGCCATGAGTCGTCAGAACATCGCGACGGCGACCGAATGGGAGCCGGTCGTCGGTTACTCCCGGGCCGTGCGCGTTGGCGAACTGGTGTTCGTGTCCGGTACGACGGCCACCGCCGCGAACGGTGAAATCGTCGGGCGCGGAAACCCGGGTGAACAGATGCGGCAATGCCTGGCGAATATCGAGACGGCGCTGCAGGCTGCCGGTGCGACGCTGTCGGATGTTGTCAGGACGCGGATCTACGTCGTCGATATTGTGCATTGGAAAATAGTTGCCGCCGAGCATCGCCGTGTGTTCGATATGATCCGTCCCGCGACAAGCATGGTCGAGGTCGCGCGGCTTATTGATCCCGGGCTGCTCGTCGAGGTCGAGGCCGACGCCGTGGTCGGATGCGGACGAACGGGATGAGCATGAAGCGGACACCCGAACCGGAACTGATGCTCGACGACGCACAGGTCCGTGCCTATGCCGATGCGGATTTCGAAGAGCCGCATAGTCATTTCATGGCCCTGCTGGCTGATCGGCTCGGCACGTCGGGTCCGACAGGGTGGGCGCTGGATCTCGGCTGCGGCGCCGGCGACATCAGTCGTCGGTTTGCGGCGGCGTACCCCGGCTGGCGTATCGATGGCGTTGACGGGTCGGCGACGATGCTGGCGGTCGCGCGCGACCTGACGCCCGCTGACACATCGATCCGGTACCGGGAGACGCTGCTGCCGGCGCCCGCGCCGGAGCGACGCTACGACCTGATATTTTCCAACAGCCTGCTGCATCACCTTGCCGACCCAGGCGTGTTGTGGGCGACGATCCGCGACTGGTCGAACGACCGGTGCCGCATCTTCGTCATGGACCTGCTGCGCCCGGCCGACCGCAAGACGGCGCATGCCCTGGTTGAACAATACGCCGCCGGTGAGCCGGACGTGCTGCGGCATGACTTCCTGCACTCGCTGCTGGCCGCTTATACGGATGCCGAGATTCGCGCGCAGGTCCGTACCGCGCGATTGCCACTGCGGGTTGAGATTGTTTCGGACCGGCATGTCGTCGCGTGGGGTGATGTCGGATAACCCTCGCGAGACGCGGGTTTCGGGGTTTGCGCCGGTCGTCGGCGACCGTCCTCGCGTGCTGGTTCTCGGCTCCATGCCCGGCGTCGCATCGCTGGATGCGCACGAGTACTACGCGATGTCGCGCAATGCCTTCTGGCCGATCATGGGGCACCTTTTCGATGCGGGTTTCGAGCTTGCGTATGCGCAGCGGCTCGCCCGGCTGCGGGCGGCGGGCGTGGCGTTGTGGGATGTGCTGGCAAGTTGTGTTCGGCCCGGCAGCCTGGACGTGGCAATCGATGTTCGTTCGGCCGCCGTCAATGACTTCGGCCGCCTGTTTGCCGACCGGCCGACGATCGAACGGGTGTTCTTCAACGGTAAGGCGGCGGCCGAGATCTATCGCCGGCGGGTGCTGCCTGCGCTCGATACCGGCGGGCGCGATGCCGCGTTGTGTGTGCTGCCGTCGACCAGTCCTGCGCATGCGGCCCTGCCGTTCGACGAAAAACTGCGGCGCTGGGCCGTCGTTCGCGATGCCGTCGGGTCCGGCCGGTGCGATGATCATGCGGCCGGCTGATTTGACGAAATATGTATTCTGGAAAGTAGGCCGCAGAAGGTCTACAGTTTTCGGCTCATACTGTCGCCGGTATCCGTCAATGGGGACGGTCGGCCATTACAACCATGAGCCTCAGAGACGAAGTCGAAGCATTGCTGCCAAATTGGGAATCCTGGTATCCGAGTCTGTTTCATGCGGCCGAGGATCTCGGGGTTATCCGCGCGCGCGTCTGTTCGCCCGACTCGTTAATGCTGAGCAATCGCCATGCCTCGGTGCAGAGTGCAGCCGTCCAGGCCTTCAGGGAGAAATGGGGCGGCGACGAATAGCCTGTGCCATCGGGTGACCAATGGGACAACCGAAAAGCTGATGATGCTACGGAGCGTGCCATGACGGAAAAGAGAATCGAGGTCGCCGTTCCCGGTCAGGTGAACGAAGGCGAGTTACTGGCCATCGATGCCGAAGGCGTGCCGGTCCTGTTGTCACGGGTCGACGGCCGGGTCTGCGCAGTCATCAATCGTTGTCCGCATATGGGCATGAAGATGTCGCGCGGACACGTCTGCGACGGTGTCGTCACCTGTCCGTGGCACGGTTCGCGCTTCGAGCTTCGGTCCGGTGAAAACGTCGATTGGGTCAATGCGTTTGCAGGCGTGCCGATGCCGCGCTGGACGCACCGGATTATCGCCATGGGCAAATCGCCGGCCGGCCTGACCACGCTGCCCGTCGAAGAACGCGCCGACGCGATTATCGTCTCGTTGCCGGGCTGATCCGGCGACGCCGTGACAGCCGGGCGGCATTTCACGTCGACCAGCGAGTCTCTGCAGCGTGGCGCCGTCCGGCGCATGACGTTCGCTGATCGTGCGACGACGCTGACCTGCCGGGAGGTAATCGCGTGCTGGCGAGATGATGCGGATTTTCAGCAATTTTTCGATGCGGCGCTCGGCGCGTTGCCGCACGCGGCGTTCTTCTGGGAGGTGCGACCGATCATGCTGGCAACGCTGGATGCACCATTCGAGTGCGTTGCTGTCGACAGCCCGGCGTTGCGCGACCTGACGGCCGATCGCGGTCCGTTTGGCGCCAGAGTCGATGCTCGTGCGACGCGCGACGGCATCGCGGCATTTCACAATCTCGGTCGTGATGCCCGGTTGCTGGCGCCGTGTGCGAACGGGGCGCCGTCAGCCTACGCGCATCTGGCTGTCTTCGTCCGGCACGGACCGATCGATCAGCGTTGCGCGCTCTGGGCCCGCGTCGGGGCGGCGATGGCCGAGCACGTCGGGCGGGAACCACTATGGCTCAGTACATCGGGCCTCGGGGTGCGCTGGCTGCATGTCAGGCTCGATCGGCAGCCGAAATATTATTCCCACGCGCCGTACCGACGGACCGGGCCGGGTTCGTGATGATGGGGTTCTCGGCCGCGAGCGAGCGCAACAAGCAGCCCATCCGGGAGCAACTGGCGAAGCTGTTGGTTGATTGCGGCACCGTCCTTGAGATCGGTAGCGGCGCCGGACAGCATGCCGTGCATTTTGGCGCGCAACTGCCGCATCTGCGCTGGCAACCCACGGAACGCCCCGATCACATCGCGGCGTTGCAGGCGCGTATCGCGGCGGAAGGGCCGTCGAACGTCCTGGCACCCGTGGCGCTGGACGTGCGCGACGAGCCGTGGCCGTTCGCCGCTGCGTCGATCGATGCGGTGTATTCGGCAAACACGTTGCACATCATGTCATGGGCCTGCGTCGAGGCGTTTTTTCGTGGCGTCGGCGCCGTGACCGCGCCGGATGGCCGGGTCTGCGTCTACGGGCCTTTTCTGTACCGCAACATCCGGCCTGTCGCCAGCAACCAGGTGTTCGATCAATCGCTGCGCGCGCGTGATCCGGACAGCGGCCTGCGCGAGTTTGAAGCCGTCGATGCACTGGCCCGCGCGCAGGGACTGCGTCTGGCCCATGATTTGCCGATGCCCGCGAACAACCGCTTGCTGGTATGGGATCGGCGCTGATGCGGTCGCCGGGGCCGAACCCGCTTGCCGGGCGTTATGTCCGGTTGCGGCCGATATCGAACGCGCCGTGCGCGGCCCTTGTCGGGGTTGCCAATGTCACAGCGTATTGATCGGGTCGCTGTGCATGGACGGCTGGTGCCCGGTAACGGCGGTGAGACGTCCGCGTGCTGCACATGGGCCCGTGCAGAATATCGTTGTTCAACAACCTGCTAGGTATTTACCGGCCCATCTATTTGATCCGCCGTGTTTTTACGGTATAAAAAGCACCCCGTCGCGGCGGTCGATGACTGGCGCATGGCCGGCCATTGGTTTTGTGGACCAGGGTTAATTTGGACCAGGAGAAAAAGTGTGCGCTCTGTCATGCGCTCGAAAATTCATAAAGCGACCATTACGGAAGCAAACCCCGATTACATCGGCAGCATTACCATCGATGCCGATCTGATCGAGCGCGTCGGGCTGTGGCAAAACGAGCGGGTGCTGATTGCCAGCAATACGACGGGCGCGCGCCTCGAGACCTATGTCATTGCCGGTGAGGCGGGTTCGGGCAAGATCGCCATGAACGGACCGGCCGCCCATACGATCGGCCTGGGTGAGGAAGTCGTCATCATGGGTTTTGAACTGACCACCCAGCCGATCGAGCCGAAAGTCATCCTCGTCGATGAGCACAATCGGTTCGCCAGGGATCTGACCGAAAAGGCCGGGATGGTGCTCACAACCTGACCGGTCGCCGTCAGGCGCTCGATGATCTGCACCGATCACGCTAGAATGGCCACGGGCCTCGTGGCACGGTAATCGTAAATGGGTGAGCAAATGGACGGATCATGGCAGGCTGGATGACTCACCTGTTGGCGTTTCTCGTCGGTATCGGCGTCGGCGCATTCTGGATGTCGAAACGCAGCGGGCAATCGAGCGAATCGTTGCCGGCGCACCGGCAGTCGGACAAGACGTTGCGGCGTCTCTATAAAGAATGCCCGCAATTCTTCGACAATATTCGCGAGGAACTCGGCCGGCCGGAATTTCACAATGTCCGCGAATTTGCGATTTTGGATTCGCCGCGAACGACATTCGTCAGCGAAGGTCTGCGGGTCGTTTGTTACGAAGAAGAAATGTCCAATATCCGGGCAGTCGCGACGGGTCTCGAAGAGAGTGGTTTTATCGACGAAGTCACGCGCGGAAAGTTTCCGATCTATCGGATGCGCGATCATTTCGTTTCGGCCCTGGCGACGCTATAACGCACGCCGGGCCTTCCGTTCGGCCAATCATGTGGACTGTCTATATCGCCAGATGCGCCGACGATAGCCTGTATACCGGCATTGCCAGGGATGTCGACGAGCGCATCGAGTCACATAACGCCGGTCGCGGCGCGAAATACACGCGTTCACGGCTGCCGATTGAGCTGGTTTACAGCGAGGTGGTCGATGACCGAGCGACCGCCTTGCGGCGCGAGTTCGCGATCAAGCGGCTCGAACGAGACGCCAAGAAAAAATTGATAGAATCTTGCCGATAATCGTCCGAGCGGGCCTGCGGCACATGCGCGGTCCCGACGGTTCGGCGAACATGCGTGCCGCTGGACGACATCATTCCCATCGAGGTGACCGCTATGTCTGATGAGCCGGATCGGATTACGGATGAACCGGAGCTGTCGCGACGCATGATGCTGGCCGGGGGCGCCGGCCTCGCGGCGCTGTCGGCCTCGCAATGGGTAACGGGCTGCGCCGCCGCTGGCACCCGGCAGCCCGCTGCCGGCTCGGCCGCCGCGATCCGTAACGCGCCGCAGGCGCCGTATGAATCATTCCGTGATTTTATCGCGGCGCTTGAGGCCCGCGGTCTGGTCTTCCGGGTGCCGCGCATCGATCAGGATGCGTACGAGTTGACGGCGCTGACCTACCGGCTGATCGATGAATACGGCTGGTACGAGGCCCCGTGCATCGTCGTCGATGAAGTCAGGATCGACGGGCAGTGGGTGCGGGGACCGTTGGTCGTCAATCACATGGGGCACTGGTTCACCGAAGCGATCGCCTTCGGCGTCGAGCCCGTTCCGCATGACGGTGTCGCGTCCTATCGCAAGGTCATGACAAAACTCGAAGGTATGCTGGTCGCCGGCGAGTACCCGCGCATCGAGCCGGTTGAAGTATCGCCGGCCGATGCCCCGTGTAAGGAAGTCATCCTGCGCGGCGACGATATCGACCTGACGAAATTCGCCTTCATCAAGAGCAATCCGGCCGATTCACGCCGCTACGTCAACACCGGTTCCTCGTTCACCGAGGGACCGGATATCGGCAAGAACTTCGGTACCTATCGATGCGAACTGCGCGGCCCGCGGCTGCTCGGATTCAATCCGGAGCCGAACCAGACGGCCTGGCGAACGCTGATGGCCGCCAAAGAACGCGGTGAGAAAAGCGTTTCGGTATCGATCGTGCTCGGTCAGGATCCGGTGATCTGGACGATCAGCGGCTCGCGGATCGTCAATCGCCTCAGCAAAGAGAAGGTCGACGAACTGGCCATCGCCGGCGGCATGCAGGGCCAACCGGTCAAGGTCGTGCGTTCGGAAACCAATCAGCATCGGGTGCCGGCCAATGCCGAAATGGTCATCGAGGGCGAGGTGCCGCTCGATCAGCTGATGCCCGAGGGTCCGTTCGGCGAGATGTACCAGTACCTCGGCGCACGACGCGCGGAGAATTTCATTCTGCGCGTGACGGCGGTGACGCACCGGCGCGATCCGTGGATTCTGAATCAGTTTACCGGCGTGACCCGTGGGTTTGCGACGGCGCCGACGGCCGTGCTGTTCAACCACAGCCTTCGTGCGCTCGTGCCGAGCCTGATCGAACTGCATTCACCGGTTGATGCCACGGGCATCACGTATGTCCGAATCAACAAGACGAAAGCCGGAGAGGGTTTGAAGGCGGGTCAGCGCCTCGCGTCGATCATACCGATCTTCAAGGTCGTAATCGTCGTCGATGCGGATATAGATATTCTGGACCCGAAGCAGGTCAATCTCGCCATCGGTTCGCGGTGGATGCCGAAGACCGCGACGAAGATCATCGAAAATGCGCGAGCGATGGGCCTTGACCCGAGTCGTGATGCCGACGGCAAGGTCAGCAAGATCGTCATCGATGCGACCCGGCAGTTGCCGGAGGAAAACGGTCCGGCCGAATTTCCGGAACTGAACCGCACGCTGCTCGAGCGCCTCGCGCCGGAATCGTTCGATCTCGTCGAACAGAAATGGGGCGCTGCGATCAAGCGGAAATACCCGACCTTCTGATACATTCGCATCGGGCGGCTCGGTAACGCGGTAACTCTTGAGCGGGAAGTGAAATGTTCAGAAATTCGGTGATCAGTAAAACGCGACAGATGTGGAAGCTCTGGGTCGGGATCATCGCGCTGGTGGTCGGTTCGATCGCGCCGCTCTTCGAGCAGACGGGAATCGACTGGACCCTCGGCACGATCATCGCGATCGCGGGTTACGGCTTTACCGTCGCGTTTGTCAGTTGCCCGGCTTGTGGCCAGCGCTGGTTGTTCAAGGCCTTGCTCGATGCGGGGATCTACGGGCCATTGCTGCGCGAGTCGGCGTGTCCGGCGTGTGAGCATGGATTTGACTGACGCCAGGCGCCCGGTCGTTTGCTGGAAACCCGGCGTGCGCCGGATTCCGGGCGCGGTGCTCGTGGCCGCCCTGATCGGTTGCGCATCGTGGAACGTGGCCGACGGGCAGCCGGCGTCACCGGCGCGGTGCCGCGATGGGCTGCGGCCCGTACTGCTGCAATCCGAACCGGATCCGGCGATCCTCGCAGACCTTAAGCGCCTGTGCGCGGCGCAGGCGGAAGCGGGCGATCCCGAGGCGGTGTACGGGTTGTCATTGCTATACCTCGGGCTGATCCAATGGCAGCCGGAGCGGGCCATTGCGTTGATGCGCCGCGCCGCCGCCGACGGCGTTGCCGAGGCGCAGTACTGGCTTGCATGGCAGTACGAAGCCGGCCCGTTGCTCGACAACGATGCGTCGCTGGCATTGCGCTGGTATCGTGCCGCCGCTGATCGCGAGCATCGGCTGGCGCTGCAACGAATGGCCACGATCTATGCCGATGGGGAAATGGGAGTTGTGCCGGATACCGCGCGCGCTGTCGTGTATCGCGCGCGCGCGGAACGCTGCGAGCAATAACCAGGAGCGCACGGCGCCGGCTCAATCGCGGGACGGACTGACGATAGTCTGACGGTTGCCCCGTCAACGGGAAACGATATCTATGCCCGACATGCAGGAAATCTTCGCCGCCAACCGTGCCTGGGCGGATCGGATGCGGGAGATCGACCCCGGGTTCTTCGATCAACTGGTCAACCAGCAGGCGCCGGAGTACCTGTGGATCGGGTGTTCGGACAGCCGCGTACCCGCGAACCAGATTACCGGCCTGCAGCCGGGCGAAGTCTTCGTGCATCGCAATGTCGCCAATATCGCACCCGAGGGCGACCTGAATTGTCAGGCCGTGGTTCAGTACGCTGTTGAAGTCCTCGGCATTCGGCATATCGTCGTTTGTGGTCACTACGGGTGCGGCGGCGTCCTGGCCGCGCTGACCGGGCAGGCGACCGGTCATGCGCGTCGATGGATCGACGGTATCGTCAAGCTGCGCGATCGGCATGCCGGGATGCTGGCGACGCTGGCCGATGATGACGCGCGTCACGCGCGGCTCTGTGAACTCAACGTCGTCGAGCAGGTGCGTAACCTGAGCCGGTCGCAGGTCGTGCGCGACGCCTGGTCGCGCGGGCAACCGCTGCTGATACATGGCTGGATCTACGCCATTGCCGACGGGGTGCTCAAAGACCTCGGCGTGACGCTGTCGGGGCCTGAATAACGCCATCGACCGTGCGCCGCGCGGCGATCTCGGGCACCATCCGGGACATGGAAACGCTATTACTGATGGGCCTTGGCCTCTTGCTGGCGGTCGTCGGCGTGATCGGTCTGGCGCTGCCCGCGCTGCCCGGTGCGCCGTTGCTGTTTCTCGGCTTCGTCTGTATCGCATGGGCCGAACAGTTTGCGTTTATCGGCACCGGCACGCTCGTGTTGCTGGCGGCGCTGGCGCTGCTGACCTACGCCGTCGACCTGATTGCCGGCGCGTTCGGCGTGCGGCGGTTCGGCGCGTCGCCGACCGCAATGATCGGTGCCACTGCCGGCGCGATCATCGGGTTGTTCTTCGGCTTCGTCGGTATCGTGATCGGCCCGTTCATCGGCGCCGGGATCGGTGAACTGTCGACGGGCCGTGATCTGCGCGCGGCCGGCCGGGCCGGGGTCGGTGCGACGATCGGACTCGTCATCGGCGTCGCGGCGAAGCTCACGCTTGCTTTCGCGATGATCGGCATATTCGTACTGATGAGGTTCACGTGACCACCGAAGACCTGGCGGTCTCCGGCGTCGCGTGCGCGTCTCCGCTGAGCGCTTTGCGCGCGTACTGCGTGCGCATCGTTCGATTCGTGTCCGGCGACGCGCTCGATCCGCACCTGTATTTCGAACGCAAGCTGATCGCTGATATCGGCGCCGCCCGATCCGACGCAGAGGTGCGTACGATCTTGCTGGGCCTGCTCGACTGGATCGTCGAGACCAACGTGCGTCCCGAACGTATTGCGCAGGCCGATGCGGCGCTGGCCGCTGATGGCTGTCCGTCGTTGTCGTTGTTGCTGGCGTCGGCCACCCGTGCGGCGGGACTCGTGCTGGCCGGCGGCCGGGCGTTGACGCGCCACGAGTTCGAACTGGTCGAGACCCTCGCGGCTCGCGACGGCGTGAATGCCGCGGATCGCGGGCTGGCGGCAGTTCTGCTGGACAATGACCCGAACGGCGTCTGAATCTTTCGTTCGTGTCTATCGTGCGGCGAACGCGACGGAAGCACACCTGATCAAGGGCATGCTTGAGCAGTATGGCATGACCGTCCGGTTATTCGGCGAGGGCCTGTCGTCCGGCCTCGGTGAGTTGCCGGCGGAAGTTGTTGAGGTTGAGATCCGCGTCCCGACCGGTTTTCGGCAGCTGGCCCGGCAACTGCTCGACGAGTACGAGGCCGATGCCGCCGGCGCTGCGGCAGACTGGCGATGTGCCGGCTGCGGCGAGGAAAACCCCGCCGGTTTCGAGGCGTGCTGGAACTGTCGCGGGACTCGTGGCCGGGACCGGCCGGGATGAGTCGCCCGGCGATCGTCATCCCGGTCCGGGTGCGCGGCGCGACATTCCGGGTAGCGGCGCGGTTTCGCGAGGGCGGTGACGAGCTCATCCTGTTCGTGCACGGTCTGGGCTGCAGCAAGTCCTGCTGGCGGGCGGCATGGCAGCGCCCGGAGCTGCGCGGCCGGTCGCTGCTGGCGCCGGATCTGCCGGGCTTCGGCCATACGCCGCGCCCGCCCGGTTTTGCCGGTGACCTCGCCGGCCACGCGCGTGTGCTCGCGGCGCTGATCGACGCGCATGCGTTGCGGCGTATTCATCTGGTTGCACACAGTATGGGCGGATCGATCGCGCTGCTGTTGCCGCCGCAGGTGCTGGCACGTCTGGCCAGTCTCGTGCTCATCGAGCCGCGGCTGCTCCGGTCGAGTTGCGGCATTGCGGCCGAGGCGGCCGATGTGACCGCCGCGCAGTTCCGCACATTGGTTTTTCCGCGGCTGCGAGCGCGGCTGACGGGCGAGCCGCGAGCCGCGTTCGATCTCGACTGCTCCGATCCGGACATGCTCTATGCCGGCAGCCGCTCGCTGCTCGACTGGACGGCTGGTGAACTGCTGCTGGAGCGCTTTCAAACGGCGCCATGCCGCCGGTTTTTTGTTTACGGCGCCAATAACCGCCATCTGGAGGAATTGACGCGCATCGCGCCGACGCTGTCTGTGCCAATTGCTGGGGCGGCGCATTTCGTGATGAACGACAATCCCGACGGGTTCTTCGGCCGATTGCCCGACCTGCTCGGCCCGCCGTCGTGACGTCGCCGGGCGTGCCGGTTTCACGGTATGCTGCAGTTTCGCCCGCAAGCGGATTCCCAATGATCCAGCCAGCCAGCAATTCACCGGAACTGACGGACCTCGAGCGTCTCGTGCTGGAGACGGCTTTTGCGGCCTCCGGCGCCGACGCCGGGTGGCGGGAGCAGATCGAAGCCGCGACCGTGGCGTCTCGCACGCCCAGCGGCGTCGGGTTCATGACCAAGCTGAACACACCCGCCGCAGAGCGGCTGACGAAGGACGGTCTGGCGACGATCAGCGGCGAACATCCGGCATTGCCCTCCGGCGCCGAGTTCGTCGTGCAGGTCAAGGGCGGGCGTATCAACTGCATCGAGGCGTTCTGTCACGAGGGACTATGGCCCGCGGACGAATCACGGTTCCGGCTGTTTTCCGGGCCTTGATATATCATTCGGCGCGGGCCGAGGGACTTGATAAAATACGCGCGTCCGGCGATTGGCCAGCGGTGTGCCCCACGCCAATCAGTTCAGGGAGACTCAATGAGCGGTTACGGAAAAATTAATCTGCTCGGCATGCTGCTGATGCCGGCCGTTGCAACCCTCGCCGGGGTCGTCATGTTCGGCCCGCGCGTCGATACGATGATCGCGGTATTCGGCATGAATGCCGTTCCGATGCTGATCGGCGGGATTATCTCCGGTTTATTGCTGCGTCGCGCGGCCCGGTCGGGCGGCGTCGGGCGGTCGATCGCGATCTGGCCGACGATGCTGCCGGCGATTGTCGGCATCGCCTGGTACGTCCGTGATGCATTGTTTCCTGCGGAGACGGATCCGGGCCGCGTGTATCTGGCCGGCCCGCAGTACCTGCTGGTGATTGCCGTGGTGACCGGCTTTATCGCCTGGGTCGTCTGCGCGATTGTCCGTTCGCGACGATCCGCCGCCTGATTCGGCACCCGCCCCGGTTTGTGTCCGGACTGTCCCCTTAATTAAGAAACAAGGCGCATCAGGCGCCGTACCCGGAAAAGTTTTTCATGACCGCCAGCTACGTACCCTATAAAGAGGTGGGCGCACGTCCGCATGCCATCGTTGACGGCCCGCCGCTCGAATCGACCGTACTGACGCTGTCGCACTGGCCCAACGATCAGACGCCCGTGTCCCTGCGCCGCGATACATCGACGGCAACGGTGTTTGCCTATCTGGACGCGCCCGAGTTTCATCGCGCCGTTGATATCGTGTCGAACAATCATTTCGACGAGGACGGATTGTTCAGCATGTTCGCCTTTTGTTATCCGGAACTGGCGCCCGATTACCGGGCGTCGCTGGAGGCGGGCGCGCTGGCCGGGGACTTCGGTGTCGTGACGAACCTCGATGCGGCCCGGCTCTGTGCGGTGGTGGAAGCCTTCGCGGACCCGGAACAATCGCCGTTGAGCAAGCGGATTTTCGAGATGTGCGAAGAGCGGCGCACCGAATTTTTTTACCATGAGTTGCTCCCGCTGCTGCCGGATTTCCTGGAGGATCTGCCGGGCTACGAGCAGTACTGGCACGACCCGTGCGAGCATCTCGAATTCAGCCAGTCATTGGTCGCCTCGGGTCGGGTCGAGATCGAAGAGCGGCCCGAACGGGATCTGGCCATCGTCCGGATTCCGGATGAGCTGCCGGAGCGAACCGTGCGGCGCTACCTGAACGGGGAGCAGGCGGCGGTTCATCCGTTTGCGATCAACAGCGCGACGCGCTGTAACCGGATCATGCGCATCTATCGCGGCGGCTTCGACCTGCACTACCGATACGAGAGCTGGCTGCGCTTCGTGTCCTGGCGACCGCAACTCCGCGTCGCGCTCGAAGGACTGGCCGAGCGGCTCAATGCAGTGGAGGACGCGCCCGGCACCTGGCGCGGTGAAGACGTCAACGAGGTAATCCCGCGCCTCTGGCTGGACGGCAGTCGGCGTTCATCGCTGGCCGAGGAGCGGGCCGTAGCGCTCGTGGAGGATTATCTTGCGACGGCACCGGCCGCATGGGATCCGTACGACTGGCACGGCAATCGGGACGGCGACGCCTGATGTCGGCGCTGCCGCCGTTTCATATCGCGCTACCAGTCGACGATCTGGCCGCGGCGCGCGCTTTCTACATCGGCGTGCTCGGCTGCAGCGAGGGACGCAGCGATGAGCGCTGGGTCGATTTCAACTTCTTCGGTCATCAATTCGTCTGCCATCTGCGCCCCCGGCGGGCGGGAGTGAAACGTCATTTCAGTGAGGTGGACGGCAGGCAGGTGCCGGTGCCGCATTACGGAATCGTGCTGGCGCTGAAGGATTGGCGCCAACTGGCGCAGCGGTTCGCCGACCTGGGCCAGGCATTCATCATCGAGCCGACTATTCGGTTTGCGGGTTTGCCCGGCGAGCAGGGTACATTTTTTATTATGGATCCCAGCGGCAATGCGCTCGAATTCAAGGGATTCGCACGACCGGAGTCGCTGTTCGCGAGGTGATGCCGCGTCAGGCCGGCGGAAGTTCCGCGCAGTCGACGCACTCCAGGCTCGCGGGCCTGACGGCGAGACGCTTTGAGCTGATGTCGTCCCCGCAGGTCATGCAGACGCCGTACTTGCCGTCATCGAGGCGGCGCAAAGCCGAATCGATACTTGCCAGTTCCTCGACGGCTTCCGATTCGAGCGCCGCGACCACCTCGACGTTGCCGAGCTGCGCCGCCTGTTCCGCGGAGTCGGCATCGAGGGGATTGCGCGCGTGATTGTGTATCGTCGCGACACGTTTCTCGAGAATCGCTTTTGCGTCGAGTAGTTGTTTTCGAATGCTGTCCTGATCCATGGCAAGCCGGCCTTTTAGATTCCAGACTGATGGCACCAGTGTACGTCAAGATCGCCCGGTTTTGAACGCGGGCATCGGCGTGATTGGGAGTGTGGCGGGGGCTTGTGCGGGGGAAGGCGTTACACTGTCGCGATGGACCCGGAAACCGACAAAGCCGCTGGTGCCGGCGTGGCGGGCGTCGTGCTGGCGGCGGGCGCGTCCCGTCGGCTGGGCCGGCCAAAGCAGCTTGTCGAGGTCGACGGTGTGCCGCTGGTCGTGCGGACGATCCGCGCGCTGGCCGCACACTGTGACAGGGGCGTGATCTGCGTCATCGGCGCCGGCGGCGATGACGTGCGTGCTGTTCTGGACGGGCTCGACGTCACGATCGTCGCCAACCCGGACTGGTCCGAAGGTATCGCCGCGTCGATCCGCTGTGGCGTTGCCCGTGCGCCGGCCAATGCGCGGGCCATCCTGCTGACTGTCTGCGACCAGCCGCGGGTCGGCAGTGCAGATTTCGCGCGGCTCGTGGCCGCGGGTCGGGATGCGCCGACGGCCGTCGTCGCGGCGGGCTACGGTGACGGCTACGGTGTGCCGGCCCTGTTTCCGGCGGCCTGCCGGGAGGCGTTGCTGGCACTGCAGGGTGACAGCGGGGCAAAAGGCGTCATCGCCCGGGCCTCGCCGCGCCGGATCGTCGCGATGCCGGAAGCCGCGTTCGATGTCGATCGGCGGGCGGACCTGCGGCAGCTGTAGTGTCCGCGTGCTCCATGACGGTGCATCCGCGGCTGTGCCCCGAGGAACGGCTCTGGGTAGTTAGCATGGGTAATTGCCCCGGGCAATTACCCCGGGAAATTACGGACAGCGGCCCCGAAGTCGGGTGGTAGACTGCATCGATCAGGCCCGGTTTGGTGACCCCGGGGCGGGACAAAACAGGAACACATCACGATGCCCAACGTCCGGATCGAATATTTCGCCATTCTGCGCGAGCATGCCGGCAAGGATGCCGAGGAACTGCAGACCGGCGCCTGCACCGCCGGCGAACTGTTCAACGAACTCGCCGATCGTTATGCGTTTCCGGAGCTGAACAGTATGAAGGTTGCGATCAACGAAGAATTCGACGACTGGGATACGGCGCTGGCCGACGGCGATTCCGTTGCCTTCATTCCGCCGGTGGCCGGCGGATGATGCGTTTTGCTTTTTCACGTGAGCCGGTTTCGGGCGCCGACATCCGGCGTCTCGTCGGCGATGATGCAGCCGGCGCCTATGTCGCGTTCGAGGGCTGGGTGCGCAATCACAACGAGGGACGCGAGGTTCGACGGCTCGAATACGAGGCCTACGAAAGCCTGGGCGTCAAGGAGGGTGAGCGCATCATCGCCGAGGCCGGGCAGCGATTCGGCGGCGCCAGCGTTTATTGCGTGCATCGACTCGGACCGCTCGAGATCGGTGACATCGCCGTGATCGTCGGCGTCAGCACGCCCCATCGCGGCGAGGCATTCGACGCCTGCCGCTACGTCATCGACGAGGTCAAGCACCGCGTGCCGATCTGGAAAAAAGAGCACTATGTCGACGGTGATTCCGGCTGGGTCAACTGCGAGCGGTGCGCCTCGGCGGCCCATGATCATGACCACGACAGCCATGACGACCCCTCGGGTGATGAACGGCAGCGCGGCACCGGGCGCCGGCAGGCCGGCTAAAAGACTGCCCGTGCGTCGGCTCGTCAGCGAGCCAGTCGTTCGCGAATGATCAGGTCGTTGGCGACCGCCAGCATATCGTCAAAGTTCTTGATGCCGTCGCCGGTCGTCAGGTATTTGCCGTTGATGACGAGCAGCGGGACGCTTTGGATGCGATAACGCTGGGTCAGGTTTTTAGCCCGCTTGAGTTTGCTCTCGACGGCGAATGAGCGAAATGTCTTGTTGAACTCTGCTTCGGAAATGCCGAATTTTTTGATGAACTCGAGGATATCGGCTTCATTCGTCAGCATCCGATTGTTCACGTGCAACTCGTTGAATATCGCCGAATGGACCTCGTCGAGCTTGCCCAGGGCTTCAACCGTATAAAAGAGCCGGGCATGGATCGCATTGGTCGGATTCCACATGACGGGCAGGCGAATCAGGTTCACGTCATCGGGCAGCGTCCGCTCCCAGTTGTCGATGATCGGGTCGAAATTGTAGCAATGCGGGCAGCCGTACCAAAATACCTCGGCAACTTCGACGGCATCCGGCGAGCTGCTCGTGCCTTGGGCCGTGGTCAGCTTCGTAAAGTGCGTGCCTTCCCGGTACTGCTGCAGTTGAGGCGCCGCGTCGGCGGTCTCGGTCTTTGCCAGGACGATCGGTTCCGGCTCTGCCGCCGCTTCGCCGGTCGATTCCTCGACCACTTCGACCGGCCGAGGCGACTCGGCGACCGGGGCAGGCGAGTCGTTCGCCGGGGCGGCTGCGACTGCCGGCGCCGCCGGTTCGGTGGCGGGCGCCGCCGTGGGGCGGTCCGGGCCGGAAGCGTCACCGCAGGCGGCGAACAGGCAGGCCAGCAGGGCCAGTGTCAGTAATCGGGTCGATTTCATCATGATGCGTCCTCAGCTCGGCCGCCGGTTATCCGTGGCTGGCGGGCGTTATGAATGGGTTCGTCGGCGTTATTGCAGGCCCTGAATATAAGATGCGACGGCGCGAATCTCGGCTTCGCTCATCAACGCCGAAATATTGCGCATGACCTGATTCTTGTCGGCGTCGGACTGGCGTTGGCCGCTGCGATACGCCAGTAGCTGAATGGCGGTATAGGCGGCGTGTTGACCGGCCAGGGTCGGATACCCGGCGCCCGGGTTGCCTCGACCGGCCGGACCATGACACGCCATGCAGGCGCTGATGCCCTTGTCGAGGTCGCCGCCGCGGTAGAGGCGTTCGCCCGGCTCGACGAGCGCCGGGTCGGCCGTCAGCCGCCGCGGTGTCAGCGTCGCATAATAGGCGGCCAGATCCTGAATCGCCTGATCGTCGAGCCCGGCTGCCTGTCCGGACATGAAAGCGTTTTTGCGCCGGCCGTTTTTGAAGCTGTGCAGCGAGTCGGCCAGATACTTGGGATTCTGGCCGGCAAGACTCGGCCATTCGGGATTGACGCTGTTGCCGTCGGCGCCATGGCACGCGGCGCACGTTGCCGAACGTGCCCGGCCCTGCTCCGCATCTCCATCGGCCAGCGCGGGCCAGACGGCCGCCAGCAGCAAGGCACACACGGCCAGTGTGCCGCGGCCGAGCCGTGAGCGTGGGTTGCCGATGTTGTTGCGTCTGGTCATCCGTTTCCCCGGTTGGTCCTTTTCGGCGTGCTAATATCGCCGCCGCGGCGCATTTTACACGAGTTTTCATGAAACCATGAGTCGGTGCGCCGGCCGGGCGACCCTGCGCGACCGGAAAACCGCCACCGTGAGCGCCCCGATGTCCGCATTTTCAGATGCCCGCTTCCTGACCAGCGCCAACGCGCCCGCCGGATTTGCCGACGATCAGGGCACGGAAGTGGCGTTCGCGGGCCGGTCGAACGCCGGTAAATCGACGGCGATCAATACCATCGTTCACCGCAAAAATTTTGCCCGGACCAGCAAGCAGCCCGGCCGCACGCAGTTGGTCAACTTTTTTAGCCTCGGCGCAGACCGACGGCTCGTCGATTTGCCCGGCTACGGGTATGCGAAGGTCGGCCCCTCGATGCGCCGCCACTGGCAGAAACTGCTGGAGACCTATTTTCGGTCGCGCCGTTCGCTGGCCGGCACCATCATCGTCGTCGACAGCCGCCGGTCGCTCGGCGAATACGATCGGCTGATGCTGGACTGGTGTCGGTCGCTCGACTGCCCGGTACACGTGTTGCTGACCAAGGCCGACAAGCTGAATCGTCGCGACGGGGCTGCGGCCCTGGCCGGCGCGCGGGCCGAACTCGGCGAGACGGCGACCGTGCAGCTTTTTTCGGCGACCGCGGGCACCGGGGTCGAGGAGGCGCGGAAGCGGCTGCAGGCCCTGTTGGGGGGAGCCCGGAAATCCCACCCACCCGCTGACGGCGGGGCGGTGGGAAACTGAATGAGCAGCAGGAGCCGGCAGGTACGGATCTGTTTCACCCCCTGATCCAGTGTTCCTGCCATCGTCCGGTCTTTGATCTGGCGGCGGATCCGGCGGTTTTTCGCTGGTCCCGACTTGCGCTTCACTCAACCGGTGGCGGTGCCACTGGCTTCGCTCTCGAGCGGCGCCGGGACGGCAGCAAATTCCGCCGGCTCTCGGGATGCTGATGAGATTTCCGGGCTGGCCCGGAAGCGGCATCGGCCGGCAGTGCACTCTGATGGTGCGGGTGGTGGGAGCATTATCCGCCATGTGTCGATATGCCGCCAAAATCGGCAAAAATGCCGCTAAAAGTCTTTATTTTGCTTTGATCGGGTGAAAAAAACCCCGGACAGCGCGGGGAGCGCTGCCCGGGGTTCAGGATAACCGGTTTGGGGGGACCGGTTGCAATGCCCGCTTAGGGAGGATAGCGGGACTTATTCGGTGATTATGATACACGTTTAGAACGTGTCCAAACAAATAAGTTCCCGACTGCGGCGGGCGTTCTGCGCTCAGTGGGCTTCGTCCCAGTTCGCGCCGGTGCCGGCATCGACCCGTAGCGGGACGCGCAGCACCGCGGCCCGGCTCATCAGGTCGACGACCTGTGCGCGGACGTCATCGATCTGGTCCCGGTGCACTTCGAGGACGAGTTCGTCGTGCACCTGCATGATCAGCCGGGCATCGACCCGGCTGTCGGTCAGCCAGCGGTCGACCGTGATCATGGCCTTCTTGATGATGTCCGCAGCCGTGCCCTGCATCGGCGCGTTGATCGCGCTGCGTTCCGCGTACTGGCGACGCTGCGCCTGGCGTGCGTTGATGTCGGGCAGATACAGGCGCCGACCGAATACGGTTTCGACAAACCCGGTCTCGTGCGCGCGTTCGCGTGTGGAGTCCATGTACTGTTTGACGGCGGGATAGCGCCCGAAATACAGGTCGACATATTCCTGCGCCTGGACGCGGTTGATGCCGAGCTGGCGACCGAGCCCGAACGCGGACATGCCGTAGATCAGCCCGAAGTTGATCGCCTTGGCCGAGCGACGCTGGTCCGCCGTCACGTCGTCGAGCGGCACGCCGAAGACCTCGGCGGCGGTCGCCTGGTGAATGTCCCGATTTTCGCCAAACGCGGTGAGCAGCCCTTCGTCTTCAGAAATATGCGCCATGATGCGCAATTCGATCTGCGAATAATCGGCGGCCAGCAGTACGTAATCGTCCGGGGCGATAAATGCCTGGCGAATGCGGCGTCCTTCCTCGGTGCGGATCGGGATGTTCTGCAGATTCGGATCCGAAGATGACAGTCGCCCGGTCGCGGCGACGGCCTGATGATAAGACGTGTGAATGCGTCCGGTTCGGGGGGCGATCTGTTGCGGGAGTTTGTCGGTATAGGTCGATTTGAGTTTGGCCAGGCTGCGGTAATCAAGAATCAGCTGTGGCAGTTCGTAGTCCGCGGCCAGTTCGCTCAGTACGTCCTCGGCCGTCGACGGCTGACCCTTCGGCGTCTTGCGCAGCACCGGTAGTTTGAGTTCGGTGAACAGGATCTCCTGGAGCTGTTTCGGCGAGGCGAGGTTGAACGGGTGACCGGCAACCCGGTGCACGTCGGCCTCGACCGCGGCCATTTGCTCGGCGAACTCATGGCTGAGCCGGCGCAGCAGCGGCGCGTCGACGAGCACGCCGTTGTCTTCTGTGCGCAGCAGCACCTCGACGAGCGGCTGTTCGATGTCGGTATAAACTGCGGCGAGCGAGCCGGTCGCTTCGATCTGCGGCCATAGCGCGGCGTGCAATCGCAGCGTAACGTCGGCATCTTCGGCGGCATAGGGCGCGGCCGTTTCGATCGGCACCTCGTCGAACGAGAGCTGTTTGGCGCCTTTGCCGGCGACATCCTGGTACCGAATCGTCTGTAGTCCCAGGTATTGGCGCGCGACCGAATCGAGATCGTGGCGCGTCGCCGTGCTGTTGAGCACATAGGACTCGAGCATCGAGTCGTAGCGCATGCCGGCCAGGCGGATGCCGTAGTTGCCCAGCACGTGGGCATCGTATTTCAGGTGATGGCCGACCTTGGCGCGTTCCGGATTCTCGAGCCATGGCCGCAGCTTTGCCAGCACGGTATCGCGGGACAGCTGTTGCGGCGCGCCCGGATAGGTATGCGCGACGGGCACATAGGCGGCCCGGCCGGCCGCCACGGCGAGCGACAGGCCGACGAGTTCGGCAGCCATGTAATCGATGCTGGTCGTTTCGGTATCGAAGCCGACGAGTTCGGTGCGCTCGATGTCGCGCAGCCAGTCGTCGAGTTGTGCCTCGGTCCAGATCACATCGTAGTCGGTCGATGCCGCTTCGGCCGATGTCACGGCCGCGCCGACCGCCGGTTCCGGATCGCCGAGCGCGTCGAGCAGCCGGCGCAGTTCGAGATGCTCATACAGGCTGCGCAGCGTATCGACATCGGGCGGCTGCGCGTGCAACGCATCGAGTGTCGTGTCCAGTTCGACCTCGAGTCGAATGGTCGCCAGGTCCCGGGACAACAGCAGTGTTTCGCGGTGCTCCTCGATGCGTTGCGCCAGCGACTGGGCGCCGCGGATGGACAATCCGGTGACGGCATCGAGGTCCGCGAGCAGGTCATCGATGTGGTCGAAATGGGCGAGTAGTGCGACGGCGGACTTCGGGCCGACCTTGGGTACGCCCGGAATATTGTCGGAACTGTCGCCGACCAGCGCGAGGTAATCGATGATCTGATCAGGGCGTACGCCGAAACGTTCGACGACGCCGGCCGCGTCGGTTGCGCGCGGTGTCCGGTTCGGTCCGCGTGGCATCGTGTCGAGCAGCGTGACATCGGCCGAGACCAGCTGCGCCATATCCTTGTCGCCGGTCACGATCGTGACTGCCATGTCCGCGGCCGTCGCCTGTCGCGCGAGCGTGCCGATGACGTCGTCGGCCTCGACCCCCTCGACGCGCAACAGCGGCCAGCCGTTGGCCGCGATCGCCTCGAGCAAGGGTTTGACCTGCTCGCGGAGCGCGTCGGGCATTGACGGCCGATTGGCCTTGTAGGCGTCGAACAGGTCGTCGCGGAACGTCCTGCCCGGTGCGTCGAAGACGATGGCGAATCGTTGCGGCGCTTCTTCCCGCAGCAGCTTGTGCAGCATCGACAGCACGCCGTGAATTGCGCCGGTGGGTTCGCCGGCCGAATTTGTCAGCTCCGGCAGGGCGTGAAACGCCCGGTACAGGTACGACGATCCGTCGACGAGGATCAGCGACGGCTTCTCGGGCGGTGCGCCGGTCATGCGGCCTACTCGGCGGCCCGGGTCGGGTCGGCCGGTGCCGGGTCCTGTGGGTCTTCGTCTGCTGTTTCTTCCTCGGCCACGGCGGGTTCCGCCGCTGCGGCGACGTCCTCCACGGGCAGGTACAGGTCATCTTTCAGGCCGCAGCCGGTCGTGATGATTGTGCCAAGCAGGGCAAGCACCACGATCAGGAAACGCAGCATCGCGCCCACGCTATTCATCCCGCTCGTCATCGAGTTCCCGGCTGATGCGTCGGTAGGCGTCGCGGAAACTGATGCCTTCCTCGAGCACGAGACGATTGGCGCGGCCCGCGGCAAAAATCGATGCGTCGAGATCGATATTGTCGGGAATAAACGCGATGCCGCCGATCAGGTGCGTCATGATCTCGCAGGAATCGGCCGTCAGGTCAATTGCGCGGAACAGCGGTGGCTTGATGCGCTGCAGGTCGCGCTGGTATCCGGAACCGAGTTTTGCCGGGATCGCCATGATCTCGACGAGCGTCGCCTGCAGCGTCGCGGTTGCGCCGCGGACGAGTTCGAGGACATCCGGGTTGCGTTTCTGCGGCATGATCGAAGAGCCCGTCGTCATCGAGTCCGGCAGCGAGACGAATGCGAATTCCTGCGTATAGAACAGCATCAGGTCAGCGGCGAGCCGGCCCAGGTCCTGGACCAGCAGGCACAGTTCGAAGACGAGGCCTGCCTCGGCCTTACCGCGGGACAACTGCACGGCCGTCACCGGTTCGTGCACGCACTCGAAGCCGAGCGCTTCACTGGTTGCATCGCGGTCGATCGGCAGGCCGGGCACGCCGTAGCCGGCGGCGCTGCCGAGCGGGTTCTTCGACAGGCGGCGGCGACTCGCCGCAATGCCGGTGGCGTCGTCCCGCAGCTCCGCGGCAAATCCGCCGGCCCACAGCGGCACCGAACTGGGCATCGCCTGTTGCATGTGCGTGTATCCGGGCAGCGTCGTGTCCGCCTCGCGTTCGGCCAGTGCATCGAGAGCATCGGCCGTGTCGTCGGCGAGAGTTTCGATCTGGTCCGCGGCGTCGAGCAGGTACAGGCGCAGGGCGGCGAGGACCTGGTCGTTGCGCGACCGCCCCAGGTGGATGCGTTTGCCGGCCTCGCCGATCTGGTCCACGAGCCGCGTTTCCAGCGCGGTGTGGACGTCCTCGTCGTCGAGGCCGATCGACCATTCGCCTTCGGTATGGCCGGCGGCGAGCGCCTCGAGGCCCGTCACGATCGCGTCGAGATCCGCATCGGACAGCAGCGATTGCTGATTCAGCATCCGCGCGTGTGCGATCGACGCCCGGACATCGTAGGCGACGAGGCGGGCGTCGAGCCGATGGTCTTCGCCGGCCGTGTACCGCAGGATCCGATCGTCGAGCTGCCGACCCTTGTCCCAGAGTCGTTTCATGGGTTGGTCCCCTGCGCCTGTTCTTCGGGCGAAAGCGTATCGATATTCTGTACGACGAGCGTGCCGTTGCCTTCGTTCGTGAAGACTTCCAGCAACAGGCTGTCCGACAGTTTAAAGGAAATCACGTGCACGCGACCCACGCCGCCGTTCAGCGCCGACTCGATGGCGGTTGCCTTGGGCAGCATGCCGGCGGCGAGGGAGCCGGCCGCACGCAGTTCCTGCAGTCCGCCCAGGTCGATGTACGAGATCAGCGAGCCGGGATCTTCACGGTCGGCGAGGATGCCCGGGGCGCCGGTGACCAGCACCAGTTTCTCCGCACCGAGTTCCGCGGCCAGCGCCGCGGCGACCGTATCGGCGTTGATATTGAGCAGCGTGCCGGAGGCATCGGCCGACAGCGGACTGACGACCGGCATGAGTCCGCTGTCGAGCTGCGTGCGCAGTACGTCGCCGGCAACCGAGTCAATGTCGCCGACGAAACCGTAGTCGACCGGTCCGGCATCGTGCCCGGCGACGTTGACCGGAGGACGTTTGTGCGCCTTGATCAGGCCCGCGTCGACGCCGCTGATGCCGACCGCCGGCAGATCGATGTCCCGGCACGCGGCCAGGATCCGCGTGTTGATCTGACCGTTCAATACCATGGCGGCGATGTCCAGCGATTGTTCGTCGGTGACCCGCCGGCCCTCGATAAATTGCGTCGTGACGCCGAGACTCTTGGCCAGTTCCGTCGATTGCGGGCCACCGCCGTGTACGAGGACGATGCGCACGCCGACCTGGTGCAGGATGGCGATCTGCTCGAGCAGTTCACGCGTCGATTCGCGCGTCGCGAAGATCTCGCCGCCGGCCTTGATGACGAACGTCTTGTGCTTGTACATCCTGATATACGGCGCGGCATGTTTCAGTGCCGCGACAACGATGTCCCGATTGTCATTGTTTTGCATGATTGTCCTCCCGGGCACGTTGCTATTTGCCGGCCAGCATCTGATGCAGTACGGCCATCTGCGCGTACATGCGGTTTTGCGCTTCCTGGATCACGACGCTGCGCGGGCCGTCGAGTATCTCGTCGGTGACGACGACGCCGCGGCGCACCGGCAGGCAGTGCATGAACCGGCAGTCCGGCTGCGTGGATGCAAACCAGGATTCGTCGACGCGCCAGTCGTCGAGTCCGGCGCGTTGCTCTTCGTCGGCAACGCGATTGCCGTAGTGTCGCGTCGACGACCACGACTTCGCGTAGATGATCTGCGCGCCTTCGAGGGCCGCACCGCGATCATCGGTTTCGGTGACCGAGCCGCCCGCCGCGGATGCTGCGCTGCGGGCCTTGTCCATGATGACGTCGGGCAGCTCGAAGCCGTCGGGCCGCAATACGGTGACATCCATGCCGCGCATCGCGGCCATATGTACGGTCGCCGCGGGTACGGCCAGCGGCAATGCCCGCGGGTGATACGCCCAGCTCAGCACGAATTTGCCGCCGTTGCGCGGCACCGCAAGGTCGTCCATCGTCTTCCAGTCCGCCAGGCTCTGGCACGGGTGGTTGATCGCCGATTCCATATTGATGACCGGCACATGGCACAGCGCGCGCATGCTGTTGAATTCGTTGTCGGCCAGATCATGGTCCAGGCTGCGGCGTTCCGCGAAGGCACGAATGCCGATCGCATCGGCATAGGAGGCGATGACCGGCACGGCCTCGCGGATATGCTCGGCGGCCATGCCGTCCATGACGATGCCGGGCCGCGTCTCCAACCCGTGGATCGACATGTCCGGTGAAATGACGAACGAGCCGCCGCCGAGCCGCACCATCGCGGCCTGAAACGATGCGAGCGTGCGCAGCGACGGGCTCATGAACAGCAGCGCGAGGACCTTGCCCTCGAGCGCGCGCGGCTCGGGCCGCTTCTGCAGGCGGCCGGCCAGTGCCAGCAGGTCTTCGACCTGTTCTGCGGTCAGCTCGGCCAGATCGTGTAGTTCTTTCATTCTCGGGTCCTCGGGTCTAGATGAGATAGCCGTATCGCCGCTCAACGGGCGGGCAGGTCGGCAAGGCAATCGATAAGCCTGGTCAGGTGCCGTTCCTCCGTGATCAGCGGCGGCAACAGGCGGATAACATTCGGGTCGGCGCTCGTGCCGACGAGGATGTCGCGGTCGAGCAATTCATCGCGGACCACGGCGGCCGGTCGTCGACAGCGCAACCCGACCAGGAATCCCTTGCCCTGAATGCCTTCCACCGGGCCCACGGGGCAGCGCGCTTCGAGATAGCCCGACATGATGCGCACATTGCGCATCAGCTGGTCGCGCTCGATGACGTTGATGACGGTTTTGACCAGCGCACAGGCGAGGGGTCCGCCGCCGAACGTGCTGCCGAGATCGCCGTTGCCCGTCGCCGCCGCGATCGCGCCGGTGCAGATCACCGCGGCGCACGGGAATCCCCCGGCCAGCGACTTGGCCGTCGTCAGGATATCCGGTTTGACGTTGTACAGGTTCGTCGCAAACGGCTGGCCACAGCGGCCCATGCCGGTCTGAACTTCGTCGACGATCAGCAATGCGCCGACGGCTGCACATCGGGCGGCGAGGGCAGCCACGAAGGCAGGATCGAGGTCGTACGCGCCGGCGAGTCCCTGCACGAGTTCGACGATGACGGCCGCCGTTTCGCCCGAGATCTTGCCGTCGACATCGCCGACCTCGTCCCGGTTGATGAAGTCGACGTCGAACGGTGTATTCGGGAAGCCGTACCATTTGTCACGCGCGCCCCAGGTCACGGCGCCCGCGGCTGCCGTGCGTCCGTGAAACCCGTGCGTGACAGCCGCAACACGCGTGCGCCCGGTCAGCCGGCAGGCGAGCCGCAGTGCGTTCTCGTTGGCCTCGGCACCGCTGTTGGCGAAAAACACGTGGTCGAGGCCGTCGGGTGCGAACCCGGCCAGCGCATCGGCCGCTTCGGCGCGCACCTCCATTGCCACCGCGTTGCTCTGGAAGAATATCGACTTTGCCTGTTCGTTCAGCGCCCGGAGCATATCGGGATGCCCGTAGCCGAGCGCGGCGACGGCATGTCCGCCGTACAGGTCGATGATCCTCCGCTTGCCGCATTTCAGGTACACGCCGTCGGCGCCGTCCGGTTCGATCGGCAACTGTCCGTAGACATGTAGCAGGTGGCGTGCTTCGTGTTCGCGTGCGTTCATCTTGTCAGGTCCATGCCAGTGCCGGCGCGGTCAGCCCGGTCGTTTCGTCGAATCCGAGCTTGCGGTTCATCCATTGCACGGCCCCGCCGGCCGCGCCTTTGACGAGGTTGTCGATAACGACGAAGACAGCCACCGAACCTGCTTCGACGGCCACGCCGACGTGGCAGTAGTTGCTGCCGACGATGTCCTTGATCCGTGGCGTCCCGTCGCGAACGGCGACAAACGGCGCGCCCGCGTAGAACCCGTGCAGCGCATCGCGGATCGCGTCAGCCGACTGGTTGTCGGTCAGCGTGGCCTGCATCGTCAGGTGAATGCCGCGCGCAAACGGTCCGGAGTGCGGCACGAAATGCAGCGCCGGGGTGCGCCCCGTGATTGCCTGACAGATGCCGCTGACCTCCGGCGCGTGTCGATGTGTCAGCGGTTTATACGCAAACAGGTTCGACTGGCGTTCCGGGTGGTGTGTGCCGGCGGCCGGTGTGCGGCCGGATCCGGTGCTGCCGGTGATGCCGACGGCGAACAGGTCGGGCTCGGTCAGTCCGAGTTTCATCAGCGGCACGGCGGCGATCAGCAGCGCCGTCGCGAAACAGCCGGGATGGCCGATATGCGGCTTGTCGGTGGCGGCCAGGTGCTCCGGCACGGCACTGGCGAACCGATCGAGCAAATGCGGCGCACCATGCGGTTGACCGTATACGGCGCTATAGGCCTCGGCCGTCGGATAACGAAAATCTGCCGAGACGTCGACGACCGTCAGTTTGCGGCCGGCCGCGTCGGCCCGGGTGATGAATTCCGCGACCAACGCCGCACTCGCGCCGTGGGGCGCGGCCGAAAACAGTGCCCATTGATCGTGACCCTGACGATGGCCTGCGTCGAGCATCGTCAGCAGTTCCGTCCTGGTCGCGAAAGTTCGACCGTCGAGCGCGCCCTGCAATTGCGGGAAGGTGTCGCCGATCGGCGCGCCGGCCCGGCTCTCGGACATCACACCGACGATGTCGAGTTGCGGATGGCCGACGAGCAGACGCAGCAGTTCGCCGGCCACGTAGCCGGTGCCGCCGAGTACGATGGTGGGTATGCCGCTCATGATGTGGTGTCGTCCTTCATGCCGTTCAGATCGATAATGCCCGCGACGGCGTCGCCCAGGTCCGCGCCGTGCGTGATCGCATTGAAGGCCGGTATGCCGAGTCGGTCCCGGACCAGATTCGTGCCGACGAGGTTGTCCGTCGCCGGGCCGGTCACGACATCCGGGCGCAGCCCGAATTCATCGTGCAGCAGCCGGACGCCGCCCCAGGCCGCGACCGGATCGTTCGCGCACAGCACGAGACAGGTAATCGTCGCCCTGATGCCTTCATCCTTGAGAATCGCCTCGACACCATAGGCGCCGAGCAGCCCGTCGCCGAGTTCGAAGACGATCACATCGGGGCGGTCGGCCGCCAGTCTCGTCAGCATCATGCGCGTGACGGGCGGGCCGTTTTCTTCCGTCGTCGTAATGACCCCGTAATCCGTAAAGATCGATGTATTGCGCGCGCCAGCATCTTCCATCGCGAGAATATCCCGGCGCAACGACACGCCGGTCGCCTTGAAGGCATCGACGGTGTGACCGTGATGCCTGAGTCGGCTGATGATCGCGCTGGCGGCCGCAGTCTTGCCGGAATCCATGCTCGTGCCGGCGAGCACGACGATGGGGATGGCGCCGGTATCGACCACCATGTTCGGCTCCAGTCTGTCGATGCCGGCCCGTGCCGGCACGCCGATGCGTTCGCCGAGGTACGGGAATTCGAGCACGGTGCCGAGCACCTCGGCATCGAACGGCGGCCCGAAGTTGGCGTTGATCGAGTCGCAGATGCCGAGCACGCCACCGATATTCAGGACCTGGATCGTATCGCCGGTCGCGAGTTGTTCCGGCAGGTGCCCGGAGTAGCCGAACAGCGCCTTGCGGTGGCCCAGCGCCCCGACGATGATGTCGCCGCGGCTGACCTTGGCCATGCGTCCGCTCGTCAGTTCGAGCGTGTTATAGGTGCTCTTGCTGTTCAGGATCCTGACGGCCAGCAGCACGCCTTCCTCGCACAGGATGTCGGTACTGACCTGCAGCTTGCGCTTGAGGCCCCGGTGCTGGGCGACCGATGCAATCTTGTCGGCGATGACGGTTTTCATGGCTGTTCATCCGTCCCGGCGGCGGCCCGGGTTTGCAGCATGCCGGTCAATGACAGGATCTTCGAGTAGCCGAGCGCGTCGGCTGCCGTCCATTCGCCGGCAGACTCGCCGTACACACCCTTCGTTGCGGCCATCAGCGAGTGTTTCGACGTGACGCCCTCGATGAAAATACTGCCGGTGCGGAACTGCACGTGGACATCGCCCGTGACAAATCGCTGTGACGATGCGAGCAGCGCCTCGATGTCGCGGCAGGCCGCGTCGAGTTGCTTGCCTTCGTGCACAAAGTCGCCGTAGCTGGCGGCGACCGTGTCCTTGATACGCAATTGCAGCGCGCTCAGCGTCAGTTTTTCGAGTTCCCGGTGGGCCGTCAACAACACGTCCGCGGCCGGCGCCTCGAACGCGACCCGGCCCTTCGTGCCCAGCACGGTATCGCCGACATGGATGCCACGTCCGATGCCGAACGGTCCGGCCAGCGCTTCGAGCCGTTCGATCAATGCGACCGGGTTCAGCGGCGCGCCGTCGAGCCGCACCGGAATGCCCTGGTCGAAGCCGACGACATGCGTTTCGGCCGGCCGCGGGTGCGCCAGCGCATCGGGTGACAATACCCACGCTTCTTCGGGGATCGACCCGCGCGAGTTGAGCGTCTCCCGTCCGCCGATCGACACGCCCCACAGGCCACGATTGATGGAATAGGCCGTGCCTTTCGCCGGCACCGGAAAGCCATGCCGTTCGAGATACGCGATCTGTTCGGGGCGCACGAACGCCTGATCGCGGACGGGAGCGAGCACCTCAAGCGCGGGATTGATCGTGCGCAGCGCGACCTCGAACCGGACCTGGTCGTTGCCCGCGGCCGTGCAGCCGTGCGCGACGGTGTCGCTGCCGCGCTCGGTGGCAATCTCCGCCAGCAATTGCGCCTGGATGCCGCGTTCGGCACCGACGCACAGCGGGTACAGGTGGCCGCGTCGGACATTGCCGGCGATCAGAAAGCGGATGACCCGGTCGAAGAAGATCTGTCGGGCTTCGACGAGCACGTGCTCGCGTGCGCCGAGCGCGAGCGCCCGTTGCTCGAGATTTTTCGCCGCGGCGTCATCGAGTCCGCCGGTGTTGATACAGACGGTCACGACCGGGCGGTCGTAGGTTTCTTTCAGCCACGGTACGCAGAACGAGGTATCGAGCCCGCCGGAGAACGCCAGGATGATTGGTGATGCCGAGGATGATGCAGAAGATGTCGTCATGATGTAGAAAGCCGGTTCGAGGTTCAGGAATGGGTGTGTTCTCGCAATCGCGTGATGAGTCGTCGTTGTTCGCTGCCGCTGCCGGTGGCGACGAAAATCGTGTCGTCGCCCGAGACCGTACCGATGATCTCGGACCAGCCCGCACGGTCCAGGCAGACGGCGACGCGCTGTGCGGCGCCGATTGCGGTCTTGATGACGGTCAGGTTGGTCCCGGCCGCCTGGATATCGCGGATGAACTCGCCGAAGGCCGGCTGGTCCGTCCCGTCGTCCGCGGCGTCGGCTTCGGGCGGGGCATAGCCCTGCTCGAGTTTGGCGACGCCGAGTTGGCGCAGGTCCCGGCTGACGCTGGATTGCGTCGCGTCGATACCCTTCTGCCGCAGCAGTTCGACGAGCACGGTCTGGCGTCCCACGGGTCGTTCTCGCAGGATCTCCAGGATCGCGGCCCGGCGTATATCGCGCAGTTCGGTCTCAGCAGGCATTTCATTAAATGTGCATAAAATAAAAACGATGCGCATAATATCAGTTCGTCCGGCGAAGTCAACCGCCGTGTTCACGCTGCCCGCGCCGCCCGCCGATCTTGCCGGCAGTCCGGATGGAAACGTTGGGAGTTCGGGTACACTCCGCGCTCGTGGCAACGAACGGATATACCACCGTGACTGATTTTCAGACCGTAGAAATCGACACCGGGCCGTCGCCGAAGGCGGCCGTTATCTGGATGCACGGACTCGGCGCTGATGCGCATGATTTCGAGCCGGTCGTGCCGATGCTACAGCTCGATTCGGGCCGACCCATACGATTCGTTTTCCCGAATGCGCCCGAGCGGCCCGTGACGCTGAACGGCGGTCTGCGCATGCGCGCCTGGTTCGATCTGATCTCGATCACGCGCGATGCGCCGGAAGACGAAGCGGGCATACGCGAGAGTGCGGCCGGCATCGAAGCGCTGATGCGGCGCGAATGCGCGCGCGGCATCGACGTCGGGCGGATCGTCATCGCGGGCTTTTCGCAGGGCGGGGCGCTGGCGCTGTTCACGGCGCTGCGTTATCCGGAACGCCTGGCCGGCGTGGTGGCGCTGTCCACTTACCTGCCGATTGCGCAGGTTGCCGAGGGCGAATTATCGGTGGTGAACCGCGACCTGCCGGTCTTCATGGCGCACGGCCGGGGTGACGATGTTGTGCCGTTCAATTTCGCCCGCAACTCGCGGCTGCGCCTGAGTCGGATGGGGTACGACGTGGACTGGCACGAGTACCCGATGGCGCATTCGGTTATCCCCGAGGAAATCGGGCATATCAAAGAATTTCTCGACCGCGTGATCGGCTAGCCGCCGTCGTCCATGGGCCGCGGCGTGCGGAACGGCGGCGCCGGCAGATTGAGCTCGGCCAGTGTCGGGCCGTCGTGCCGATCGAACCAGGTTTCGACGAGACGATAAGCGACGGAGATTCGCGGCGGTAGCACGATCTCGCCGGCGGCGATCTCGTCGCGTGAGATCCAGCGTGCGTCGGCCAACTCACCGTCGTTGAGCCGGATGTCTGCGGAGCGCCCTTCGGCATGGAAGCCGATCATCAGCGCGGCCGGAAACGGCCATGGTTGCGAGGCGACATAGGTTACGTCGCCGACCTCGATGTTGGTCTCCTCGGCGACCTCGCGACGAATCGCGTCTTCGAGGCTCTCGCCGGGCTCGACGAAACCGGCCACCGTTGAGAAGCGGCCTTCCGGCCAGTTGGCCTGTCGACCCAGCAGCGCTCGTTCGCCCCGATGCACGAGCACGATGACGGCCGGGTCCAGGCGCGGAAAGCTCCGGTGGCCGCAGGTAGCGTCGGTACAGGCCATGACGAACCCGCCGTCGGTCACGATATTGCGTGCGCCGCAGATGCCGCAGTATCGATGCGTATCCTGCCAGGCAACAATCGCCCGCGCATAGGCCGCCAGCGCCGCATCTTCTGCGGTGAGGCGCGAACCGATTTCACGCAGGCCGACGAATTCCATGTTCGCGCCGAAGTCGGGCGCCTCATCCGGATCGATAACGAGCGTGAAGACATGACGGTCGCCGAGCCGCCCGAGCAGCGCACTGTTGTCCGGTTGTCGTGCGACCGCGAGTACCTGGTTGTGCCGCAGCAGTGCGATGCGCTCGCTGCGCACCAGGCACCGATTGCGCCAGATCACGACGAAGCGCGCCGACTGGCCCGAGCGTGCCGCCTCGAGTTCCGCCGGCGCCGTGCGCAGCGCGCACTGCCGGTCGATGTACGGCCCCGAAAAGACGATATCGGACATGGATTGACCATGCCGAAGAAGTACATCCGGCACAAGTGGCGCGTCTGTCAGGGCGGAATCAGTGGGCATCGGTGGCGCGGGCAGCGCGCGATATGCTGCGGCCCGCCGCTTGCGTGCCATGCGGCAGATGCCCGAAATGTCGGATTTCCGGCATTTGTCCGATTCACCCGGCACTGCTGCGGTCCCATGATGCTGGCCATCGGATGGTTTTGATTTGAAGTGAGGAATCCTATGGCCAGTTATCTTTATTCGTATCCGTTGCACGCTAGAATTCTGCATGTCGGCATGGCGATATTCGGTATCGCAGCATTTCTGACGGGTGAATTCGCCGAAGACGTTTCCGGTTCTTCCGGGTACCTGTTGCACGCGTACCTGGGATTGTCGCTGGCGACATTCATGTTGCTGCGCATCCTGCGTGGCCTGATTGGACCGGCTCCGCTGCGATTTTCGGACTGGTCGCCGGTGTCCCGACGCCAGTGGCAACAGGCTTTGCAGGATATCGGGACATTGCTGCAATTTCGCGTTCCCGAGCGGGGTATGCATGAGGGTCTCGCCGGTCTTACCCAGGCTTTTGGCATTATCCTGTTTGCCTGGATGGGCGCGACGGGAACCGGCCTGTTTTTTCTCGGCGGCGGACCGGAGAGCGACATATTTGAAATTGCGGAGGAGGTGCACGAAGTGGGGGAAGCCCTTATTCCCCTGTATCTGTTGCTCCATATAGGATCCGTGCTGGTGCATTCGTTGGCGGGCAGTCCCGTATGGCAGAAAATGTGGACATTCAGGACGCGGAATCCCATCCCGGGCACGGACGATCGCGGGTAAACGTCCGGCGTTTTTTACCGACCATCGTATTAGCCTCGGCAACCCTGTTTTTCGCCTACGACATCGTCGCTGATCTGCTGGACGACAGCGAGAGTCCGTTCCATATCCTCATCGAGGCGCTGGTGTTCGTGGCGGTCTCAATGGCGCTGTTTGCAGAGCTGGTTCGGGTCCGTCACCTGCGACGGGAGGTTCACCGGGAGCGGGACAAGACAGCGAGACTATCCGGTGAACTACTCGAGGTGATGATCCGCCGATTTTCTGGCTGGGGACTGTCGCCGTCGGAAAGCGATGTTGCCCTGTTGCTGATCAAGGGGCTGTCGATGAAGGAGATTTCGGTTGCGCGTCAGGTAAAAGAAAAAACGGTGCGACAGCAGGCGACGGCGATCTATGCCAAGTCCGGCTACGCGGGTCGGCATGAGCTGGCCGCACATTTTATTGAAGATCTGATGAGCCATGTCCCGCAATAGCCGCTAAAGCCCCGGCGACTGCGCTTGACCGTGCGGCCTTACCACGCAATCCCGTAGTCATCGCCGTGATGGCTGGAGCCGCCCTGGAGCGTCCCGTTGGTTTGGTCGAAGTAGATCGCGTTGATCGGCCCCGAGGTGCGGTCGCGGTTGCCGAAGATGCCGACCTCGACCTTATAGTCCATCGCCGACAATTGTTTTCGCGTGAACTCGGCAACCGATTCGTTGACGGCGAGCCTGCCCGGTTCCTTCTTGTGCGCGCCGAACGAATCGTGGAGTTGAAAGCTCAGGAAGTTGTCGGCTTCGGCGGCCTCCTGGACGTTCATGTTGAACTCGACCATGTTCAGGAAGAACTGCAGCAGGTTCTGGTCCTGAGCGTCACCGCCCTGCACGGCGAAAGAAAGAAATGGTTTGCCGTCCTTCAGCGCCATGCCGGGCGTTAGCGTTGCGCGCGGGCGTTTACCTGGTTCGAGCACGTTGTACGGATTTTCGGCGGCATCAAGCACGAAGCTCTGCATGCGCTGGCTCAGGCCGACGCCGGTCCGGCCGGCGATGAAGGCCGGTACCCACCCGCCGCTCGGTGTCACGGACACGATCCAGCCCTCCTCGTCGGCAGCCTGGATCGTCGTCGTGCCGGCGAAGAAGGCCTCGTCGTCGGGTGCGGCGTCGGCGGGCGTCGTCGTGCTCGCTTGTCGGTTGTTAAGTTGTTGCAGATAAGGATTGCGGCCGCGCTGAAATGCATACGGATCGCCCGGCCCGATGTCCGGGTCGTTCCGGTCCGGATCGATCAGCGCGGCGCGTTTTTTCGCGTAGGCCTTCGATAGCAGCCCGGCGATCGGTTCCTCCGGCGGGAAGTACGGGTCACCGTAGTAGAAATCCCGGTCCGCGTAGGCGAGGTTCATCGCCTGATACAGCGTATGGATATAGCGCGTCGAGTTGTAGCCCATGCCGGCGATGTCGAAGTTCTCGAGGATGTTCAGCGCTTGCAGCATGACTGGACCCTGAACCCAGGTCGTCAGCTTGTAGACGTCGATGCCGCGGTAGTGAGTGCTTACCGGCCTCTCGATGTGCACCTGCCATCGGTCGAGGTCGTCGAGCGTGATGAGCCCTCCGGCTTCTTGTGTCGCACGGACCAGTTCCACGGCGATGTCGCCGCGATAGAAGCGGTCATAGGCGGCGTAGATTGCCGCCTTGCGATCGAGACCGCGGGCCAGCGCGGCCTGCTCGGTCGCGACGAGTTTCTCGAGCGTCGCTTTCAGATCCGGCTGGCGGAAGATCTCGCCGACGCCCGGTGTTTCGGTTTCCTGTCCCGCATGCGGCAGGAACACCGCTTTGGAAGCCGGCCATTGGGCCAGCATTTTCCGGGACCGATGGATCGAACGGACGGCGCCGGCCTCTATCGGGTAGCCGTCGGCCATCTCGATCGCCGGCGCGAGGATGTCTTTTAGCGCCAGTGTGCCGTATTCGGCCAGCATGACCATCAGGCCGCCGGGCGTGCCGGGCGTGACGGCCGCGAGCGGCCCGGTTGCCGGCGGGTACCGCAGGCCCTGGTCACGGAAAAATTCCGGCGTCGCCCCCGTTGGCGCGACGCCCAGCGCGTTGATGCCGATGACCTCTGCGGTGTTCGGGTTATAGATCAGCGCCTGTGTCTCGCCGCCCCAGCTCAGCGTGTCCCACATCGTCGACGTCGCGGCGAGCATCGCGCAGGCGGCGTCGACGGCGTTGCCGCCCTGGTAAAAGATCCGCGCGCCGGCGGAGGCGCCGAGGGGCTTGCCGGTGATCGCGACCCAGTGTTTGCCATGCAGCAGCGGTTTATAGGTAGCGGCATAGGTACACGTCGCGGTTGCGGTGAGTGCGACGGCGACCAGTACGGTCACGCGCTGACGAAGTCCGGCCTGAATCATCGGTTTCCCCTTGATGTCGGCGACGTTGCGCGGTGGTCCCGGCGCGGCCGGGCGCACACTTGCACGGAACCGGAATTATGCCTGCAGTCCGCGCTGTTCGCCCGGGATGATCACGGCATCGCCGCCGGACGGTTCGACTTGTCGATCAGCGCCCGCTGCTCGCACATCGGGCAGCGCCGGTAGTCGAGTGCGTAGCGATCCTGGACATAGGGACCGCGGCAGGTATCGCACCATGAGAAATACAGTTCCTGCGTTTCGACCAGCGCGTGGTAGAGATTCCAGGTCCATTCGAACGTGAATTGCGGCTGGGGGTGCAGGCGCCGATAGGTTTCATAGGCGTCGCAGAGTCGCGTGCCGAGAGCGACGGCGTCGAGGGACTCGATGCGCTCGGCGCGATTGCGGCCGTGCAGGCGAAACGCGTCGCTCATCCGGCACAGGCAGGCGAGCAGCGTGGCCTCGGTCTGGCGCCGGGTGCTGTTGACGAAACGGGCGATCTGGCGCGGCGATTTGCCGCGCCGCCGCCGCACCGGCTCGCCGCCCGACTTGAAATAGGCGCCATAGAGCTTGCGGATTCGGTCCTCGGTAAACCCCGTGAATCGCCTGATGGTCCCGGTGCGGGCCTCATGCCGGATCAGGCGAATGGCCAGGTCGAATTTGTCCATTTCGCCGCGGTAGCGGTTGTCGGTAATACGCATCGAAAAAGTCCTCCCTTTCGCCGAAAACGCCCGGATTACCCAAATCCGGTCAAAATATACCTTTTATGGTCTGCAAAGCCCATATATAGTATTTCATTCCCAGATAGAGCAGGAGAACCCAAATGTGTCCGGATCATGGAGATACGGCGCTTACCGCCGAACTGGTTGACCTGAACCTCGGCTTCCTGACGCTGATCACCGCACCTGACGCGCCCGGGCTCGGTCTGGAGGCGGCGATCGTCGAGCAGCTGCGGACCCTGCGAGCGCAGGAACGGGCATTCATCGCCGGCACGCCCGGATTGCTGGCCTGTTTCAGGCGCCTGCCACCGTCGGCCCTGCAACGCGTCGCCGAGGCGCAGCCCGCGCTCGCCCCGGTCGAGTCCGCGTGGCGTGAGTCGGCCCGCCTGTACGTGACCGGCCTGCTGACCTGGTTGCGCCAGCTGGAGCAACACGAACCGCCCTGCTGCGCCCTGTGCGCGGCAACCCGCGATCCCGCGGCGGACCGGCTCGCGCACCTGGATTTCAGCCGGATCCGGGCGTCGGCAGATTTGGCCGTGGACGAACTGCGCGCGCGATTCGGTGACCACCCGACATTCTGGGCCGACCTGATTCGCAGCGCGCGCAGCGGGGACGAGGACTATCAGGCGCTGTCGCGGCTGCGGATTATCCCGCTGGTGCTGGCCGAGCAGTGTGCGTCCCGGCGATAAATGCCGGGCGGGATTGGCTTGCCCGACGGAGCCATGCACAATGCGCGCCCATGCAGGCACTGTCCATCAGGAACCTGGTCAAGGTTTACGGTAACGGGGTGCAGGCGCTGAAAAGCGTCGACCTCGACGTCGCCGAGGGCGATTTCTTTGCGCTGCTCGGGCCGAATGGCGCCGGCAAGACGACGATGATCGGGATCATCACGTCGCTGGTGACGAAGACCTCCGGCACCGTGCGCATCCTCGGCCACGACATCGATACGGATCTGAATGCCGCCAAGGCCTGCATCGGGGTCGTGCCCCAGGAGATCAACCTCAATTCTTTCGATCGCGTCGGCAACATCGTGATCAACCAGGCGGGGTTCTATGGCATGTCGGTGCGCCAGGCGCGGCCGCGTGCGCAACAGGTGCTCGAACAGCTCGATTTATGGGATCGGCGCCACGAGATCGCGCGCAACCTGTCCGGCGGCATGAAGCGCCGGTTGATGATTGCCCGCTCACTGGTGCATTCGCCGCGGTTGCTGATTCTTGATGAGCCGACGGCCGGCGTCGATATCGAAATACGCCGCTCGATGTGGCAATTCCTCGGCGCACTCAATGATGCCGGTACGACGATTATCCTGACGACGCATTATCTGGAGGAAGCCGAGTGCCTGTGCAGGCACGTGGCGATCATCGATAACGGCGAGGTTATTCAACATCATCCGATGGACGATTTCCTGCGCACGCTCAAGCAGCAGAACTACATCGTCAGCACCGTCGACCCGGTTAACGTGGTACCGGTGCTCGACGGATGCCTGATTCACCGGCTCAAGGACCGCGAACTCGAGATTGCCGTCCAGCGTGATCACGATCTCAACGACGTTTTTGCCGGTCTGGGCGCCGCCGGCATCCGGATCATCAGCATGCGCAACAAGACGAACCGTCTCGAGGAACTGTTCTTCAACCTCACGGAGCGCAGCGACCCGGGTCGCACGCCCGACGCGACCGTCCGGCCGGAGACCGAGGCATGACGCCGACGCAGCAACTCGTTTCGCTGCACACACTGGTGCGCAAGGAGATGAGCCGGGTCCTGCGTATCTGGGTGCAGACGATTGTCCCGCCGATCATCACGATGTCGCTGTATTTCGTGATTTTCGGCAATTTGATCGGCCGGCGCATCGGGCAGATGGACGGCTTCGACTACATGCAGTACATCGCGCCGGGCCTGATCATGATGGCCGTGATCCAGAATGCCTACGGCAACGTCGTGTCGTCGTTCTTCGGCGCCAAGTTCCAGAAACACCTCGAGGAAATGCTCGTTTCGCCGATGCCGACTTGGGCCATCATCCTCGGGCATTGTGCCGGCGGCGTGCTGCGCGGCCTGATCGTCGGCACGATCGTGACCGGCATCGCGCTGTTCTTCACCGACCTGCACATCGTCAACGTCTTCATCACAATCAGCATCGTCGTGCTGACCGCGTTCCTGTTTGCGTTGGCCGGCCTGATTAACGCGATACTGGCGCGCAAATTCGATGACATTTCGATCATCCCGTCGTTCGTGCTGGCGCCGCTGACGTACCTGGGCGGTATCTTCTATTCGATATCGCTGCTGCCGGAGTTTGCGCAGAAGATGTCGCTGTTCAACCCGATCCTGTACATGGTCAACGCGTTTCGTTACGGCATGCTCGGCGTGTCGGATATCGATATCCGGACCGCTTATGCGATCACGATCCTGTTCATCGTCGTGCTGTTTGCGGTCAGCACGGTGCTGATCAATCGCGGCATCGGTATCCGGGAGTAGTGTATGTGCGGCCGGTTTGCGTTCTTCTCGCCGACCGAAGCCGTCGCCGGGTTGTTCGGCGTCGAATTCCCATTCGAGTTACGGCCGCGATATAACATCGCGCCGGGCAGCGTGATCGTCACGTTGCGCGCTGGTTCGCGCGGGGCGCCGGAGCCGGCATTACTGAAGTGGGGGCTGGTGCCGTCGTGGGCGAAGGATGCGGCAATCGGCAACCGGCTGATCAACGCGCGGGTGGAAACGGCGCATCAGAAGCCGTCGTTTCGTACGGCCTTCAAACGACGGCGCTGCGTGATCCTCGCGGACGGCTTTTATGAATGGCGGGCCATGGCAAACGGTAAGATGCCGTATTTCATCGCGCGCGGTGATGGTCGGCCAATGGCCATGGCCGGACTCTGGGAACATTGGGCGGGCGCAAGTGATGAGCCGCTCGAGACCTGCACGATCCTGACAACGGCCGCCAACGAACTGATCGCGCCGCTGCATGCGCGGATGCCCATCGTTCTCGCGCCGTCGGCGGTCGGACGGTGGCTGGGGCCCGATGCCGACACGGCGCCGGTCGCGCAGGCGGTGCTGCGCGATGCGGACAACGATCGGCTTGCCTACCGACCCGTGAGCCGGGCGGTCAACGATCCGCGCCACGACGGACCAGCGTTGATCGAGCCAGATCCCGCGGTCGGCGACGGCGAGTAAGCGGGGCGTCAGTCGCGATCGAGCCCGAAGCGGTAGGATTCATGGCGCATGATCACGCCGTCCGGCGTGATTTCCTCAACGGTCGGGCCTTCCAGCAGACGATCGCCCTCGCGATACTTCTTCATGTTGATGAACACGAATCTTTTTTCCGCATCGCCCGCATAGACGTGCATGTCCACGCGCAGGTCACTGAGCGACACGAGTCCGCCGGCGCGCAACTTGTCCAGGCTCGGCAGCCCCTCGCGGATCGATGACTTGCGAACGGTCTTGGCAGCCGTGGTCGGGGTTGTCGCCGGAGTACCTGCCGGCACCGATTTTACCGCCGGCTTGGGCGCGGCGACGGTCGGGCTGCGCTGCGCGGCCTCGACGCTGGCTTCCTTGCGTAACGAGCGCACCGTGCCGTCGGTCGGTGCCGGGTTCGTTGCCGCCGTACCTGCAGACGGGTCGGCGTCGCGCGTCAGCAGGACATAGCCGAATACCAGCGCGTTAATCACGAGCACGATCACGAGAATCGGCAACCAGATGCTCTTTTTTCTCGCCGGTGCGGCACGCGGCGCTGCGGCCAGCACCGGCGCGGATTGTTCGCGGCGCTGATCTTCGCTCTTGCGTAATGCGTCAAGAATAAATGACATCGTGCGCTCAGTTGGCCCGCGCCAGTCGCGGCCCCTGGATCGTCGTCAGATCGGAGTTGATCGCGATCTGCGTCTGGTAACCGACGAGGCCGTCGATTGTCAGGCGGCGTTGTCGCTGGTAGGCGCGGACGCGTTCTTCGAGTTCCTGATCGAACAGGTCCGAGTCCATGGGTGGTACCGGTTCGCCCTGGATCTCCGCGAGGCTGCGCCGGAGCCAGCGCACGTCCGCGTCCCGCATGCCGGGCACGAATTGCTTGAGTTCGTCGATCTGCGGTCGCCACAGCAACAGGTACTCGCCGAACCAATAGTCGCCGAGTTCCGCGGCGCCGACGTCATGGTTTTCGCCGGCGACGGTAATCGATGCGGTTAACTCTCCCAGGCCCGATAGCACGACCTGGTGCTGTCGGCTGGATTCGTCGCGTAGCGTCAGGATCACGGGGCGGTTGAGACTGCGCACCTGTGACAGTGAGCCGCGCTGAAACAGGCAATACAGCCCGTGGTTGCGAGCCTGCTGGCAGGCGCTCGCGTTGCCGCGCGTGTAATCGAGTTGCCACAGGCCAAACAACGTCGCGAACGCGCTGTCGGTATCGGTGGCCGCCGCGTTGGCTGCCAGGATCCCGGGCAGTCCGGCGCCCGGTGCCGGTGCACGGGCGGCCGGCGCGGTCGCTGCGGCGCTGGCCGCGGCCGCATCGATCGATTCCGGGCGAGGCATGGCGGGTGGTGCTGGTGGCGCGGGCGGAGCCGGCACCGCAATCGTGCTGACCGTCGGCCGACGGTCGGCGATGCGCGGCCAGAGCACCGCGATCGCGATGCCGAGCAAGACAAGGGCGGCGGCGATTGCCGGTCGTCGTAATGACCGGGCTTTGAGCAGCCGCGAATCCTTGCCGAACACTTCGACGGCCGCCCGGCGCAGCAGTGCCGGCGTGATCTCCCGCGTCTCCTGCGAGAATGCGCCGAGCATCGCACGGTCCGCGATGACGTTGATCATGCGCGGCACGCCGGCCGAGAGGCGGTACAGCTCACGCTTGGCTGCCGGCGAGAAAATCGGTCCGACGGCGCCGGCGATCCGGAGTCGGTGATCGATGTAGGTCAGTGTTTCGTCACGTGACAGCGGTTCGAGGTGATAACGACCGGTGATGCGCTGCGCGAGTTGGCGCATGTCGTTGCGGGACAGGACCTCGCGCAGTTCCGGCTGGCCGATCAGGATGATCTGCAGCAATTTCTGTTTGCTCGTCTCCAGGTTCGTCAGCAGGCGCACCTGCTCGAGGACATCGACGCGCAGGTTCTGCGCCTCGTCGACGATTACGATCGTGCGGCGGCCACGGCTGTGGTTTTCCAGCAGGTATTCGTTCAACGCGCTGGTCAGCGTCTTGATGTTATTGGCCGAGTTGGGCAGCGGCACGCCGAGTTCTTCGCAGATCGCACTGAGGAATTCATTGCGCGAGATCTGCGGATTCAGGATCAGCGCGACATCGGCATTCTCCGGTACCTGCTGCAGCAGGCTGCGCACGAGCGTGGTCTTGCCCGTGCCGACCTCGCCGGTCAGCTGAATAAAGCCGCCGCTTTCGCGAACGCCATAGACGAGGTGAGCGAGGGCCTCGGTGTGGCGCTCGCTCATGAACAGGTAGCGCGGATCGGGAGTGATCGAGAACGGTTTCTCGTTCAGTCCGAAAAAGCTCGTATACATCTAGCGTGCCCGATTGATTTGGCGCATTTTAGCAGTACCCCGGGCCTCGTGACGCATCCCGTGATCCGGGATCAGTCTTCCCGCCGCACGATCTGTTCAGCCAGCCAGCGCAGACCCTCGGTCGGGGTTGGCAATTCATCGAGCGCCGCCACGGCGGCGGCCCACAATTCGTCCATGCGTGCGCGGGCGGCGGGCAGGCCGAACAGGGCCGGGTAGGTGGCCTTGTCACGGGCGATATCGGCGCCCTGCCGCTTGCCGATCTGCTCGGTTGTGCCCTCGATATCGAGAATATCGTCGCGGATCTGAAACGCGAGTCCGAGCGCGTCGATAAACCGTTCTAGGTGGTGCGTCTGCTCCGTATCGGCCCCCGGCGGGCAACAGGCGGCGGACAGCACCGCGGCGCGCAGCAACCGGCCGGTCTTGAGGCGATACATATGCTCGAGTGCGGCCGGATCCAGATGCTGCCCTTCTGACTCCATGTCGATGGCCTGACCACCGGTCATGCCGTTCGAGCCGCAGGCCTCGGCCAGCAGCGCGACGAGCCGGATCTGCTCGAGTGGATACGGGACCAGCGCCGGCGCGGTAATCAACGTCTGGAAAGCCAGCGGTTGCAGCGCGTCGGCCGCGAGGATTGCCGTGGCCTCGTCGAAGGCCCGATGTGTGGTCGGTCGCCCGCGGCGCAACTCGTCATCGTCCATCGCCGGCAGATCGTCATGGACCAGAGAAAAGGCATGCATCAGTTCGATCGCGGCGGCCGGCGCGTCGAGACATTCGGCCGCGACGCCGAGCGATTCGCCCGTTGCATAGACGAGCAGCGGACGAATGCGCTTGCCGCCGCCCAGGACGGCATAGCGCATCGCTTCGTGCAGGCGTGTTGGCGGCAGACTGGCCGCGGGCAGGGTCTGGTCGAGTACGCGCTCGATGCGCGCGAGGTACTCGCCGTGTCGTTGTTCGAAACTCATCGCGTTAGCATAGTTTGTCTGCCGGTCGAGGACCAATCCGGGTTGACGTCGCCGGGCTATAATCGCCCGGACCGGTTCGCGTGATCGTCGCCCGAACGAGTCGACCTGGCAGAGAAGTGAACCATGCGCGCATCGGCAATTGCCCACCCGAACGTCGCCCTGATCAAGTATTGGGGCAAGGCCGACGTTGCGGCCAACTTGCCGGCCGTCGGCTCGCTGTCGGTCACGCTCGGGGCGCTGTGCACCGAGACCACGGTAGAGTTCGATGCCGGCCTCAAACGCGACACGCTGGTGCTCGACGGTCGTGAGGCGCCGGGGGAGCACGGGCGGCTGACGGCCTGCATGGAGGCGCTGCGGGCGCTGGCCGGTCACACCGGGTACGCGGCGGTGACATCCGGCAATGATTTTCCGACCGGCGCGGGTCTTGCGTCGTCGGCTTCCGGTTATGCGGCGCTCGTGACGGCGGCGGCGGCGGCGCTCGGCATCGATCCGCACGATCCTCGGCTCATCGACATCGCGCGCATCGGTTCGGGTTCCGCGCCGCGTTCGTTGTTCGGCGGTATCGTGCTGTTGACCGTCGCAGCGGGCGGTACCGTGTGCCGACCGCTGCTGGCACCGGCCGAGTGGCCGCTGGCTGTGGCGGTCGCGGTCACGACTGAGGGGCCGAAAGCCGTGACCTCGCGTGACGGTATGGAACAGAGTCGTCTGACGTCGCCGTTTTATTCTGCGTGGATTGCCGATCACGCGAATGATCTCGATGCGGCCGTGCGCTGCGTCGGCGATCGGGATTTTTTCGCGCTCGCCGCGCTCGCCGAATACAACTGCCTGAAAATGCACTCGGTCATGCTGACAACGCGCCCGGCGCTGATGTACTGGTCGCCGGTGACGCTGGCCTGTATGCAGCGGGTCGCCGCACTGCGCGCCGACGGTGTCCCGGTGTTCTTTACCGTCGATGCGGGCCCGCAGGTCAAGGCCGTGTGCCTGCCCGAGGCGCTGGCCGAGGTCGTGGGCGCGCTGCACGATGTGCCCGGGGTGGTGCGCGTGATTGCCGGTGAACTCGGCGCGGGCGCCCGTGTGGCCCCGTGCTGAGGCGCCGCATGGCAGGGCGCGATGACTGACGCATCGGCGCCCGGCAAACTCGTGCTCGTCGGCGAATACGCCGTGCTCGACGGGGGGCGTGCCATCGCGGCCAGCATCGATGTGCGGGCCCGGGCGCAGGTCATTGCGATACCGGGCGCTGAAAGCGTCTTTCTCGACGCGGCCAACGGCCGTGCGTGGTACTTCACGTGCAGCGACGACGGGTTGCGTTGGGTCGGTGATGATCCCGGCGACAACGGGACGATCCTCGCCGCCGTCTGTGCCGAGATGGCCCGTCTACCCGGAGGGATTGATGCCGCGCCCGCATTCCGGGTCAGCCTGCACACCGAGACGTTCTTCAATCGCATCGGCGGCGCCTGGACCAAGCTCGGGCTCGGCTCGAGTGCGGCGGTGCTCGTCGCGCTGGTCGGCGCGCTCGTCACGGAACTGCATCTGCGCCTGCCGCAAGATGCGCTGCTGGCTCTGTGCCATGCCGCCCATCGCCGGTTTCAGGGCGGCCGCGGCAGCGGACTCGATGTCGCGACGGCAGTTGGCGGCGGCGTTGTCTGTGCGCGCGCGAGTTCGGCTTCGGGACCGGTGGAAGCATCGCCGTACGGCTGGCCCGACGGGCTGTCGATCCTGCCGATCTGGAGTGGTGTCGGGGCATCGACGCGCGAACTGCTGGCCCGGTTCGACCGGTATCGCGGCGACAATCCGGACGAGTATCGGCGGCACCTGGCACGCCTCAAGGCCCGCTCCGAACGGGCCTGTGCGGCATGGGCCGAGGGTTCGGTCGGTGATTGCCTGACGGCTTTTGCGCAGTATGACGAGGCGCTGCGCGCGTTCGATCAGGATGCGCGGATCGGTATAGGCACCGCGGTACACGATGACATTCGACGCCTGGTCGAGGGGCAGGGGGCCGTCTACAAGACCTCCGGCGCGGGTGGCGGCGATTTCGGCCTGGCGCTGACCGATTCAACGGACCAGCTACAGGCCGTGCGGGCCGCGTGCCGGAAACGCGGCCTGACCGTACTGGATGAACCGTTTGCGGTAGCGGGGCTGACGACGGACTAAAGCGCGACTACTGGACGTAGCGGTAATACTCGATGCCTGCGTCCTGAAAGACGGCGTTGCTTTCCTGGCCGATACGTTCGACGATAAATTCTGCGCTCGGTGCATAGTCCAGTTCGTTCGGCGCCGATCGTTCGCGCAATGCCAGGTACTGGTCGTGCGACAAATCGATGCTCGGCTCGAGCGCCGCATCGAACGCGATGCACTCGATGGCGCGTTGCCAGCCGGGGACGATGCGGATCGGGATCGCGTCGGCGGCATCGCCGCTGCCGTAGCCGATCAGCAGAATTTCCTTGCCCGCGAGCTCGATGTTCCGTTCGCGTGCTTCTTGCAGTCCCGCAGCCAGCCAGGCCGGCAGCGCCGCCGTATACAGGTTGCCGAGTTCCAGCATCCGGTCGGTGCCGAGCGTGATCTTGCTGCCGACATCGCGCGCGAACGTGTTCGTTTGTCGAAATGCTCTGAGCGTTTTGAGGCACAACGGAAAGATTTCTTCGCCGACCCGTTCCCGGACCGCATAGGCAATGAAGTCGGGCGCCGATGAGATCTCGGCGCGCAGGGCCTCGGGCGCGACGTCCGCCGCGGCGCAGATGGCTGCCAGTTCGGAATGATCCGCTGCGTTGCCGCCGGCCAGCGCGAACAGGTAGGCCATGCCGAGCCCCGTTTCCGGCATGCGCTGGTACGGGCGGTGCATGAACACGGCCTCCAGCGAGCGCAGATGCTCGACGGGCCGCCGGCCGCACTTGCGATACATGTCCTGCAGCGCCTGCTGCATCTCGTCGACATAGCAGCTCGTCGAGTATTTGCCGTTGTAGATCGGGATGTCGACAAAGTCAGCGCTGGCGCCGGTACCGTTGCGGTTGATCAACGGCTTGCGAAAATCGATGGTGCGGTAATCCGATGCCGTGCCGGCTTCGCACAGGTCGATCGTCGCGATACTCGGGTCGCGGCTCAGCAGCAGGGCCGCGGCACCGGCGCCCTGGGTCGGTTCACCGCTGCTACCGCGCTCGTACAGCGCCTTGTCGGTGCAGACGACGATGGCCAGCGAATCGCCGCCGTCGGTGGCCAGAAACCGCAGCGCATTCTTGAGGCCGTAAATACCGCCGAGACAGGCGTGTTTGAACTCGGGGACTTCGCAGTTGCGTGACAGCGTCGGCAGGCCGAGTCCCTTGAGTGCGGCATCGACCATGCCCTTGATGATGATTGCGCCGGCCGAGTTGTCGGTGCTCGATTCGGTGCCCAGGGCCAGGTACCGGACCCGCGACGGGTCCACATCATTCTGGCGAATCAGGCGCAGCACCGCATTGGCCGCCATCGTATAGATGCTCTGGCGCGGTCCGAGCAACCGGAACCCCGTGCCGACGACCTTGTGAATCTTGTCCCAGTCGGTCCCGGTCCACTCGCACCAACGCCGCAGGTCCACCCGGTAGGGCGGCAAATAGAGCGCGACGGCGCTGAGTCCTGTTGTCATTGTCGCCATGTTGAGTCCGTTGCAGCGCGGGTCTTTCTACGTCCGTGCAGTCCGCCGCGGGCCGGCGTCCGGCAGCCGCGATGCTGCAGCCGTCATTCTACCGTGATCGTGATGGGATCCGATGTCACGGGGGGCTGGTGGGGGATGTGATTGCCGTCGCCGAGCACCAGTTGCAACGTATGCGTTCCGGGCGCGAGCTCGACCGTTGTTTCGGTCTGACCCTTGCCGAAGTGCAGATGGTTGGCGTCACTGGGGATTGGCTGATTCGGGTTCGCCAGCGTGGTGTCGATGAGCAGGTGATGGTGACCCGAGTTGGCGTCATGCTGGCCGGCCGGCGCCACGACCATGCCGCTGATGCCGAAGCGGACGGCGACCGGTGAACTGACCGTCGTGCCGTTGACCGGGCTGATGATGAAGACCGCCGCACCCGGCGCTGCGGTCGCACGTGGCATTGCGGCAGGGGCGGCCGCCGGTGCGGCGCCCGCTCCGGTGTCGGCAGGCTGTTCCGGGCTGCCGCAGCCGGCGAGCAGCAGGCAGCAGGCGATGGTCGAAAAAGAGGTGAATCGGGTGTTCATTGTTGTTCTCCACGGAGCGCGGGAGCCGGAAGCTTAACCGACCCCGGCGAGGGTGTCATGAATGCCGGCCGGCACCCACTACGGCGATCGGGATCAGGCCTGGCCGGCCCGCAGCTCCTCGAGCGTGAAATCATCGACCTCGATCAGCGCCATGACCTGCGCATCCAGCGCCGTCAGCGTCTCGGCCTCGTCCGCGGTCAGTACGCCCGCCGCGGCGGCCTGCCGGATGCGCTCGACCGGATCGTCCGAATCGATGACGCCGCTGCGCCGGGCATCGCGCATCTTGTCGTCGAGTGGCGTTGCCGCCTCGACCGCCTCCAGCGCCTCCTGCAACAGGCCCAGCGGGTTGCCGGGTTCGGTCGTCGAATAGATGCCGGCGCAGAGACGCTCACGCGCCTCGGTCGGGTACGTGATCAGGTCCACGATGCGTTGGGACAGTTCGTCGGACGGCGCGGAGTACATCCGGCCGCGCGGGAAGATCAGCAGACGCATCGCCGCCGCGAGGTACCGGTTCGGGAAGTTGCGCAGGAATCCGTGTAGCTGCTCCTGCGCTTCGTATAACAGGCTGCGACACGCCCATTCGACGAGCGGCAGGTCGTCTTCCTGGCGGCCCTGATTGTCGAAATGTTTGAGCACCATGCTGGCCAGGTACATCGAACTGAACACGTCGCCGAGCCGGGCAGACAGGCTCTCGCGGCGCTTCAGTTCACCGCCGAGATTGAGCATCGCGATGTCCGATGCCAGCGCGAAGGCCGCGCTCCAGCGATTGATGTGCTGGTAATAGCGCGCCACGGGGCCGGATGCCGGCGTCTCGCTGAGGCGGGCATGGGTCAGCGCGAGCACCAGGGATCGCGCCGCGTTGCTGACGGCATAGCCGATATGTCCGAACAGCGCCTGGTCGAAGTCGGCCAGCCCCTGGTCATAGTTGTCGCAGGTCGCCGCCTCCATCTCCTTGAGCACGAACGGGTGACAGCGAATGGCGCCCTGGCCGTAAATGATCAGGCTGCGGGTCAGGATGTTGGCGCCCTCGACCGTGATCGCGATCGGGATCGCCTGGTAGGTGCGGCCGACATAGTTATTCGGCCCGAGCATGATGCCCTTGCCGCCGTGCACGTCCATCGTGTCGTTGGCAATCTTGCGTCCCAGCTCGGTGCAGTGATATTTCAGGATCGCGGACGGCACGGCCGGTTTCTCGCCGCGCCCGATGGCAGTGCAGGTGACGGCGACGGCGGCATTGATGATGTAGGTCCGTGCAGCGATGCGGGCCAGTACTTCGCCGACGCCCTCGAACCGGCTGACCGGCGTGTTGAATTGCCGGCGAATCCGGGTGTATGCGCCGGAGCCATAGACCGCGGCACGTGCGCCGCCGGCCGAGTTGGCAGGCAGCACGATCGAGCGTCCGGCGGCAAGTTGCTCGGCGAGCATGCGCCAGCCCTGCCCGGCGCGCTCGGGCCCGCCGATGATGCTGTCGAGCGGGACGAAGACGTCCTTGCCCCGCGTCGGACCGTTCGAGAACGGGTTGTTCAGCGGAAAATGCCGGCGGCCGATCTCGATGCCCGGCGTCTTGGTCGGAATCAGGGCCGCCGTGATGCCGTACTCGTCGCGCTCGCCGATCAGGTGGTCGGGATCGTAGAGCTTGAAGGCCAGCCCGAGCACCGTCGCGATCGGCGCCAGCGTGATATAGCGTTTGTTCCAGTTCAGCCGGATGCCGATGATTTCCTCACCGTTATACGATCCCTTGCAGACGATGCCGGTATCGGGAATCGCCGAGGCGTCGGAACCCGCGCGCGGGCCGGTCAGTGCGAAACACGGTATCTCATCGCCGCTGGCCAGTCCCGGCAGATACCGGTCCTTCTGTTCCCGCGTGCCATAGTGCAACAGCAACTCGGCGGGGCCGAGCGAATTGGGGACGCCGACCGTCGATGCGACCACGGCGCTGCGGCTGGACAGCTTGGCCAGCACACTGGCCACCGCGTACGGGGAAAACTCCAGGCCGCCGTATTCCTTGGGGATGATCATCGCGAAGAAGCGATGTTCCTTGATGAAGGCCCAGACCTCCGGCGGCAAATCGGCGAGTACGTGCGTGATCTGCCAGTCGTCGACGAGCCGGCACAATTCCTCGGTGGGCCCGTCGAGGAAGGCCTGTTCCTCATCCGTCAGTTTGGCCGCCGGCAGCGCCGTCAAACGGCTCCAGTCCGGCTGGCCGCTGAATAATTCGCCGTCCCACCAGACGGTGCCGGCTTCGATCGCCTCGCGTTCGGTATCAGAGATCGGCGGCAGTATGGCGCGATAGATATTGAGCAGCGGCGCGGAGATTCGCTCGCGGCGAATGTCCGGCACGTTCAGCACGACGAGTCCGGCATAGGCGATCCACAGCAGTGTCATCCACAGCCAGTTGCCGACGCCAAACAGGCTGTAGGCGAGCAGCGAGAAACCCAGCACAATCGTCGCTGTCGTCAGATCGATGCGGCGATAGGCCAGGGCGAGGCAGACTGCAACGAAAGCAGCGAGCCATAACAGAGAAAGCAACAGGGTGGTCAGCATGGCGTTACCCGGTGTCGGTCCTTCGGACTCTTGGGTTTAACTATAACCCATGGGTATAACCTGTGGGGCACGCGCATCGACAAGTCCGGCCGGGCTCGACCGCAGGCTCGACGCTGATGGCCGGGTTTACAGCAGATCCGCGATTGCGGCGCGTTCCTCGCGCAGTTCGGCCTCGGTCGCGTCCATGCGTTCGCGGCTGAAGTCGCTGATCTCGAGGCCCTGGACGATCTCGTATTTGCCCTTCCGGCAACGGCACGGGTAGGAATAGATGATGCCCGGTTCGATGCCGTAACTGCCTTCGGCCGGAATCGCCATGCTGACCCAGTCGTCGCCCGGGGTCCCGAGCGCCCAGTCGCGCATGTGGTCGATGGCCGAGGACGCCGCCGAGGCCGCGCTCGACAGCCCGCGGGCCTTGATGATCGCGGCGCCGCGCTGCTGTACGGTCGGAATAAAGGTGTCGACAACCCATTGGTTGTCGACGAGGTCGGTCGCTTCGCGGTCGCCCACGGTTACCTGGCTGATATCCGGGTACTGGGTCGAGGAATGGTTGCCCCAGATAGTCAGGTGCTTGATCTGGCTGACGTGTGTGCCCGTCTTGCCGGCCAGTTGCGCGAGGGCGCGATTATGGTCGAGGCGCGTCATGGCCGTGAAATTAGCGGGATTCAGATCCGGTGCATTCTGTTGCGCGATCAGTGCGTTCGTATTGGCGGGATTGCCGACGACGAGCACTTTGATATCGCGGCTGGCGTGATCGTTCATCGACTTGCCCTGCACCGAGAAAATGGCGGCATTGCCTTTCAGCAGGTCGGCACGTTCCATGCCGGGGCCGCGCGGCTTGGCGCCGACGAGCAATGCGTAGTCCGCGTCCTTGAATGCGACATCGGGTTGATCGGTTGGCACGATGCCCTGCAGGGTCGGAAAAGCGCAGTCTTCCAGTTCCATCGCCACGCCTTTGAGCGCATCGAGCGCCGGCGGGATCTCCAGCAGCTGCAGAATGACCGGCTGGTTGGCGCCCAGCAATTGGCCGGACGCGATTCGGAACGCGAGTTGGTAGCCGATCTGACCGGCTGCGCCGGTGATCGTGACTCTTGCGGCTTGTGTCATCACTTGTTCCTGTACGTGCAGATCGGGTTAGCGGCCGGTAGGGTCGGCCCGGTGCGCGGCGGCGCGATTTTATCCCGCAGGGGACAGTTTGTCTAAGTCGGAATACCCGTAGCGGCGCTTTGCGCCGTCAGGGATTGGCCTGCTTGAAGGCGCGGACCTGTTCGTTAAATTGCGCGGCCAAGGATTCCATTGCGTCGATCGCCGAGTGCCTTTGCCGGGTCCGTTCGGCAGCCGGATCCGGCCCGGGCGCCGCGGTCGTCGTCGGCGCTTCGGCCTGGATCGCTTCCTGTTCGAGGCAGTCCAGATACTCTTCCATGTCGGCCATGTATTCCCTGACGTACGCCTCGCTGGCCTTCATTTCCTCGTAGGTCGATCGCTCGCCGTTCGGGATGATCACGGCGTCGGGATAAAGGCATTCGGCCGTAAGTGCCGGCGTCTGGCCCGCCGCGAGAACGGCGATCAGGAATAGGCTGAATCTGGGCATTTGCAGTTATCCTCGACAGATGCAGTCGCGACTGCATGGCATCCGGCTCAACGGTGCACGGCCATGGGGCCGCGAATCCGGCGGCCTCGCTGCACTTATTATTGTCGGCGCATTATGCCCCAGCTTTTTGCGCATTTGCCATCGGCCGGCCGCCGGCCGGCGTGTGGCGGGCAATAACTCGCTGATTGAAAAGAACAAAAAAACGGGTTAACTGAACAGGTTGTTGCTCGCATAGCCGTTGCTGTGATCGGCCGTCAGCAGCGTCAGGTAGCTGTCGGCGTCCATGGGTTCGCCGAACAACAGTCCCTGGGCATGATCACAGCGCAGCGCCTTGAGCCGGCGCAGCTGCAGTTCCGACTCGACGCCTTCGGCGATGACGTCCATGTCCATGCTGTGGGCCATATCGATGATCGCCGAAATGATCTTCGTACCGTCCTTGTTGGCATACATCTGGCGCACGAATGACTGGTCGATCTTCAGTGTGCTGATCGGAAACTGTTGTAATGCACTCAATGACGAGTAGCCGGTGCCGAAATCGTCGATCGACAGCGTCAGGCCGAGTTCATGCAGTTGTCTGAGCAGCTTGATCGAATGCTTCGCGTCGTGCATCAGGGTGCTTTCCGTGATTTCGAGCTCGAGGCGTGACGGATCGATGTGATGGTGGGAAAAAATATCCTGCATGCGGCGAATAAAGTTGGCCTGACCGAGCTGTTTCAGCGACAGGTTGACCGCGATGCGCCCCGGCATGTCCGTCGTTTCCTGCCAGTGCCGGATGTCCATGCAGACGCGATTCAGCACCCATTCGCCGATTTCGATGATCAGGTTGGTTTCCTCGGCCAGCGGGATGAACTCCGACGGCAGCACGAGGCCGCGGTCCGATAATTCCCAGCGTACCAGCGCTTCGGCACCCGCTACGGTACCGGTTCGCAGGTCGATTTTCGGCTGGTAGTGAATCAGCAGTTCATCGAGCTGGTATGACCTGCGCAGCTTGCTTTTCAGCATGAGCCGGTCGACCTCTTCGGCATTCATCGCGGCGTCGAAAAACTCGAAGGAACTGCCCGGCGTCTTCTTGGCGCGGTACAGCGCGGCATCGGCGCTGCGGATCAGGTCGATGACGTTGTCGGCATCTTTCGGGAAACAGGCGATGCCGATGCTCAGTGTCGTGTGGATCTCGTGGCCGTGGATAACCATCAATCGCGTGAGTTCGGTGAGCATGTGGCGCGCCATCGACTGCACGCAGGCCATGAGGCTCTTCGGCGGGCCGTCCCATTCGACCGCCACGGCGAACTCGTCACCGGCCAGTCGCCCGATGACGGCTTTCTCGGGCAGCAGTTTCGTCAGGCGGCTGGCGATCGTCTCCAGGTATATGTCGCCGGCCACATGACCGAAGGTGTCATTGATGTCCTTGAATCGGTCGATGTCCAGATAGAACATTGCGATTTGATGTTTCTTGCGCTTCGCGCGTGCGATCGCCCGCTGCAGCAGGTGACGGAACTGCATGCGGTTCGATAGTTTCGTCAGCGGATCGATGCGTGCGAGATAGCGGATACGCTGTTCGGTCACCTTGCGCTCGGAGATGTTGCGCGCTGAGACGATGAAACCGGCAAATGAAAACAGGTCGGCATCCAGCCGGGATGTCGTATACGAAACCGGAATCGGATTGCCCTGGCGGTTGACGAAGATGGTTTCGACGGGCCGCTTTTCGTCGCTCAGACGAAAGCCGTCGCGATGCTCGGCGGCGATCAGGACCCTGATCGGTTGTGCGAACAGCCCGTCATGGGCGTAGCCGAGCATCTGGGATGCGGATTCGTTCAGGCGGATGATGCCGCCGTCGATGTCGGTCAGGATGACGGCATCGTTCAGTGCGCCGAGCACGAGGTCGAGTTGATAGGCCGAGGCCTCCGCCGAATTCAGCCGACGGCCGATACGGGTCAGCGTGTCTTCGACGGCCGCGCCCGGATCCCGGATCGTGACGGCGTTGTCGCCGGCCGCTTCGGGTTCGACGAGGTCGCGCAGCCGCGTGACAATGACCAGCCAGGCAGCCGCCTGACGATGTGCCACGACAGCGGCAATGATCGCCAGCGCCGCGGCGACCAGCATGATGGCGGCCGGTATCAGTCCTGCTTCGCCGCCGCGCACGAAGGTCACGCCGGCCGCAGCCAGCGAGATGGCGGCCGTCGTCAGCAGCACGATGATCAGGCGCCGATGCGGTGCAAGGGACAGCGTGTTCATGATGCCGGGCCGTTCCCGGCGGTCATGCACGACATACGGATGTGCGGTCGGCGTCGCCGCACCTCGCTGTCGCCCCCGCAGGACGGGATGTTCGGCAGTTTCTGCATGGTTATTGTCAATCAGGTCTCTTAATCGGACCCGTGGCGCCCATGATCCCCCGCCGGGCCGGCCGCGACAAGCCCGCAGAGTGGGGGTATCCGCCCGGAAGACGCCCGTTTCCCGGGATGTGAAGCGGCGTCTGGCCTGCGATGCCGCCGGCACTATAGAATCGACGGGTCGATCGCACGGGATCCGCTCAGCAATGACCGACCAAGCGCCGAAATGCGCCCTGATCGTAGATGACTCGCAGACGGCGCGGCGCGTGCTCGGCCAGGTGCTCGAGCAGCATCACATCCGGGTCGAGATGGCCGGTTCCGCCGAGGAAGCGCTGAGTTTCCTCGACGACACCCGTCCCGATGTCATTTTCATGGATCACCTGATGCCGGGCATGGACGGCTTCCAGGCGGTGCGTGCGATCAAGAACAATCCGGCCACCGCGACCATTCCGATCATGATGTACACGTCGCAGGCGGGTGAACTGTATGTCGGCCAGGCCCGGGCGCTCGGGGCTGTCGGCGTATTGCCGAAGCAGATCAAGCCCGTTCAGGTCGCCGATACGCTCAAGTCGCTGAACCTGATTCCCATACCGGTGATCGAACCGACTTCCGCCGAGTCCGCGGTCGATCACGAGGTGATTCCCGAAGCCGATGTCGGCCGGACGCTCGCCGATGTCGAGCGCATGATGGAGCCGGCTGATTGGGGCGAATTGCATACCTGGTTCGAACAGATGCTGCGCCACCATCAGGATACGTTGCGGGCTGATATCGAGTCGAGCGTATCGCGATTGTTGCGAGAGTCTGCCGTCGAACGGGAGGTCGTGCCGCCGGAAGTGCAGCGCGGGTTTTTCGGTAAAGAACTGTCGATGCTGCGCAATGTGAATGCGACCACGCTGCTGGTGGCGGCGCTCGCACTGTTCGTGGCGACTTTTTTCTGGTTGTTCATCCAGACGCAGGAAGAATGGCGGGGACTTTTCGAACAGAATGCCCAATTGATCGGTGCGCTGGAGGCCGAACGTGACAGGATGCCGCAGCGGGGCCGGCGGGACGCGGCGGGTCAATTCGCCACGAATACGACCGACCCGCGCGACGTCGTTCGTGAACTCGAATGGCAGGCCAACAGCCAGGCGACCTACGGCCCGGACGACATTCCCTTCGGTGACAAGCGGCTGGAAACCATCGACCGGCTCGTCGCCGACCTGAGAGCTGCGGGATTCGCCGGTGTCGTGCAACTCGACAGCCATGTCGGAGATTTTTGCCTCGTACAGGCAAAAGACGGCGCGTGGGTTCCGGGCGCGCAGGACCTGGCGATTCACAGCTGTGATCGCATCGGGTTGGGTGCGGAGAATGCGTTTGCGAATTCGGCCAAGCAATCGATCGCGTTTGCAAACTATCTCGCGGCGCTGGATGGTGACGCGACCGAAAATATTCGTATCGTCGTGATCCCGCACGGCAATTCGAGTCCGATGCTGCCTTATCCGGCACGTCGACCGGACGGACTCGCCGGCGACTGGAACCAGGTCGCATTGCAGAACAATCGCGTGCAGGTTCGCGTCATTGCCGACGACGGGCCCGATCGGCGGACTGCCGATATCTATTGATGCAACCGTTCGTGCCGCCGTGGTTATTACGCGGCAGACATGCCCAGTCCATTCTCGGCAGCGTGGGTCTGCGCCGCCGCCGCGTGCGGTCCGCGGCCCAAGACCTGCTGGCCGCTACGCACGATGTTGTCGTCGACTGCGGCGCCGGCGTCCGGCTGCTGTGTCATCACACGCCGCCGCGACCCGGCGGCAACGGCCGTGTCGTCGTCCTGATCCATGGCTGGGAGGGCAGTGCGAACTCGACGTACCTGTTGTCCGCGGCCACCCGGTTGTGGCGTGCCGGTTACCGAATCGTGCGGATGAATCTGCGCGATCACGGCGATTCTCATCATCTGAACGAAGCGTTGTTTCATTCGTGCCGACTCGACGAGGCGGTTGGCGCCGTGGGCTGGGTGCAGCAGACGTATGCGACCGACGGACTGTATCTTTGCGGGTTCTCGCTGGGCGGCAATTTCGCATTGCGTATCGCCGCGCGAGCCGACCATGCCGGGTTGCGGCCGGACGGTATTGTCGCCGTCTGCCCGGTGCTCGAGCCGGCGCATACGATGCGGGTGCTGGACGAAGGGTCCGCCATCTATCGACGCTATTTCATTTACAAGTGGCGGGTATCCCTCGAAAAAAAGAAGGCCGCGTTCCCGCAGCGCTACGATTTCGAGCGCCTGGAGCGGTTCGAAACGCTGACGGAAATGACCGACTATTTCGTTACGCATTACACCGAATTTACTGATTTGCAGACCTACCTGCGTGGCTATGCGTTGACGGACGACCGGTTGCTGAGCGTGACTTCGCCGGCAATTGTACTGCTTGCCGACGATGATCCGGTCATTCCGGTTCACGATATCGATCGTGTTGCGACGCCGGACTGCCTGGAGGTCGTTCGCTGCCGGTACGGCGGCCACTGCGGCTTTCTCGATGGCTACGATCTGCAGGGCTGGGCCGATGAGTTTATCGTCCGATCGTTCGACCGGATGCATGAACGCCGTGGTGAGGCGATCGAATAGGATCGTCCCGGCCCGGGTCAAACGCGCACGCCGCGCTGCGCCGTGGGCCGGGCATGAGCTTCAAATCATGCCAGTCGGTCCCGATTACGTGGCATTATTGCGCTCGCAACCCGATACCCGGTTACGTCGGTCGTGTTCGCGGTGCCGCTTTTGCGCGCATGCGATTGCGCGGAGGCGCGAGCCGTCATCGGAACGACGCATCCGGCAGACAATCTGTCGACATGACTCCGGGAACAATTTGTGACAGATGTACTGACGACGCGACTGCTGCGGCTGGCATCGTATCCGGCGGACAACCTGCTATCCGGCAGCCGGTTCGGTATCGAAAAAGAAAGTCTGCGGGTAACGACTGACGGCACGATCGCGACGACGCCGCATCCGCAGGCGCTCGGGTCGGCGCTGGAACATCGCTATATCACCACCGATTATTCCGAGGCGCTGCTCGAATTCGTGACGCCGCCGGTCGGGTCGACATGGGAGGCGCTGCAGTTTCTGTGTGACCTGCATCAGTTTGCGTACGCGGCCGTCGGTGACGAGATCCTGTGGCCGACGAGCATGCCGTGTGCGATCGCTTCTCATGACGATGTGCCGCTCGCGCGTTACGGGTCATCGAATGTTGGTCGGATGAAGACCGTATACCGGAGTGGCCTGGGGTATCGGTACGGGCGCAAGATGCAGGCGATCGCAGGCGTGCATTTCAACTATTCGCCACCCGAATCGTTCTGGCCCGCCTTTCAGGAGATCGAAGGTTCGCGCGAGACGGCAATGGGTTTTCGGTCGGCGTCATTCATGGGGCTCGTGCGCAACGTCCGACGTCTGGACTGGTTGTTGCTGTACCTGTTCGGCGTGTCGCCGGCCGTCGCCGCATCGTTTCCCGAGCGCCGGGATACCGGTCTGGAAAAACTGGATGCGGACACGTTGTACGGGCGTTACGCGACTTCGCTGCGCATGAGTGACATTGGCTACCAGAACTCTAACCAGGCCACGATTTGCGTATCGGCCAACAGTCTCGACGAGTACATCAATGACCTGTCCCGCGCGGCGCACACGCTGCATGCACCGTATCAGCAAATCGGCGTGCGGGACGATAACGGTTTTCGCCAGCTCAACGCTAACCTGTTGCAGATAGAAAACGAGTACTACGGAGCGATTCGGCCGAAATGTGTTGCCCGTACCGGCGAGCGGCCGACCAGCGCGCTGATGCGCGGCGGCATTGAGTATGTCGAATTACGGGCGCTCGACGTCAGTCCGTATGACCCGGTCGGCATCAACGAAGAGCAGATGCGCTTCCTCGAAGTGTTCCTGGTTTACTGCCTGCTGGAAGACAGTCCGCCGATCGATGAGTCGGAGCGGATCGCCAATGCCGCCAATCATGCGGCCGTGGCGGCGCAGGGACGGCGGCCGGGGCTGGAATTGCAGCGCGTTCGGGGGTTGACCGAGCTGGCCGAGTGGGCGCGGGACATCTGTGCACGCGTGCGCGCCGTGGCCGAGTTTATGGATCCCGACGGTTCCCGCGGCTATATCGCAGCGGTCGAAGCGCAGGTACGTGTTATCGATGATCCGGACCTGGCGCCGTCGGCGCGTCTGCTGGCCGAGCTCGACGAATCCGGCCGGACATTTCTGGAGTTCGCGATGACGACCGGCCGTGAGTTTGCCGCCTATTTTCAGGCGATGGATCCGGCGTTGAACGCGCACTGGTCGTCGTTCGTCGACGAGAGCCGCGACTCGCTCGAGCGCCAGGCGGCGATCGAGGCGGCCGACACGCTGAGCTTCGATCAGTACGTGGCGAATTACTACGCGTGACCGTCAGGCCAGCGCGGCGTTGGCCAGATCCTTGAATTCGATATCGGTGTCGGCAAGTATCTCCGGCTCGATGCGTGCACCCTGTGCGATCAGCTTTTTCGACAGCATGAATTCGCGTGCGCTGTTGACCGCGTCCACGGCAACGATCAGGTCGCCCTTCATATAAAAGGCCGCGAATGAGCGGTCGGCAAAATCGCCGCGAATCACGACCTGGTCATGATCGCGGGCCAGCCCGACTATCTGCAGTTTCAGGTCGTACTGATCCGACCAGAACCATGGAATCTGGTTATAGGGCTTGAGTTCGCCGCATAGCGTCGCCGCCGCCGTCTTGGCCTGTTCCTGTGCGTTGTGCACGGATTCAAGGCGCAGCCGTCTGCCGAGCAACTGATTCGGGTGATTCGTGCAGTCGCCGATCGCGAGAATATGCGGATCGCTGGTCCGGCAGAATTCGTCGACGACGATGCCGTCGTCGCATTCGAGTCCGGCGGCTTCGGCGAGATCGGTCGTCGGCAGGATGCCGATGCCGGCGATAACGAGATCGGCGGGCATGGCCACGCCGTCGGCGCCGCGTATCGCCTCGACCCTGCCGTCGCCGATGATTTGGCTGTGCGGGTCGCGGCCGCACAGTATGCGTACGCCGGCGGCGCGATGGACCTCATCGAAAAATACCGAGACTTCCGGCGCCAGCGCGCGCGCCATAATGCGATCGGCAGATTCGAGAACCGTCACGTCCAGGCCCGTCGAGATACCGACCGCGGCGGTTTCCATGCCGATGTAACCGGCGCCGATGATGATGAGCCGCTTGCCCGCCGTGAAGTCGTCCTTGAAGCGGAGCACGTCGGCGACGTTGCGCAGGTAGTGGACGCCATCCAGATCGTGGCCCGGGATGGTTAGCTTGCGGACGTGGCTGCCGGTCGCCAGCAGCAAACGGTCATACGGCAGTTTACTGTCGTCGCTGAGTGTGACGGTCGCGCCCGACCGGTCGATTCGTTCGACGCGCGTTGACAGGCGCAGGTCGATGTCGTGTTCGTCATAAAACTTTTGATGGCGGACATACATCCGTTCGAGATCGAGTTCGCCGGCCAGATATTTCTTGGACAGCGGCGGTCGCTGATACGGCAGATAGGCTTCTTCGCCGATCATGACGATGCGCCCCTTGAAGCCGCCCTGACGCAGTGAAACAGCTGCCTGACCGGCGGCATGTCCGGCGCCGGCGATGATGATCGAGTCGGTCATGCGATAGCCCCTGATTTTTCTTCGCAGCACGCGATGATCCTCGGCGCGCGACCGCATTATACTCGTAGCCTGTCGTCCGCTTGTAGTCTGCGGGCTGTGAAGCGGTGAATCACGCGCAACCAGGGAGTGGAATCGATGATCAAGGCAATCATGGTTGACGAATTCGGTGGTCCGGACGTCATGCAATGGCGTGATATCGAATTGCCGGCGCTCGGCGCCGGTCAGGCCCTCGTCCGCCACGAGGCGATCGGCTTGAACTTCATCGATACTTATCACAGGTCAGGCCTGTATCCGCTCGATCTGCCGGCCGGTCTCGGCACGGAGGCCGCCGGCGTCGTCGAAGTCGTCGGTGCCGGGGTCGATTCGGTGGCGGTCGGTGACCGCGTGGCCTGGGTCGGTGTGCCGCCCGGGACTTACTGTGAGCAGCGCATCTACGATGCCGAACGGCTCGTGCCGATACCCGCCGGCATCTCGACCGAGACTGCGGCCGCGGCGATGCTCAAGGGCCTGACCGCCTGGTATCTCGTGCGGCGCAGTTACCGGGTGCGGCCCGGCGATGTCGTACTGATGCATGCAGCGGCCGGCGGCGTCGGCCTGATCGCGAGCCAGTGGGCGGCCGGTCTCGGCGCAACGGTCATCGGCGTCGTCAGTACGGATGAGAAGGCTGAACTCGCCGGCGCGAACGGCTGCGCCGAGATAATCAGGGCCGACGATCCCGCGCTTGTCGATAAGGTCCGGGCGCTGACCGACGGTGCCGGCGTCGCGGCCGTCTATGATTCGGTCGGCCGGGACACGTTTTTTCAATCGCTCGATTGCCTGCGCGCGCACGGCACGATGGTCACGTACGGCAATGCCTCCGGTCCGGTCGAGCCGTTCTCGCCGCTCGAACTGGCCCGCCGGGGTTCCCTGTACGTGACCCGACCGGTCCTGTTCGATTTCCTGCGCACGCGCGCCGATCTGCTGGGCGCCGCCGGCGAGTTATTTGCGATGCTCGGCAACGGTATGGTGCGGATCCGGATCAACCAGCGGTATGCGCTGCAGGACGCCGCGCGGGCGCACCGTGATCTCGAAGCGCGGAGGACGACCGGGTCGACGGTGTTGATTCCCTGAGCGCTGCGCCTCGGCTTGCTCTCAACCGGTGGTCAGGGGACGGGCGTCAGCGGCCAGAAGATCGGCAGCAGCAACATGACGACGACGAATATCACGAGCGTCAGCGGCACGCCGATCTTGATGTAGTCGGAAAACCGGTAACCGCCCGGACCCATGACGAGAATATTTGCCGGGTGCGAGATCGGGCTCGTGAAGCTGGCCGATGCGGCCATGGCGACAGCCATCATCGCCGTCTGCGGCATGATGCCCATCTCGGCGCAGGCTGACAGGACGATCGGCGACATCAGCACGACGAGCGCCGCGGTCGGAATGATCATCGTTGCCAGCGCCGTGATCGCATACAGTCCCATGATCACGGGCCACGGCCCGAAGTTGCCGAGACTGGCCATGACCTTGGTGGCCAGGAACTCCGCAGTCCCGGTCTCCTGCATCGCGATGCCGAGCGGCAGCATGCCGGCAATCAGGAACACGGCGCGCCAGTCGATTGCGCGATAGGCCTGTTCCATATTCAGGCAGCCGGTCAGGACCATCAGGGCGGCGCCGAATATCGCCGCGACCGAGATTGGCAGCCAGCCGATCAGCACGGATATGATGACGCCGAACATGATCAGGCTCGCGAGCGGGGCGCGCCGCGTATCCGTCGTTTGCACGCTGATCGGCGTCAACACCAGGAAATCGGCATCGTCGCTGAGCAGTGTGAGCTTGTTGCGCGGGCCGACGAACAGCAGCGCGTCGCCATGCAGGAGTTGCATTCCGCCGAGGTCGGAGCGGATGGCTTTGCCCGAGCGCCAGATCGCGACGAGTTCGAGGCCGAATTTTTCATGAAAGTTCACATCGGAGACGGTTTCGCCGGCGAGCTTGGATTGCGGCGAGAGCGTCGCCTCCAGCGTGGCCAGCCGGTCTGATTCAAAAATTCCCGGCGTGGCGGGCGACTCCTGCCTGACCGTCAGTTCCTGGAGCCCGACCAGCACGTCAAGATCTTCCGGGCGGCCCTGCAACAGCAGCAGGTCACCGCCGAGAATAACCTCGTCCGGCTCGGGCATGAATTGCAGCGTGCCTTCGCGGAACGTCGCCAGCAGGCGGAAATCGAATGCGTCACCGATGCGACTCTTGGCCAGCGTCGAGCCGCCGAGGCGTGAATCGCGCGGTACGCGCACGACAAAAATGCGTTCCTGCAGGCGGTAGCTGTCGGTCAGATCTTCTTCAGTCGCGACGCGAATTTCCGAGAATTCCTGGCTGCCTTCCAGGTCGTTGATGAGGCTCTCGCCGCCCTGGAGCAACAGCCTGTCACCGGCGCGGATGGGCACATAGGCGAGGTTATCGCGACGAATGAGGTCGTCACGCTTGATCGCCAGTACGTTCGCGGCATAGCGTCGCCGGAAATCCGTGTGGTGCAGCAGGTCTTTGACCAGCGTCGAGTCCTCGGCGACGGTGACCTCGACGAGTTGCACCTGGCCGGATAACAGGGTCTGTAGCAGCGGCGCCTCACGCTCGATGATCAGATCGCTCCATTGGCGCATCTCGTTGAAGCGGTCGAGGCGGCCCTGAATCAACAGGCGATCGCCGCTTTCCAGCAGGGTCTTGCGTGACGGCAGCGTGATGACCTGGTTGCGGCGTTCGAGCACCATGACGATCAGGCCGGCGGCGGAACTGATGCGGCTGTCGGCCAGCGTCTTGCCGACCAGGACTGAGCTCTGCGGCACCGTCATCGCGAACGTGCGTTCCTGCAGCCCGTATTGCGAGCGCAGGTTGCGCTGACTGCGTTTCTGCGAGGCCGACGTCGGGTCGGTCTTTGGCAGCATCAGCCGGCCGACAAAACAGACGAACAGGACGCCGACCATCATTGCGCCCAGCCCGACCGAAGTGAAATCAAACAGCGTGAACGGGATTTCTCCGCCCTGCGCGAGCGCGCCGGCGATCAGCAGGTTCGGCGGCGTGCCGATCAGCGTCGTCAAACCGCCGAGCAGGCAGCCGAAGGCCAGCGGCATCAGCAGGCGGGACGGCGGGACCTCGGTGCGTCGGGCGATGTCGACGACGACCGGCAGCATCAATGCGGCGACGCCGATGTTGTTCATGAACGCGGACAAGCCGCCCGATATCGTCATGATCCAGAAAATCAGCGGTATCTCTCTGCGGCCCGCGATGCGCATGACCTGGCGCCCGAGGATATCGGCGATGCCCGTGCGCGTCAGGCCTTCGCTGAGAATGAACATGGCCCAGACCGTGATGACGGCAGCATTGGCGAATCCCGAGATGGCCTCGTTCGGGGTCACGATGCCGGTAACGGCCAGTGCGCACAGCACGAGCAGTGCCACGAGGTCCATGCGCAGCACTTCGCTGATAAACAGCACGAGCGAGACGCCGAGGATGATCAGGACGAGGGCGATTTCAAAATTCACGCGGTATTCCGGATCCTGCCGTGTCGTTCAGGCGCCCTTCGGCGCGTTACGCGTTCAATATTACCTCGGTTCGGCATCGCCGACCGGTTCGAATTTCCACGGAAATGAATCCGGTCGTCGGTGTCATCGATCGTCGGGCGGGGGCGATCCGAAGCCGCCGCCGCCCGGTGTCTCGATGACGATAGTGTCGCCGGTTTCTACGGCAAGTTCCGCTACCGGGTCCACATCCTCGCAATGGCCGTCGCGCCGGATAACGCGATTGTGCCCCGGCTTGCCCGGTGCGCCGCCGTCCAGACCGAACGGTGCCGTGCGCCGGTTGTTCGACAGGATCGCCGCGGTCATCGGCGCCCGGAACTCGATACGGCGCACGACGCCGTTGCCGCCGCGATGGCGTCCCGCGCCGCCGCTGCCGCGGCGAATCGCAAATTCGCGTATCAATACCGGGAATCTCGACTCGAGAACCTCCGGATCGGTCATGCGCGAGTTGGTCATCAGCGAATGCACGGCGTCGGCGCCGTCGAACCCGGGGCCGGCCCCGGCCCCGCCACAAATCGTTTCGTAATACTGCATCCGGTCATCACCAAAAGTCAGGTTGTTCATCGTGCACTGTGCGCTCGCCATGATGCCGAGCGCTCCGTACAGTGCGTTCGCGATACATTGCGAGGTCTCGACGTTGCCGGCGACGACCGCGGCCGGGTAAACGGGATTGAGCAGGCAGCCTGCCGGGATGATGAGCCGGATCGGTCGCAGGCAGCCGGCGTTCAGCGGGATGGCTGCATCGATCAGTGTGCGAAAGACATACAGTACGGCCGCGCGCGTGACCGACAACGGCGCGTTGAAGTTGGTCGCGCTCTGCGGCGACGTGCCGGTAAAGTCGACGACCGCCTCGCCGCGAGCCTGATCCACGACGACGCGGACGTGGATCGCTGCGCCGTTATCCAGGGCCAGCACGTGTTCGCCGTCGGCGAGCCGCCCGATCGCGGCGCGCACGGATGCCTCTGCATTGGCGCGGACATGGCGCATGTAGGCCCGCACCGTGTTGCGGCCGAAATGGGCAATCATCGCGCCCAGTTCCCGGGCGCCTTTCTCGTTCGCCGCGATCTGGGCGCGCAGATCGGCGATGTTCTGCTCGGGGTTGCGCGCCGGCCATGGTCCGCCGGCCAGCGCGGCGCGGACCGCCGCCTCGCGGAAGCCGTGCGCATCGACGAGCCGGAATACATCGAACAGGACGCCCTCGTCATGGATCGACCGGCTGTCGGGTGGCATCGAACCGGGGGTCATGCCGCCGATATCGGCGTGGTGCGCCCGGTTGGCGACGACAAATTCGACATCGGCGCCGTCGGCATCGAATAGCGGCGTGACCACGGTGATATCGGGCAGGTGAGAGCCGCCGCTGAACGGCGAATTGAGCATGAACACGTCGCCGGGGCGCAGCCGGTCCGCGCGGTCCTGCAGTACCGCGGTGACGCTGTCGCCCATCGAACCGAGATGAACGGGGATGTGTGGCGCGTTGGCGATCAGCCGGCCGCGACCGTCGAACAGCGCGCACGAGAAATCCAGTCGCTCCTTGATGTTGACCGAATGTGCGGTGTTTTCGATGACCGCGCCCATCTGCTCGGCGATATTAATGAAGTGACTGTTGAAGACTTCCAGCAGCACGGGGTCGGGCGTGTCGACCGGCCGGCGCCGGCCGGCGCCGGGTTGCCGGCTGCGTGTTACCTGCAGCCGGCCGTCGTCATCGACACGCAGCCGCCAGCCCGGGTCGATCACAATCGTCGATGTGTCGTCGCAGATCAGCGCCGGCCCTGCGATGCGCTCGCCGGCCCGCAGCGTCGCGCGCGGGTGCACGGGTGCCGTGTGCCACTGGCCGGCGTGGTAGAGAGGTGTTGTCGGCGGTGCGGTTGATGCCGTGGTCGGTAAATGGGCAGACGGTACGATGTCGGTATGGGTGCCGTCGTCGGACTGACGACCGCTGGCCTCGACTCGAAAGGATTCGATCTGCAGCGGCGCAGCGGCATGGCCGAACCCGAATCGCAGTCGGTGCAGCGTGTCGAATTCGGCCTCGATGCCGGCCCGGTCGTTCCAGACCACGGCCAATGTCGTGTCGGCGCCGCTGACCCGGATCGACAGGATGCGGCGGACGTCGAGCGACCCGACGATACAGTCCTGGTCGAGTAGTTCCCGGCGACAGTCCTCGGCCGCACGTTCGATAGCCGCCGTGAGTCCGGCCAGCGCCGCGTCCGTCAGCGGTTCGTCAACGGTCTGTTGGCGGTAGCTGCGCAACGGTGCCGTGCCGATGCCGAGCGCCGACAGCACGCCGGCCAGCGGATGAATGACGATGGTCTCGATGCCGAGTTCCCCGGCGACCCGGCAGGCGTGCTGGCCGCCGGCGCCGCCGAAGCAGCACAACGTAAACTGCCCTGGATCATGGCCGCGCTGAATGGAGACGCGCTTGATCGCGTTGGCCATGTTGTCGACGGCAACGCGCAGAAAGCCGTCGGCGACCGCCTCCGGCGACATCTCGCGCGCTGTCTCGCGGGAAATCCGGGTCGCGAATGCGGTGAACCGCCGGTGTACGAGCGCGTCGTCGAGCGGTTCATCACCGCCGGCGCCGAAAGCGTGCGGAAAGTAGGCCGGCAGGATGCGCCCGAGCATCAGGTTGGCGTCGGTGATCGTCAGTGGGCCGCCGTTGCGGTAGGCCGCCGGGCCGGGCCGGGCGCCGGCCGAATCCGGTCCGACCTGGAAGCGTCCGGCGGCGAAACGGAGGATCGAGCCGCCGCCGGCCGCAACCGTATGAATGCGAATCATCGGGGCCCGCAGCCTGACCCCGGCGACCTCGGTGTCGGTGACGTATTCATAATCGCCGTCGAACAGCGACACGTCGGTCGACGTGCCGCCCATGTCAAAACCGATCAGCCGGCGCGCGGCGGCAGGTCCGGCCGCCGCGACCATGCCCACAACGCCGCCGGCCGGTCCCGACAGCACGCTGTCCTTGCCGCGAAACCGTTGTTCGTCGACGAGCCCGCCGTTGCTCTGCATGAACAGCAGGCGGTCGGCGGTCAGCCCGGCATTTGCGAGCGCCGCCTTCAGACCCGCGATGTAGCGGTCGAGCACCGGCGACAGGCAGGCATCGGCAACCGTGGTATCGCCGCGGCCGAGCAGTTTTCGCAATGGACTGACTTCGTGCGACAGCGAAACCTGTTGAAAGCCGATCCGGTTGGCCAGTTCACCGGCGGCCTGTTCGTGCGCGGGATTTCGCCAGGCGTGCATGAAACAGATCGCGACGGCCCGCAGTCCGCTTGCGTAAGTGCCCTGCAATTCGTGTTGCAGGCCCGCCAGATCGAGCGGCCGCAACACGTGCCCCGTTGCATTGATGCGTTCGTCGGCCGCGATGACGGGACCGTGTGCGGGGGCGGGGCGGCGTATCTGCAGCGCGAAAATATCCGGACGCGTCTGGTCACCGATACGCAACGCGTCTTCGAAGCCGGCCGTGATGACCAGCGCGGTGGGTTCGCCCCGGCGTTCCAGCAGCGCGTTGGTGGCCACGGTCGTGCCCATCCGGATCGCCTCGATGCGATGCGTACCGCCGGATTGCGCCAGTATCCGCACGATGCCGGCGACCGCGGCATCTGCGTAACGCGCCGGGTCGGCCGACAGTAATTTGTCCACGTGCAATCGTCCGGTCGGATCGCGGGCGATGATATCGGTGAAGGTGCCGCCGCGATCGATCCAGAACTGCCAGCCTTGTTGCGACATCGAACTAATGTAGCATGGTGACATCGAGGTTCCGGATGACGAGGAGGCAAGGTGGACGAGCATTCCGCCAGTCCGTTTCGACGCGTTTGGCATGTTGCAGAGGCGATTCCCGAGGGCTGCGTCGCCTCGTATAGTCAGGTGGCGAAACTGGCCGGACTGAACGGTGGCGCGCGTCGCGTCGGCGGCGCGCTGGCAAAGGCGCCGGATCGGAGCCGCCTGCCGTGGCATCGTATTCTCAAGGCTGACGGCAAGATCGCGTTGCCGGCCGGCAGCGCGGGTCGCCGGGAACAGATCCGTCGGCTCGAAGACGAAGGTGTTTTGATCGAGAACGGCCGCGTCGACATGAAAAAATTCCAGTGGCAACCCGACATGGATGAATTGATCTGGGGGCCGCTGGCCTTTCCGGCGTTCGGAGACGACGCCGAATGACTGTAATGCGCCACGTGTGTTTCTCGCACGGACAGGAAAGCGGGCCGTGGGGCACGAAGATCCGGTCAATGGCCGACGCCGCACGTGAAGGCGGGTGGTCAGTCGAATCGCTGGATTACCAGGGCATGGCCGATGCACGCGACCGCGCCGACAAGCTCGTTGCGTATTGCCGTGAACAGGCCGCACCGATTGTGCTCGTCGGCAGCAGCATGGGGGGGTACGTCGCGACCGCGGCGGCGTCACGCGTCCCTGCGCGGGGCCTGTTCCTGCTGGCGCCCGCGCTGCACATGCCCGGTTACGAAGAGTACATGCCGGAGCCGCTGCCCGATTGTCCGACGCTGATCGTGCATGGCTGGTGTGATGACATCGTGCCGCACGCCGGCAGCATCCGCTATGGCCGCGAGACCGGCGCCACCGTCGTGTTGCTCGACGGTGACCACCGACTGACAGCGAACCTCGCGATGATCAATCGGCTGTTCCGGGATTTTCTCGCCGGCCTCGGTTAGAGGCTGGTCGCTTATGCCGCGCAGTTGGTGAAATTCACTATTCGCGGCTCGTCGGGGCGATGCTCGCCGCACCGGATCACAAATTCCGTGGCTCGAATGGTTCGTTTGCAAAATCGGCTATTCGTTGCCGGAGTGTGTCTGGTGCGGGTCCTTCGGCGTGGAATCGCGGCGGAACCGGGCGAGAGCTGCAAGACTTTGGCTCCGTTGCTGACGGCCCGAGTCCGACAGACCAGGCGCAACAGTCTGAGCGCAACAGGCAAGAGAAAGCGGGTGTTTAATCCCAGACCGTGCCGGACTTTGCGGCCGTGGCCAGCCCGGACAGCGTCGGGTGTTCGGCAACGATCAGCCAGGTCGGGATCGATTTCAGGTAGTCGCCGTAGCGGCCTTTCGATTCGAAGCGTCGGCGGAATCCCGATGCGGCGAAACGTTCGGCATGCCGCGGGATGATGCCGCCGCCGATATAGACGCCGCCGAATGCGCCGATCGTCAGCGCGAGGTTGGCGGCCACGGTGCCGAGCAGTTCGAAGAACATGCTGAAGGTCGCCTGTGCCTGTCTATCCCCGGCTGCGGCGAGCGCGGCGATTGCCGCGGCGTCGACTGCTTCCGAATCGTGCAGCGTTGCGTGCAGCAGGGCCAGTCCCGGTCCCGAGATCAGCCGTTCGGCCGAGCAATGCCCGAAGCGTTCGCGGATGCGGGCGATCAGCCGGTCCTCGTCCGGCGTCACGGCCGGCAGCGTCACGTGCCCGCCCTCACCGCTGACGGCTAGCCAGCCGTGGCCGGCCGGCACCAGGCTGGCGACGCCCAGGCCCGTGCCGGGACCGAGCACGGCCTTCGGGCGTTCCGCCAGCGCCGTTCCGCCGCCGATCGACAGCAGGTCATTCGGCCCGAGGCCCGGGAGCCCGAGCGCCAGCGCCTCGAAGTCGTTGAGCAGTTGCAGGCGCTCGAGGGCCAGCGTCTGGCGCAGCGATTCGACCGAGAAGCGCCAGTCGATGTTGATCATCTGCACCGTGTTCCCGCGGACCGGCGCGGCGACCGCAAGGATGCCGGAAACGGGCCGGCGGGCTGCCGGCAGTTCGTCGAGATAGCCGGTCAGCAGCGTCGCCGGATCGGCGTAACGGGCGTTGTCGAAGATACGGATGTCGCGGACGGCGCCGTTCGCATCGGTCACCGCGCAACGCGACTGCGTACCGCCGATGTCCGCCAGCAGCGTCGTCATGCGCCGGAAGCCATCCGCGCGCGAGCGCGCAACAATGCGTCGACGAAGCGGGTGCGCCATGCCGTGATGTCGTTGCGCCTGAGTACCTCAATCATGCCGGCATAGCGTTCTCGCCGTTCGCCGAGCGGCATCGTCAACGCCCGCTGAATACCATCTGCAACGCCGTCGATATCATAGGGGTTGACGAGGACGGCATCTGTCAGCTCGTGTGCGGCGCCGGCCAGGCGCGACAACACGAGCGCGCCCGGGTCCTCGGGGTTCTGCGCGGCGACGAATTCCTTGGCGACCAGGTTCATGCCGTCGCGGATCGGTGTCACCAGGCCGACCTTGGCCTCGTGAAAGAATTCCATCAGGGTTGCGCGGTCGAATGCCCGGTTCAGATAGCGAATGGGCACCCAGTCGATATCGGCGAATTCACCGTTGATTTGTCCGGCCTTCTGCTCGAGCGCATGGCGAATATCGCCGTAGGCACGAATGCCGGCGCGGGTCTTCGGCGCGATCTGTATGAATGACACCTGTCCCCGGTTCTCAGGGTAACTCCGGAACAGGCGCTCGACGGCGCAGAAGCGTTCTTCGAGGCCCTTGCTGTAATCGAGTCGATCGACGCCGATTATCAGGTTTCTGTCGTGCAGATGGTGAATCATGCGCTGCGTGTTATCGCTCTGCCGTCCGTCGGTTGCCAGCGCGTAGCAGCTGTCGACGTCGATGCCGATCGGGAATACGTCGGCGTCGACGCATTGGGTCTGATCGCCGTTCCTGCGGTTGGCCTTGAGCAGTCCGCCGATCTCTTCCTGGCTGACCGCCTCGTTAAATGCGGCAAGGTCCCGCGGCGTATGAAAGCCGACGACGTCGTAGGCACACAGGCAACGCAGTAACTGCGTATAAACCGGCAGTACGCGCAACATTTCGATGTCCGGGAACGGCACGTGCAGGAAGAAGCCGATCGGGTTGTCGACACCGGCGCGGCGCAATTCCGATGCCAGCGGAATCAGGTGATAGTCGTGTACCCAGATAATGTCGTCGGGCTGCAACAGCGGCAGTAGTTTGCGGGCGAACGTGGTGTTGACGCGCCGGTATTCATCGTATTCGCGGCGATCGTAGCGGAAGTAGCCGAGCAGGTAGTGGCAGACCGGCCACAACGATGTATTGCTGAAGCCGTTGTAATATTTTTCGAATGCCGTTTCGTTGAGATCAATGGTCGCGTAGGTGATGTTGCCGACCTGCCGGATGTGCGGCTCGCCGGTCTCTCCGGATGTCGTTTTGCCATTCCAGCCGAACCAAACCCCGCCGTGATCCTGAAGTGCGGCAAGTATTCCGATCGCCAGTCCGCCGGCGGATTTCAGATTTCCGGTCGGCTGGGCGACGCGGTTCGAGACGGCGATGAGGCGGCTCACAGCACGTCCTTCCAGGAACGGCTCAGGCAGCGCGCGGCATTGATGATGCCGACCAGGCTATAGGTCTGCGGGAAGTTGCCCCAGAGTTCGCCGGTTGCCGGATCCAGATCTTCCGACAGCAGTCCGAGACTGTTTCGGCAACTGAGCATTTTTTCAAATAACTCGCGCGCCTCCTCGGCCCGGCCCGTCGCGGCCAGCGCGTCGATATACCAGAAGGTACAGATATTGAATGCGTTTTCCGGCTCGCCGAAATCGTCGGCGACGCCGTAGCGCATCAGGTGATCGCCGCGTCGCAATTCAGTTTCGATCGCGGTGATGGTGCTGAGGAAACGCGGATCGTCGGCTTTGATAAAGCCGAGGCTGTGCAGTAGCAGCATCGATGCGTCGAGTTCGGGGCGGCCGAAACTCTCGGTGAACGCCTGCTTGGTTTCGTCCCATGCCCGGTCACAGATATCGGCATGCATCCGGTCGGCGGCCTGTTGCCAATACGCGGTGCGCTCGGGCACCTGCAATCGCTCGGCGATTTTTGCCAGATGATCACAGGCAGCCCAGCACATGACTGCGGAAAATGTGTGTACACGTTTGCGGCCGCGATATTCCCAGATGCCGGCATCTGGCTGGTCGTAGAGTTGCGCGGCACGTTCGCCGAGAATCTCGAGCCGCTGGAAGTTCTCGACCGTGCCCGGTTCGGGCACGCGATGGTCGAAGAAGTACTGGGTCGCGGCCATGACCACCGCGCCATAAACGTCGTTTTGAATCTGTACGTAGGCCTGGTTGCCGACCCGGACCGGCCCCATCCCGCGATAGCCGGGCAGGCTATCGACGATGCGCTCGGTCAGGTCCGCGCGGCCGGTGATGCTGTAGACCGGCTGCAGGCGGTCCTGGGCTTCGTAGGATACGTTGACGATATATCGCAGGTAGGCGCTCATTGTTTTGGTCGCACCGAGACTGTTCAGGCCCCGGATCGTGAAGTAGCTGTCCCGCAGCCAGCAGTAGCGGTAGTCCCAGTTGCGGCCGCTATCGGCCGATTCGGGCACCGAGGTCGTCATCGCCGCGATGACCGCGCCGGTATCCTCGAAAGTGCAGAGCTTCAGTGTGATGGCCGCACGAATGACGGCCTCCTGCCATTCGAACGGTATCGCGAGACCGCGCACCCAGTTCTGCCAGTAGCTCTTGGTTGCGCCAAAGTGTTCCCGCGCGATCTTGTCGACGGCCTCAGGGATGCTTTCATCGGTACCGAGGATCAGGTGTTTCGTTTCGGTCAGTACGAACGGGTTCTCCTCGAGAATCGCGCTGCGCGAAACATCGGTCGTCAGGCGCATCACCATCTCGGGCAATACGTAGCGAATGTGGTTGCTGCCGTGCGTGGTCGTGGCGTCCTGTTCGCCGTAATTGCCGGCCGGGCGCAGATGAATCCGGATGCGCGGCCAGCCGTCGATCGGCGTCAGCGTCCTGATCAGCATGACGGGGTGGTAGACCCGGCCGAACAGGTTAAAACGCGGCGCGTAATCCGTAATGCGGACGCCGCTGCCGTGCGTGTCGTACAAAGTGGTTTGTACGATCGGCGTGTTGCGGATATAGGACTGTTCGGCGCGCGCGAAATCGACGAGTTCGATCTCGTAGATGCCTCTCGTCGGCCGCGGGTCGTCGCCCATCAGCAGGCTGCAGAAAACCGGGTTGCTGTCGAATTGCGGCATGCACGCCCAGGTCATGCTGCCGCGCTCGTCGATCAACGCGCCGACCTGACAATTTCCGATGACGGCCTGATTCAGAGATGACACCAGTGAACTCCTCGATACTCAGTCGGTTGGCGGACGGGTAAACGGCCGCAGCCACGCGTGAACGGCGGCGACGTCCGGCAGCGAATATCGTGCCGCGGTGTCCGGGCCGCAGGCGCCGACCTTCACGGAGTATCCGTCCATACGATTGACGGCAGCGAAGGCGTCCTCGTCGGTGACGTCATCACCTATGAATATCGCGCGGCGACCGGCGAACGGCGCCTCGGACATGAATTTTTCGACCGCCGCTCCCTTGTCGAAGCCGGCCGGCCGCAACTCGATGACCATTTTGCCATCCTGTACCGAAAATGCCGGGCCGAGCGTCGCAGAAATCCGTGTCAGTTCCGCACGTATATCGGCTTCCAGCTCGGGTGCCTGCCGGTAGTGCAGGCTCATGCCGACACCCTTGTCCTCGAGCACGAGCCGGTCGTCCCGGGTCGCCAGCTGCCGGATCTGCGCCCGAATATCGTCGGGAATGCCCGCCCGGCACCGGGTTTCGATGACGTGCCCGGCGGCGCGGTGTTCGACGCCGTGAATGCCCGCGGCCGGCAGCTGCAGCGGCGCCAGCAGTCGGTCGAGGTCGGCGAGCGGCCGCCCGGTGACGACCGCCAACGCGCCGCCGACCCGCTGGTGAATCATGCCGAGCATCTCGACCACCGGCGGCGGGACTCGCGTCAGATCCGGGCGGGCGACGATGTCGACCAGCGTGCCGTCGAAGTCGAGGAACAGGGCCGGCACGTCGCGGGCCGAGATGTCGGGGATGGGGGTAATCGGCATGGCGAGACGATAACCGCTGTGGCCGCGATTGCAATGCCGTTGCGGTATCGGACAAAAAAAAGCCGCCTGGGCGGGCGGCTTTGGGAGTGCTGAGTATTGTTATCGTTCTTATTATTATTTTGCCCGTATTTATTGTTGTTATTCGGGCATTGGGTCGTGTTGTTGCTTTGGGTGCTACATATGGCTGTGTTGCGGTCAAGGATGTTGCAGCAAACGTGCCATGGCGGCCGATTTCGGGCGGCGGTTTGACAGAACCTCGGCGGACCGGGTCAAAACATGATGTGGTTCGCAAAATAAACCGCGCGCCGGAGGCTTGCGGCGGGCGCCGAGGCGCGAGCCGGGCGGGCAAACGGACGCGTTTGTAAGAAACGCCGACAGCCTTCGGGTCCCAAAGACGAGACCTGCTTCACGGGGCAGTCGTGAACGTGCGGAGAAACGGGGGATCGACCTGGGTCGGAGGTTGTAAACCGGATCGACAGCCGACATCGGGTAACGGCAGGCGAACGGCCATGCGCGGATGTGGGGCGCAGTTACCAGAGAACGGCAGAGCCGCGCTCTGCCGCCTGGTCATACTCGTCCCGGAGACCCGAACGTGCGTCGGGTCAGGCGTTCATATCCGGGATCAGTTCGCTCTCAAGCTTCGTGATCATGTCTTTCAGTCGCAGACGCTGCTTCTTCAGGCGTCGCAGGCGCAGCTGATCGACATGGGGAATGATCGCTAGCTCGGTGATGGCCGCATCGAGATCACGATGCGCCACGCGCAGCTCCTTGAGCTGAGTATGATTTCCAAAAGCGTGGGTGACTACGTTGTCCATTAGCCTCGCTTATCAGGTTCCGTTGCTCATGTCGCCGGTCGATCCGAGCAGAGCCCGGTGTAAAGATTTGTTCTGCGGGCGATCAAGGCGCATTTAACTTATTCTGGCCTCGACGCTCGTGCCGACCGTACTGATTGTGGACCCATTGATTGTAGCAAATCCGGCGCCGCGGCGGCAGAGTTCCGGGCGTCGTTATGGCGCCTGTGCGCCGGCTGTCCAGTCTCGCGAGGGATCGCCGAAGACGATGAAATGCGGGTTCAGGACCTCGGCCTTCGTGTTGTAGCGCAGGCGCCGGCCGTGCACATCCACGACCTGTCCGCCGGCCGCCTCGACGACGGCCTGGGCCGCGGCGGTGTCCCATTCGGAGGTCGGACCGAGTCGCGGGTAGACGTCGGCCGTGCCTGCCGCAACGAGGCACAGTTTCAGTGAACTCCCCATCGGGATCATGACATGCGGCCCGATCTGGTCGAGATACGCCTCGAGCGAACGGCCCCGGTGCGAGCGGCTGCCGACGACACGCACCGGCGATTCGGCCGGGCGGGTGACGGTGATTCGTTCGGGCGCGCCGCCGTCATCGATGACAAAGGCGCCGTCATCCACGGCGCCGAAATAATCCCGGCGGGTTACCGGCACATGGACGACGCCGAGCACCGGCTCGTGGCCGCGAATCAACGCTATGTTGACGGTGAATTCGCCGTTGCGCTTGATAAACTCCTTGGTGCCGTCGAGCGGGTCGACGAGCCAGAATTCTGGCCAGCCGGATCGTGTCGCAAAATCAATTGCTGCGGATTCTTCCGACCAGACGGGAATATCGGGCGTCAGGTCGTGCAGGGCGGCGACAATCAACTCGTGAGATGCGCGGTCGGCCGCAGTCAACGGCGAATCATCGGCCTTTGTTTCGATGTCGAAGTCCGACTCGTATATCGTCATGATTTCGGCGCCGGCCCGGCGGGCGATCGCGACGACCGCGGCGGTAATTTGGGGTAAATCTTTATGCATCAGGTGTCATTCCGCGGGGCGTATTCGGGGCCGATCGAGTGGCGACGCGGCGGAGTATAAGCGACGTGGTGGAGATTTCAGAATTCGGCCCCCGGCCAGTCACGATAGACTGGCAGCAATGTGACACCGTCCTGCTCGATATGGACGGCACGTTGCTCGATCTCTCGTTCGACAACTATTTCTGGCGCGAACTCGTACCGCGTTGCCTGGCGCGCGCACGGATGATGGATCCGGACCGCGCCCGGATCGAGTTGTTCGAGCGATATGCCGACGTGCGCGGCCGGCTGGAATGGTATTGCCTCGACTACTGGTCGGAGGAATTGAGCCTGGACCTGCGCACCCTGAAGGCTGCGAGCAGCCACCGGGTCCGGTTCCTGCCTGGCGCGCGCGAGTTTCTCGTCGCGCTGATGGGCCGGAAAAAGCGCATCATCATCGTTACGAATGCGCATGCCGATACGCTGCGCGTCAAGAAAGGCGTGTTGGGGCTGGACCGGTACCTCGACGAATTCGTGTCGTCCCACGAAATCGGTTTGGCGAAAGAACACGCCGGGTTCTGGCCGCTGCTGCGCGACCGGCTGGACTTCGATCCGGACAGGACGCTGTTTGTCGATGACAGTGTGCCCGTTCTGGATGCCGCCGCGGCCTTCGGTCTCGGGCATATCGTGGCCGTGACCGGCCCCGACTCGGGGCTGCCGGATCACGAGGCCGGCCCGCATGCGAGCGTGCGGCGGATCGTCAGTCTGATTTAGGCGCCGGACCCGGATTGCGCCGCCGCGGCCTCGATTTCTTCCTGGCGTGGCCGGGCCCCTGCGGTTTGCCGGTCGCCTTAACGTGTCGGCCGGGTCTGCGACGCGGTTTATACGGCGGTTGCGTGATCTTCGGCAACTCGCCGGCGGCGAATGACCCGGTCGGAATCCGGTGACCGATGTACTTCTCGATTTCCGGCAGCGTGAAGGCGGACGTCTCGCAGGCAAAGCTGATCGCATCGCCCGATGCACCGGCCCTGGCTGTGCGGCCGATGCGGTGGACATAGTCCTCCGCATCCTGCGGCAGATCGTAGTTGATCACGTGACTGACATCGGGCACGTGCAGGCCGCGCGAAGCCACGTCGGTCGCAATCAAGACCGGCAGGCTGCCGGACAGGAAGTCAGCGAGCATGCGCATCCGTTTATTCTGCGGCACATCGCCGGAGATCGCCCGCGCCTTGAAATCATTCTGCTGCAGCATGGCTTCGAGATATTCGGCCTGGCGCTTCGTATTGACGAACACCATCGTGCGTATCGCGTTCATGTCCTGCAGCAAGCTGACCAGCAACGGTGCCTTTTCTTCATTGCTCGGGAAATAGACGATCTGCGTGACCGTGTCCGCGGTCACCCGTTCCGGTTCGATGCGCACGGTTTCCGGCTCGTTCATGTGCTCGTAGGCCAGTTCGAGCACGCGTTGATTCAGCGTTGCCGAGAACATCAGGTTCAGTCGCCGGTCGGGCGGCGGCAGGCGCCGCAGGACATAGCGTATGTCCTTGATGAAGCCGAGGTCGAACATGCGGTCGGCCTCGTCGAGAACGATGACCTGGATATGGTTGAGCGTGAAAATGCCTTGCTTGTAATAATCGATCAGTCGGCCGGGTGTGCCAATGAGGATATCGACGCCCGCCGCGAGCGCATCACGTTGCTTGTCATAATCGGCGCCGCCGAACACCACCTGCATCCGGAAGTCCGTGGCCTTGCCGAGCACGAGGGCATCGGCATGGATCTGTATCGCCAGTTCGCGAGTCGGGGCAATCATCAGTGCCCGCGGACTAGAGGTTTTCGGGTCGATTTCCTGCGGGTGCTTCAGCAGCGCGTTCATCGCCGCGAGCAGAAATGCGGCCGTTTTGCCGGTGCCCGTCTGTGCCTGACCCGCAATATCGCGACCCTTGAGCGCCTGCGGCAGGGTTTTGGCCTGAATCGGGGTGCAGTACTCGAAACCGGCCGTTCGCACGCCTTCGATCAGTGCCTCGGGTAGGTCGAGGTCCGTGAAAGGGATTTTCTTCTCTTCTGTCATTGTATTCCGGCTACTCGGCTGGCGTGTTAGTAATGAAAAAAGGTTGACCAGATGCTTGCAAATTGCTGCGTGACGGGTTCAAATTGAATGAAATCGGCGCGGGACATAATCATTCCCGTCAAAATCTTTACCAGATCACTGCACGTTTTTTAGTCGAAGGAGCTCTAACGGCCCTTCTGAAATACGCATTATTTGGCTGCCTGCCGATTGTGGTACCGGCGCCACTCCGATCGTCAAAGTTGCCGGTGTTTCTGCCGGATCGAACGGCAGTTCGGCACAAATTCCTGAGCATATCTGTTACCAAGCAAAGTGAACATGAGCATTAAGCACATTACCAGTGAAAATTTCGAATCGGATGTCCTCAAATCGGAGGAGCCGGTCCTGATGGATTTCTGGGCCGAATGGTGCGGACCATGCAAAATGCTGGCGCCTATTCTGGACCAGATCGCCGAAGATTATAAGGGCCGATTGCAAATAGCCAAGCTCGATGTAGAAGAGAGCCAGAGTATCGCTATGCAATTCGGTGTTCGCAGCATTCCGACCCTGATTCTGTTCAAGGGCGGCGTCGTCGAGGCGCAGCATGTCGGTATGTTGTCAAAAGAGCAGCTAATCAAGCTGCTGGATGAAAAATTGTGAGGGGCTACTTGGGAAATTCAGCAAGAAGTCGCGCGAAAAATCCTACGCGCGGCAAGGCAGACGGCCAGCAAAATCAGCAGAAGAAGCGAGCGCCGCGACGTCGGAGGCCGGAACAGGAAGATCATTCCGCGTTTACCGAAGACGAGGTCATCTCGAAGAGTGAACTGGAAAACGGCGAAAACCTGCTCAGCCTCAATGAGCTGAAGAACAAGCCGGTTGCAGAGCTCGTCGAGATCGCCGAGGGTATGCAAATCGAGAACATGAGCCGCTCGCGAAAGCAGGACATCATTTTCGCGGTGCTCAAGGCGCATGCTCAGTCCGGTGACGACATCATCGGTGACGGAGTGCTCGAAATACTGCAGGACGGCTTCGGCTTCCTCCGGTCGTCCGACGGCTCCTATCTCGCCGGGCCTGACGATATATACGTCTCCCCGAGCCAGATACGCCGCTTCAATCTGCGCACCGGCGACTCCGTATCGGGCCTGGTGCGTCCGCCGAAGGAAAGCGAACGCTACTTTGCGTTGCTCAAGGTCGCCGAGATCAACCATGACGCGCCGGAAAACGCGCGCGGCAAGGTGTTGTTCGAAAATCTCACGCCGTTATTCCCGAACAGGCGGCTGAAACTCGAACAGGGCAACGGCAGTACCGAAGACCTGACGGCGCGGATCATCGATCTCGTTGCGCCGATCGGCATGGGGCAGCGCGGGCTGATCGTCTCGCCGCCGAAGGCCGGTAAGACGATGGTGCTGCAGAATATTGCGATGTCGATCGCGGCGAATCATCCGGAGTGCTATCTGATGGTGCTGCTCATCGACGAGCGGCCCGAAGAAGTTACGGAGATGCAGCGGACGGTCCGTGGCGAAGTCGTGTCGAGTACGTTCGACGAACCGGCCAGTCGTCATGTCCAGGTGGCCGAGATGGTGATCGCGAAGGCCAAGCGCCTGGCCGAGCACAAGATCGACGTCGTCATCCTGCTCGATTCCATCACGCGGCTCGCGCGCGCCTACAACACCGTCGTGCCGTCATCGGGCAAGGTCCTGACCGGCGGCGTCGACGCGAATGCGCTGCACCGGCCGAAGCGGTTCTTCGGCGCCGCGCGTAATATCGAGGAGGGCGGCAGCCTGACGATCCTCGCGACGGCATTGATCGATACCGGCTCGAAGATGGATGACGTCATCTACGAGGAGTTCAAGGGTACCGGTAACATGGAGATGCACCTGGATCGCCGTATTGCCGAGAAACGCGTGTTCCCGGCGATCAACATCAACCGCTCGGGCACCCGCCGCGAAGAACTGCTGACGTCCGATGAGGAGTTGCAGAAGATGTGGGTCCTGCGCAAGGTACTGCATCCGATGGACGAACTCGCCGCCATCGAATTCCTGCTTGGCAAGATGCAGGATACGAAGACCAATGCGAAGTTCTTCGACGCGATGAAGCGCTGACGCGTCGCCGGGATTTGGGGAGATCTGGGAACGGTTAACTTATCTCCCCCAAACTTCCAGTCGCAATGTATCAGCTGTGCGGGAAAAGTTAATTTTCCAAAAATTTCCCCCGGTCTTTCCCTGGCCGGTCGAGACGTCGTTATATCCCTCGGAAACGCCGCTGGAATTTTTTGCGGACATCGAGTTGACGTAGCTCGGGCGGCTGAAGGTTTCCGAGAGATATAACGCCGCCTCGACCTCGGACATATCGTGACAACGCTGCCGCACATTGCCGGACTCCGTCGTTCCGCGGGGATTGATGTGCCCTCTTTGCCGAATCTGGCGTTCCACCCTGGTGTCGAAGGTCTTTGGCGTCGGGGACCCCTCGGAAACCTTCAGCCGCCAGGGCCTCGATAATGATCCGCCGCCGATAAATC